>CAIRMO010000033.1 GCA_903879705.1 uncultured Candidatus Competibacteraceae bacterium | reverse complement strand
TGGCGTAGTCGGCTTGGTTAATCGTGAAGCGGGTGGCCGTGACCGTGCATTCGGTCGGGCCATATTCATTGACCACGGTGTAGGACTGGGGCGTGACCCCTTTCAACGTGTCGCCGCCCACGATCAGCAGCCGCAGCGACCTGTTTTGGGTCAACTGCATGAACTGTTCGCCGAACTGGGTCGGGAAATCGCAGAGGGTGATGCCCTGCTCTTCAAACCAGGCGCTGAGCAATTCCGGCACTAACCGCAGTTCTTCCGGCACGATATGCACCGCCGCGCCCACCAGCAGCGGTGGAAACAGGCAGGTGACTGAGGTATCGAAGCTGAAACTGGCGAAATTGGCGAAGGCATCCTCGGCGGTCAGCGCGTTGTCCCGGTTTTCACTGAAGCACACATTGATCAAATGGCGCTGTTCAATCAGCACGCCTTTGGGCTGGCCGGTGGAGCCGGAGGTATAGATCACATAGGCCAGATGCTCCGGGCGACTGCCGGCCCACACCGGCGAATCGCCACCGGCATAGAGCGCAGGATCGTGGACATCCAGCCAGACACCGGGGAACGCGCCGGCTTTCTCGCGCAATTCCGCCTGGGAAAGCAACAGGGTGGCACCGCTGTCGGTCAGCATGAAATCGATGCGCGGCTGGGGATAACCGGCATCGACCGGCAAATACGCGCCGCCCGCTTTCATGATTGCCAGCGCCGCAATGAGCATCTCGGCTGACCGGTGCAATAAAATCGGCACGATGGCATCGGGCTGAACGCCCCGATCCCGCAGCACTCGTGCCAACGCATTGGTTTTAGCGTCGAGTTGCTGATAGGTATAGCGCTCATCCCGGTAGACCAGCGCCAACCGATCCGGGGTCCGGGCGACCTGTTCCGCGAACAGTTCCGGGAAGGTGCGATCAGTGGGTACCGGTAACGCCGTCGCGTTGAAGTCCTGTAACAGCCGTTGTTTCTCCGTCGCCGGTAGCAGATTGAGTTGCCAGAGCGGCCGCTCCGGATGCGTCAGCGCGTCCTGCAACAGCGTCAACAGCCGGTTAAACAGCGCCTCGATGTCCGTCGCCTTGAAACAGGCCCGCTGGAACAGGAAACCGAAGTCGCCGTTGGGATAGATAAACAGGCTCAATGGCTCGGTGGCCGAGGTGTTTTGATAATGCCGAAACTCCATGCCGGGCAGGCTGGGCAGGCGAACCTGGGAGATGGAGCAGGCGCTGTTCAGACCGGTGCCGTGCTGGGCGCGCAACGCCTCGACCAGCAGGTTATAAGGGAAGCGTTGTGGGCCTTTCAGCACCGTTTTCAGTTCCTGGCTGACCTCGCGCAAAGCCTCCAGGAACGAGCATTCAGGGTTCAGCGTTAGGCGCAGTGGCACGGTGCTGACGAACATGCCGATGGTCTGTAAATCTGCCCGCTGATTGCGATTATGGTGGGCCAACTCCATCACCCGATCGTACTGCTGATCGATGCGGGCGAAATAGGTATATAACCCGGTTAATAACAGGCGGAAGGGCGGGATTTGATGCTGACGACTGAATTGTTTAAGCGCTTGCCATAACTCGTCCGGGATAGGACAGGTCAGTGATTCCGCCGAAAGATCGTCCGCCGGCCCTTTCACCGTATACGCAGGTTGATCTTCCAATGGAACCGCAAATTTTTCCAGCCAGAATTGGCGATCGTCAGTGAATAGCGCCGACGCCTGATAAGCAGCTTCTTCTTCAATAAAATTCAGATAGGAAACGATGGGTTTTTCTGCAAAGTCGGCTCCCAAGCGTTCAGTCCCCTCGTGCGACGTGAGGTCGGCTTTATTGATCAGACTCGTATAAAAGCTGATGAGTTGTTCAAGAAACGGCCCCCAACAACTCAGCCCATCGGCAATCAGGTGATGAAACTTCAGAAAAAGCGTTGTGCTTTTCCGCGTTTTAAGAATAGCAAATTGATACAAATCTGCATCCAGTAACTGAAAAGGCTTGGCGCTTTCCGCCACACACCAAGCATCGACCTCGGTCAGCGATGCTGCGGAAAAATCCAGAACCTGAATCGTGATCGGTTGATATTCGGCAACGTACTGCCAGGTATTGGAAAAGGTGTCACCATCGCTTGTCAGCTCCACTAAGTGCAGGCGCAAACCGGCATTTTTTTCCAAAATTCGGTTCAGGGCCTGACTGAGTAAGGTGGTACTGGCAGGGCCATTGAAAGTAATGCGTCCGGCAATCGTAGCGAAGTCATAGCCGGGCGTTAATTTCTCACCAAACCAGATGCGTTTTTGCGGATGAGTCAAGGAGTAATACTGGCGAGTCATGGTTTTTCCTCGGTTCTTCGATAGTTGTTGTGGAAGGGATGCCACGATTAGTAGAGCGTCCCGTCGGGCAACGCTCCGCTTTTGCCCGACCTACATTTGCTACATTTGCCGGTTCTACAAGAATTCTCAAAGAACCTGCCTTTATTCAACGACTTTTTCAGTCACCGGCTGCGGATTGACCCGCGCCAGAAAACAGAAACCCATGCCAATAAAACTGGCGACTGCGGCCCAGAGAAACATCTTCTGGAATCCGTTCGTCAATACTTCAACCGGTAGCTTGGCGTTAGCCAGCGCCCCATGGCCAATGGGCAAATAGCCCGAAAATAGACTTTCCGTCAAGGAGATACCGATTCCAGCTCCCAAGATGAGAATGAAGTTGAACATTCCGGAGATATTGCCCTGATTTTCAGCATGGGAAAAACTCATCAACAAATACTCGGCAGGTATTTGAAAGAGACTGAAGCTCGCCCCAAACCAGACCAACGCAACGATGATCCAAAATAGACCACTGATCGCCAGCGTACTGGAAAACACCAGGCAAGCCATACCCAACAGCCCGGCGGCGATGATGCACAAGCCACGGGGCGACCATTGATCAGTCATTTTTCCGGCTACTGGACTCAGCAGGGCATAACAGCCAGAAACGATCATCATCAACAGGCCATTGTGTTGTGGCTCCAGTTTTTTGACCAGTTCCAGGTAGAACGGCAACAAAAAACTCGAACCGTTCTGAACCATCACGACCATGAAAAAAGCCAGCAGGCCGAACAGGAAATAACGGTTTTTCATTAAACCGATATCCAGGAAGGGATCAGGACAATAGATTTCCCGGTAGATTAGAATGACCGCTGATAAAACCGAAATCAGCAAACTGCCCAAGATCGGTATTGACCGCCAACCCAGTTCACGGCCTGCCCCCAAACCGTAAAACAATAGTCCAACGCTCATAAAGCAGAACAGGGCATTCCAGAAATTAAAGGGTTCATGGAAAAATCGGGACAGCGGCGGATCGACCATGCTGGAAAAAGTCCGTTGCGTAAAAAACAGGACGAATAAACCCAAGGGGATATTGATAAAAAACAGCCAGCGCCACGAGAGATAACCGGTCAACAATCCGCCGATCGGCGCACCAAGCATGAAACCTAAAGCGGACGCCACCAGCAGCATACTGAGCGTCCGCCCCCGGATGGCTAATGGCACGAACTGAATGACGATGGCATACACCGTGACCATCAGCATCGCACCACCGACCCCCTGAATACAGCGGGCAATGATCAGCAGCAGGAGATTAGGGGCCATGCTACAGAAGATCGATCCGGCCAGAAACACGATCTGCCCCAGAATGAAAGCGCGGCGCGGTCCGATTTTATCCGTGATCTTACCGAAGATGAGTAAAACGCTGGAAAGGAATAATAGATAGGACAATTCAACTGCCGCCGCCTCAGAGGTTGTGGCGTTGAAGTATTCTGCAATCGTCGGCAAGGCGATCAGGACAATCGAGGAATCGACCGTGGCCATGAATTCAACCAGGCACAAGGTGATGATGATCGGGTAATAGGAACGAGGTTCGATCGACATGATTGATTTAAAGGGGCAATAGGGCAAAATGTGGAGTCGTTTTTCTGAGCGGATATCCAGTTTTTCAGCGGCTGACTGGATTCCCGCATTCGCGGGAACGACGGAACCCGGGAGACCTAAATGCGAAAACCTACTGGAAATTGGTATAACGACGCATGTCATCTTAATTAGCTGAAAATTCAACACCTTTGCAATAAACCGCCTTAAATAATGGCAATGAGACTGACGGTCAGGTTTCCCGATCCGGTGGCCACGGCGGAATCCGCCAGCCGCCGGCCAGTACCAGCAAGCGTAATCCCGACGCAGTTCCGGCCCCGGCTAAAAAGGCCAGCCATGCTTCCGCGCCGATGCCCGTCAGGCCCAGAAACACCCAGCAACCGCAAAATGCACACAGGGCATAGGGCTGGCGGTCGTGGAACACCGCCGGGATTTCATTGCACAGCACGTCGCGCATGACGCCGCCAAACACCCCGGTGACTACGCCCATGAGCGTGACGATGATCAGCGGCATCCCTGCCGCCAGGGTCAGCGACGCACCGGAAATGGCGAACAGGCCCAAGCCCAGCGCATCGGTGACTTGCAACAACCGGTCAACCAGTTGATGGCGCACGACACGCAGCAGCGGCGGCGCGATCAGGGTCAGGATCAGCACCAGCCAGACATAGCCCTGATGCTGTACCCAGAATAGCGGTCGACGGTCGATCAGCACGTCCCGCAGGGTGCCGCCGCCGAATGCGGTGACAAAGGCCACGGCAAAAACTCCGACCGCATCCATGCGCTTGCGAAACGCCTCGATCAACCCGGAAATGGTGGATACGACGATGGCGCTGACTTCAATGACGGAAAGCAGCGGATCAAGGGTCATGGGTGCGTCATCAGTGCGTCATCAGTGCGTCATGGGTGGGTAACAAGGGTGGCGGCAGAATGCGCGTGATCCCGGAAAGCAGACCACGGTTGGGCTCGTCTCCAGAATCGCCAACGGGCCACGCCCGTCAGGGTATAAACCCGCCCGTTGCCGGGATAAAGATGCAACGCCGCCAGCTTCCCGGTTTGCAGCCACCGTTGGCAATGCGTAAACCAGGCGACTTCCAGTTCCGCCAGATGATCCACCCAGCTTGCCGGGTCGCCATCCGCCAGGTCGTAGCGCATGGTTTCCAGCGCCACCAGGCTATCGGCTTCGCCCTCGGCGCTGTCCAGCCAATCGCCAGCGTGTTCGGGAACCGGCGCAATCGCTACATTCGCCAGCCGCGCCAAGCCACATAGCAACGGGTCATTGCCGTACAAACCGGCGGCGGGCGATTTAGCATCGGTTGGTGCCATGCCGCCGCCCCACAGCCACAGCCCGTTGATCAGCGGCTGATGGCGTTCTTCCCGCGCCCGGTTGACCGGGTGGCCATGAAACAGCATTTGTGCCTCGGTCAACAGCGGATGCCAGCGCCGCCGGTTCGGCCCATGCGGCAACAGCCGGCTGATGTCGCGGCCAATGGCGTTGAGCAAAGGATAGGTGCGAATATCGGGATCATCGGTCAAACGCAGATACCAGCGGTTGAGCCGCCGAGCGTCGAGATGCAGGCCGTCTACGGCGAAGGTCTCGTTGAACGCGGCAGTCAGCGCCTGCGCCTCGGCGGGTTTAATCGCCAACACCCGCGCATCGGTCAGAAAGATCCCGCGCCAGTCGGGACACAAATGCACCGGATCGGCTCGTAGCCACCAACCGGCATCCAGCTCACCGCCATCGGCCAGGCGAGTGACGGCGGCAACCGGTAAATCAGCAGCAGCGGGAATCGGCACGTTAAAGAGTTGAAACAGGGTTTCGTCGGGGGTTACTGGTGCCGGATGAGCGTCAGCACGCGCCAGCAGCCAGCGCAACGCCGGAGCTGCAACGGCGGGCAGTGAATCGGCGGGATCGAACCGCATGGATTCGAGTAGACCGGGAATTAGCAGATGCAGGGTTTTCGTCATGGGTTCAAAGCGCACAGGGGTTCAAAGCGCACAGGGGTTCAAAGCGCACAGGGGTTCAAAGCGCAATTTCAATGGTGGACTGGATTCCCGCTTTTGCGGGAATGACGGAACAGGTGGTCAAGAGAGCGTCCTGGTCGTCCTCACCGCCGCCACTCCCCCGCCAGCCTCGGCTCGTCCAGTCCCCGTTCTGCCAGCGCCGCAGCCCGGAACAGTGCCCGGCCCTTGTTCATGGTCTCTTCCCATTCACTGGCCGGGATCGAATCGGCGACGATGCCCGCCCCGACCTGCACATACAGCCGCCCATCTTTAAGAACGGCGGTGCGAATCGCAATCGCGGTGTCCATGTTCCCCGACCACGACAGATAGCCGACCGCGCCGGCGTAAATCCCGCGTTTGACCGGCTCCAGTTCGTCAATAATTTGCATCGCCCGGATTTTCGGCGCACCGCTGACCGTGCCGGCGGGAAAGGTCGCTCGCAACGCATCCAGCGCAGTCAGGCCGGGCCGCAGCCGTCCGGTGACATTGGAAACGATGTGCATGACGTGGGAATAGCGTTCGACCACCATCTTTTCCGTGAGGCGCACACTGCCGATTTCGCTGACCCGTCCGACGTCATTGCGGCCCAGGTCGATCAGCATCAAATGCTCGGCCAGTTCCTTGGGATCGGCCAATAACTCGGCTTCCAGCGCCTG
Organism: uncultured Candidatus Competibacteraceae bacterium; assembly: GCA_903879705.1. Lineage (GTDB taxonomy): Bacteria > Pseudomonadota > Gammaproteobacteria > Competibacterales > Competibacteraceae > RXIV01. The sequence continues at coordinate 2,862 of CAIRMO010000033.1, read as the reverse complement.
ATCCTGTTCCTCGGTCGCGCCACGCTGGCGGGTGCCGGCAATCGGGCGCACCGTCAGCAATCCATCTTCGAGCCGCACCAGAATTTCCGGCGACGAGCCGACAATGTGGAAATCGCCCAAGTGCAGAAAATACATGTATGGCGAGGGATTCAGGCCGCGCAAGGCCCGGTATAAATCCAGCGGCGCAGCCCGGAACGGTGCAGACAAGCGTTGCGACGGTACCACCTGCATACAGTCGCCGGCCAGAATGTAATCCTTGATCCGCTCAACCGCCGCTTCAAAATCCGGCTGGGTGAAGCCGGAGACAAACTCGGCAGCGCCCGCCTCCGGGTTGACCCGGTGTGGCGCATACAGCGAGTGACCGGCCCGCAGCTTTTCCACCCAGTCGTCCAGTCGTTGCTGGGCGCGGGCATAGGCGCGTTCCACCGCCGGGTCAACCAGGGTAATCAGGTACAGCCGCCCGGCCAGATTATCGAACACCACCACATCTTCCGACACCAGCAGCAGAATGTCCGGGTTGTCGAGCGGATCGGGATTGGGGCAATCCGCCAGTTTCGGCTCGATGTAGCGGATCGTGTCATAGCCAAAATAGCCGACCAGCCCGCCGATGAAGCGCGGCAGTCCCTCACCGTGGGCCGGTGCCCGGTAGCGGTTCTGGAACTCCTGAATCCAGGCCAGCGGATCGGGGACGGTCAGCGCCTCGACGATTTCCCCGGCGTGTTCCACCGTGACCCGATCGCCGCGCACCCGGATGATCTTGCGGCAGGGCAGGCCAATGATCGAGTAACGGCCCCATTTTTCACCGCCCTGCACCGATTCCAGCAGATAGCTGTACGGGGCATCGGCCAGCTTGAGATAGGTGCTGAGCGGGGTGTCGAGATCGGCCAGCACCTCGCGGGCGACCGGAATCCGGTTGAAACCCTGGTCAACCAGGCGCTGAAATTCGGTTGGGTTCATGGCAATGCGAACAGCCTCGGTTAAACCAGCAGGGCGAGCAGGTCGGCGATGGAATCGATCACCGCATCCGGTCGGGCGGCGCGGATGTCCTGACCGTGGTTGTAGCCGTAGGGAACACAGACCACCGGACAGCCGGCGCTGCGGGCCGCGCCCACGTCATTGAGCGAGTCACCCACCATCAGCCCGGATTCGATAGCGACGCCCAACCGTTCGGCGCAGAGCTGGAGCGCATCCGGGGCCGGTTTAGGATGAGGAATGCACTCGCCGCCGATCACGGTGGCGAAGAAGTGGCCGATGTCCAACCGTTCCAACAAGGGCAGGGCAAACTCGGCAGCCTTGTTGGTGACGCAGGCCAGCGGCCAACCGGCAGCGGCCAACTCGGTCAGTCCGTCCCGCGCACCCGGATACAGGGCGCTATAGACGCTGATGTGGTCGGCGTAAGCGGCCTTGTACAGCGGTCGGGCGCGAGCGAACAGTTCCGGTTCCACTTCGCCGGCCATATCGTTAGCCAGGGCGCGGCGAATCAGCGGATTCATGCCACTGCCGACCCAGGTGCGAACCTGCGCCTCGTCCCGCGCCGGCAGACCGAGCTGGCGGAGCATGACGTTAATTGCCGCAGTCAGGTCGGGAACGCTGTCCACCAGCGTCCCGTCGAGATCGAAAAATATCGCCGTGACCTTCTCAAACCGGTCTTTAGCCATTTGCTTTCGCCAATTCCGCTCGCAGTGCGGTTATCGTAGCCCGGTAGTCGGGCGTATTGAAAATGGCCGAACCTGCCACGAAGGTGTCGGCTCCGGCCTCGGCAATCCGGCGGATGTTGTCGAGTTTGACCCCGCCATCGACTTCCAGCCGGATCGGGTAGCCACTCTCGTCAATCAGCCGGCGGGCTTCGCACAGCTTGTTCAACATGCCGTGGATAAAACTTTGGCCGCCGAAGCCGGGATTGACCGTCATTAACAGCACCATATCGACCTTATCCATCACATATTTCAGGCAATCCAGCGGCGTCGCCGGGTTGAACGCCAGCCCGGACTGGCAACCGCAATCGTGGATGTGCTGGAGACTGCGATCGAGATGGTCGCTGGCTTCCGGGTGAAAAGTAATAGACGTCGCGCCAGCAGCGGCGAAATCAGGGATGATCCGATCCACCGGCTTGACCATCAGGTGCGCGTCAATCGGCGCGGTCACGCCATGTTTGCGCAGCGCCGCGCACACCAGCGGGCCGACGGTCAGATTGGGGACATAATGGTTGTCCATTACGTCGAAATGCACCCAGTCCGCCCCCGCCGTCAGCACTGCATCCACTTCCGCGCCCAGTCGGGCGAAGTCAGCCGATAAAATGGACGGCGCAATCCGATAATCCCGCATGATCTTGCTCAACCTCGGTGGTCAGGGGCGACAACTTTACCTGAATCAGCGCGGATTTGGCGATCATGGGCGATCCTGCCCCAAGGTCATCACGCCCTGTTGGGGCTGGACGGCAGGCGTAAATTTCGAGTAACGAACGCTATTTTGACCGATAGCGACGCTGATATTATCCGGGCTATCTCATTTTCAGGATACTTTGGCAGACCCGTTGAGACTAAAACAGTGAACCATTCTGGAGATAAAATGATTAAAAACAGGTACTGGATTTGGCTATTCATTGATATTTCGTTGACCCGTGTAGCGTGGGCGGAAAATTTTGGAGTGATTACCGTTGATCTCACTCCCGAACATCCTGCCAATACTTTTCTACCTGATGAAGCTTTTGGAGCAGGATTAGTTCTACTTTGTCAGAATATCTGTCACTATTCATTATGTTTTTGTTGACGACAGGCCGAATTGATCGCGGCCTGCCGTTTACGGTGGCGGACTTCCATCTGACGGATGACCTCCTCTACGGTGGTATCCCGCCGAGGTAAG
>CAIRMO010000032.1 GCA_903879705.1 uncultured Candidatus Competibacteraceae bacterium | reverse complement strand
CCGGCAGAGGATGTCAGGCCCCCGGTTCCGCATTACCAGCGTATCGCAATCTTCCAGCAGTCCGGTGAGTACTTCGAGTCGATACAGATCATTCAGCACGGCATTCAGCTTATTCCGGTCAATCGATGCGCCATCAGCGGCCAGATCAGCGCCTAGCGCCTTGACCAGATACTGGATCGCCTGCGGCAATTCTGCATCACCGTACTGATCGATCAATTTGCCGAAGGTCTGGGCAAGGTCTTGATGATCCAGCACGGTATCCCGGTAGGTATTACGGAGGGTCTGCACATCGCCCAACTGCGCGCCAGTAAACTCGGTCACGACTTCCGCAATATTCAGCGCAGCCCGAATCGCCGATCCGTATTCCTGTTTGAGTTGTTGCAGAGCGGTTTTAGCAGCCTGAATCTGCACCGCGGGCGCATCTTGTTCATGGAGCTTTGCTACCAGCGCCAGCAACGCGGCATATTGATGGGCCGGTTCCGGCAACTGCTCTCGAATCTGGTTCCGTAACTCCGAAGCATCGGCGGCGCGCATCCGCATCATGATTTGCAGAACCCGATCCAGAATGCTCTTGTGCATATCCTCCAATTTCCCCATGACCTGCTGAACATGTTTAATATCATCGGCATCCTGATGCTTATCCTCTTTCAGATCCTCCTCCTCGATGGTGCGTTTGGCCAAGGTTTTTTCTTCACCTTCGCCGAATTGAAAAGTAAGTTCTTCAGCAGCATCCTGAAGGAGTGAAGACTGATTCGTGATTTGAACCACCCGCTCGCCACGATAACGGCCTTCGACGGTATCCGGCGACGTCTGGAAGTAGTCGTCAGGGCCAGTGCCGGTCAAACCCGGCGCATCGAATTGAATAGAGCTTGGCATAAGTTAATTTTGACCTGACCAGTAGATGACTGATGCGCTAAATATCCGACTCAACGCCGACTTTCCAGTTGTGCGACCCAGCGCAACACTTCCGCCACCGCCTGAATCAGCTCGGAAGGAATGTACTGATCGACCGCAGCCTGTTCGTGCAACGCCCGGGCCAGCGGCACGTTTTCCATAATGGGGATTCCTTCCTGCTGGGCGATCTCAATGATGCGCTTGGCCAATAGATTCTCGCCCTTGGCCCGCACGATGGGCAATGGCGTCTCGCCTTCCCGATAGTCCAGCGCAATGGCGATCCGGGTCGGATTAGTAATCACTACCGTCGATTTTTTCACACTATTCACCGTGTGTTGTGAAATCATTTCTTGGTGCAACTGCCGACGTTTGCCCTTAATGCGTGGATCGCCTTCCATTTCCTTATATTCCTGCTTGACTTCATCTTTGGACATTTTGAGTTGTTTAATAAACTGAAATTTCTGAAATACAAAATCGGCTCCGGCAATGAGGCTGAAACCGAATGCAGCGTTGATGGCTAGATCCTTCATCAATGCGCCCAGCATCAGTGAAATGCAACTGATTCCACACTGAGGGATTTTCATTAAATCGCCCAGATGATTCCGAATGACGTAATACAGCAGAATCACCAACAAAGCGATCTTGATGATCGATTTCAGTAACTCAATCAGATTCTTGATGGAAAATATTTTTTTGATGCCTTCCAATGGATTCAGTTTGTTCAAATCAGGTTTCAGCGACTCGAAAGCCAGCAACAGACCAAATTGAAGAACATGTGTTCCAATCGTCACGATCACCGCTACGAGCAACAATGGCGCGATCATTTTGATCATAAGCACCAGTAGACCATTCAGCACCTGTTCAAGACTATAGCCAAAATCGAATCCAGGCACCATGAACAGGGTGGGTAACAGAATCAATTCCTTGAACTGACGATAATAAAAATCCGAGGTCATCCAAAGAAACGCAAACATTACAATCATCAACGCCCCGGAGACCAGATCCTTACTGGAAGAAACCTGGCCTTTATTACGCGCATCGCGCAGTTTTTTCGGGGTCGGTTGTTCGGTTTTCTCGCTCATTGAAACCACTGACTCAGGGTGGTGAAATGCAGATTAATCTCCAGCAGTTCCTGATCCAGAAAAGTAAACAGCAAGGTCATGTATAACACAAGAATCAGGATGCCGACCGCGCTTTTAATCGGCATCGCCAGCGAAAAGACATTCATTTGCGGCGTGAAGCGACTGATCAGGCCCATAGCAAATTCGGTCATAAACATGGCGATAATGACGGGCGCGGCCAGCAATACGGTCAGGCCCATCACTCGATCCAGCAGACCGAGCAGGTGGGGCAGCACCGCGCTATTCAGTTGCGGGAAGAATGAAAAGACCGGCCAAAGTCGGTAGCTTTCATACAGCGCCCCCAGAAACATCAACAGCCCGCCACCGACGAAAAAAATCACCACCAGCGTCTGGGTTAGCAAAATGCCCAAGGGTGAGGTCTGGGCGCCGGTCATGGGGTCGACGGAACTGGCCATAGTGGTGCCGCGCTGGTTATCGATGAAAAATCCGGTGGAGTCGATCACCCAGAACGGGATTGCCGCGCCAAACCCGATCAGCAATCCGATCATGATTTCCTTCAGCGTGATCGCCAATCCCTCCGCCCAGCCCGGAGTGGTCATCGGCGCATCGACCATCACGATGGGTAGCGCCAACAGTGCCAGGCTGACTGCGACGCTATTCCGCGTCATGCCCGGCAACAACTGTTGGCTGAACACCGGCAAGAGTGTAAACGCCGCCAGCATCCGGGGCAGGCTGAAGACCAAAGCGATCAGGGCCTGTCGCGCTTCGTTCCATTCGTTCATCGCGCCAGCGCCGGAATGTGGTCGAAAATGGTTAATGCATAATTGAACAGTTCCCCACCCTGCCAACGGGCGGTCAGAAAAATCGTGACAATGACCACTGCCAGCTTGATGGCAAACGATAAGGTCTGTTCCTGAATCTGGGTCAGGGCCTGAAACAAGCTGACCAGCACGCCGACCAGCGAAGCCGCGATGATCGGTGGCATCGACAGATAGAACACCAGCAACAAGGCTTTGGCGGCAAAATCAACAGCATGGACTTCATTCATGGAGTGGACCCTATTGAACGTAGGCAAGCACCAGCCCCTGGATGAGCCGTGTCCAACCATCCAGCATCACAAACAGCAGCAATTTGAACGGCAGCGAAATGGTCATTGGCGACACCATCATCATGCCCATCGCCAGCAGAATGTTGGAAATGATCAGATCAATGGCGACAAACGGCAGATAGATCAGAAAACCCACCTCGAAAGCGTTGGTCAGCTCACTGACGGTAAACGCCGGGATCAGCACCAGAAAATGGCGGGCATCCAGGTTTTCAGCCACGTTGGGTGGCCACAACCGCCGGGCGGTTTCCAGGAAAAACTCCTGATGGCGTGATGCGGCGTGCCGGGCCAGAAATTGCCGGAACGGTTCTACCGCGGTGCTGATCGTTTTCACCAACTCCGGGGTCTCCAGGCTTTTCAGGTCTTTCCCCGCCAGTTGGTCAAACGCCTCAATGCCGACCGGAGCCATGATGTAGAGGGTCAGAATAATCGCCAGCCCCTGCAGGGTCATGGTCGGGGGAATTTGCTGAATGCCCAAGGCATTACGCAACAATTGCAATACCACCACGATCTTGATGAACGAGGTAGCGATCACCGCGATAAAAGGCACCAGTCCCAACAGGATCAGGGTCAGAACCAGCACGGAAGGATCGGGAAAGCTACCCATGCGGTTTATCCCGGCGGCTGAAACCAGGTGGTGATCCGCACTCCCAGTCGCTCATCGATCTGCACCAGCTCGCCATAGCCAATGACCTGGGAACCCGCCACGATCCGGACCGGTTGGGGACCGGGTGGAGCCAGCGCGAAGCTGTAGCCGGGCTGGATGGCGCGCAGTTCGCGCAGAGGCAGGGTTAACTGGCCGAGATCGAAATCGATGCGGATCTCCAGGTCGTCAGGATTCAGGGGCAGACTGGCGGTAGCGGCAGGTTCGGACATGGTGGCGGGCAACAAATGGTCGATGAGCAATTGATGATGATCCAGGTGAGCGACCGCCAAGGATCGGCGAGCATGGCGCAGGATCAGTTCCAGCGTACTCCCCGACAGCGATGGGGGAAGCAGCACAATATCACCGCGCTCGATCTGCTGAAATTCCCGCAGCGTTAAGCGGGTCTGGCCGATCCATAACGTCGTGACCACCGGCAAGGTCGGCCACGGTTCCTGGTTTGGCGCGGCCATCGGCAGGCGTTCCAAAAGGACCGCCAATGCGACCATCGCCACGGTGTCAAGGTGCAACACCGCGCTCGGCTGACCATCGTCGTTCAGCCAGAGGTCCAGTGGGTTCGTCGCGGCGGGAGGCGGTGGATGGCCCGCGGCCAAGGTAAACACCATGCCGGTCGTAGTGGTCAGCGCGGTGAACAGTGGCGTCAGCGCGGCCTGGTGAGCGGCATCGCGCAAGACGAGCGGCAGCCGGGACAGGGTTTCTCCGCCAATCCAGGGTCGGAGCCAGTGTTCAAGCCGGGCCGGAGCCAGCGTCAGCCAGGCGTTGCTGGAACCGGCCACCAGCGCGATGGATTCCCCTGGTCGTTCCGCGACGGAGCCGGGCCGCAGCGTCGCCGCATCGCCGGCGATGTCCAGCACCAGACGGCGGGTTGCCGCAAGGTTGTCCAGCCGCACCTGCGCTGGCGAGTAGCGTCGGAACTGGGCAGGGCGAAGATCAGGCATGGCGGGTCACCGTCAATAATCCATGTCCCACTCATCACGAAGATCGCGGCGGTTGCGCGACCGACCATCACCCGGACTGCCTTGGCCGCCGGCCTCCCCGGACGATACGTTCACTTCGATCCGCACCGAGGTGTCCAGCCGGGTCGCCAATATCCGTTGCAAGTCATCCGTTTGTGGCGATAACTGTTGCGCCACATGGGCATCAACCACATTGAAGCTGACCACGAGTTGTCCCTGATCGCGCCGGAAGGTGATTTCAGCGCCCTGCAATACGGTTTCACGCAGTTGAATCCGTACCTCGGAATCGCCGGTATGGGTACGGTCGGACACCAGGATACGTTGCGCCAGGCGCTCGGCGAGTTGATCCATTCGGTCGCTGCTGGAGACCGGCGACGGCGTTGCCAGTGGAGCCGACGGGTATGGTTGCCCAAACAGCCCTTGCAGAATGCGGTCGCCGGAAGGGAGAAGCGGATTGGCGTCGATTGGCGTGGCGTCGGGTGTTTCACAGGACGCCTTTCCCCTGGGTAGGGGAAGGGCGGAATAGGGGAGATCAACAGTCTGAATGGTGACCGGCGGCGGTTCGTTTTGCAGGTGGCCACCAGTGGCGAAAGCCGGACGATCGATTGGAAACGTCTCCAATGCGGAATCTGACCGGGTGAAAGGGATTGCCGGAACAGGGCGCTCTTGAATCGGAATACCGGACGGGAACACCGGACGGTCGATTGGAAACGTCTCCAATGCGGAATCTGACCGGGTGAAAGGGATTGCCGGAACAGGGCGCTCTTGAATCGGAATACTGGACGGGAACACCGGACGGTTGATTGGAAACGTCTCCAATGCGGAATCTGACCGGGTGAAAGGGATTGCCGGAACAGGGCGCTCTTGAATCGGAATACTGGACGGGAACACCGGACGGTTGATTGGAAACGTCTCCAATGCGGAACCTGTCTGGGTGAAAGGGATTGCCGGAACCGGGCGCTCTTGAATCGGAATGCCGGACGGGAACACCGGACGGTCGATTGGAAACGTCTCCAATGCGGAATCTGGCCGGGTGAAAGGGATTGCCGGGACAGGGCGCTCTTGAATCGGAATAAAAGGTAGTCGTTCGGCTCCCCTATCCTCGGCCGGAGTCTTATTGAATAACGGGTGATTAAACGCCATCTCCTCTCCACCGGATTGGGAAAGAGTGCGTCCATGCAATAAATCAGCGAACTGCTGCTCTTCCTGGATTAAATCCCGGCTTTCACCATTTTGAACGCGACTGGGTTCGATGACCTCATCCACCGGAACAGGCCAGTTTTCGCCGGTATTCACGCCATCACTCAATTTTCCGGGATTCATCCTGTCACGCCCCCTTACGGGTTTGATGCGCCGCGCTGGCGATTTCTTCCAGTTCAGCTTCTTCTCGCCTCAGGTGTTCTTGACGATCCATCTCGCGTTGTACCGCAACGAACTGGTCGAATTTTTCATGTTCGCGAACCGTAGCTACATACCGACGCTGCGCTTCTTCCACTGCCTTCTGGGCCTCTTTCAGGCGCTTTTCCTCGTCCAGAATCCGGGTTGCCATCAGTGCCTCCTGTTCTCGCAGCGCCGCTATAATGCCATTCATCCCTTCAATCGCACACAGGGCCACCACTCGCCCCTTGATCTCATCAAACAGGTGCTGTTCCTGAACCATTCGGCGCTCATGAAACTGCGCCGCCTCATCCCGCGCCTGCTGCACCACGTGGGCTTGTTGCGCCAGCAAGCGTTGCTGACCCCGGAGCGCCTGAGCAGCGGTTTGTTCCCGATGAACCTTGATTCGCAGCAGCTCGGCGTACATGCCGGTTCGCTAAACCAGCCGTTGCATGGCTTGCACCGTGTCAGCAAAGCTGAGTTTTTTCTGTCCTCCCTGCCGCAGAAACGCCCGGATCCCGTCGATTTTACTCAACGCTTGATCCGCCAGCGCGTCGCTGCCTTTCTTGTATTCCCCGATTTTCACCAGCAGCTCGACTTCTTCATATTTGGCCATCAGCTCCCGTATCCGGTTGGCGACCGCCCGATGTTCAGGGGTAACCACGGCATCCATGACCCGACTCACGCTGGCCAGCACGTCAATAGCCGGATAATGATTCGCCGCCGCCAGCTTGCGCGACAGAATGATATGCCCATCGAGAATCGAGCGGGTTTCATCCGCCACCGGCTCGGTCATGTCGTCGCCTTCCACCAGCACCGTATAGAGGGCCGTGATAAAACCTTTGTCCGATTGACCAACCCGTTCCATCAGCCGTGGCAGCATGGCGAACACCGAAGGCGGAAAACCACGCCGGGTCGGTGGTTCGCCCGCCGCCAGGCCAATTTCACGCTGGGCGCGGGCAAAGCGGGTCACCGAATCCATCAACAGCAGCACCCGCTGGCCTTGATCCCGGAAATATTCGGCAATGGCCGTAGCCACATAAGCGGCTTTGGCACGCTCCATCGAGGGCCGGTCGGAAGTAGCCACCACCACCACGGACTTGGCGACGCCTTCCGGTCCCAGACCCTGTTCGATAAATTCCCGGACTTCACGGCCCCGTTCGCCAATCAGCGCCAGAACGGTCACATCGACATCGGCACCCTTGACCAGCATCGACAGCAGGGTGCTTTTGCCGCCGCCCGCCGCCGCGAAAATCCCCAGGCGTTGCCCCTCGCCGCACGTCAGCAGCCCGTCAAGCGCCCGCAGACCGAGCGCGAGTGGCTGATCAATAATCCGCCGGGACAGCGGATCGGGCGCATCCTGGTAGACCGGATAGTAGTCATCGACCGGCAAGGGTCCGCGAACGCCGACATCCAGTGGTTCCCCCGTGCCGTTAAGAACCCGACCCAGCAGCGCCGGCCCCACAGGAACCATCTGCATTTTACCGGTGGGAATCACCTCCGTATTCGAGGACAAGCCATAGAGATCGCCCATCGGCGTGAGCAGTGCCTCCTTGCCGACAAACCCGACAACTTCGGCTTTCAGCTCAAAGCCTTCTCCGGGATTGCGTAACAGACACAATTCGCCAATTTTCGCGCCGGGGACCATTGCCTTAATAATAGTGCCGGTGATCTGCGTGATCCGCCCACGAATCTCCAGCAATTGAACCTCATCCAGCGACTGGGCCAGCAAATCGGTGATGTAATTGAATCCGGTAGTGCGGGTTATTGCGTTCATCTATAGCGTCTCAATCCGGGCCTTTAATGCTCTTTCCAGCGCCTGCAATTGCACCTCGATGCTAGCGTCCACTACACCGATTTCCGTTTCCAGGATGCAGCCGCCGGTAGTCAGGCGGGGATCGGCCAGGACTTCAATCATGCCGATGCGGTTATACCCAACCAACAGTTCATTCAGTCGCTGGCGCAATGCTAATTCCTGAGCGGGGGCGACCCGGATGGTGACTTGCGGTTGATTACGCACCACTTGCAAGGCATTCCGCACCACCCGCAGGGTTAATTCCACATCGTCGAATTCACCCAGCACTTTTCGCAAGGCGGTCATGACCAGCGTCGCCACCTGGTTCTCAACCTGCGCGAAATAGTTGACGGTGCGCTCCGCCGTGTCGATCAACCGTTCTGCCATTTTCATTTTGGCCTCATTGATCCCGTCCGCATAGCCGCGCTGTTTCTGCCGCTCATATTCCCGTTCCGCCTCGACCAGCAGAGCCTGAGCCTGTTGTTGTGCCTCAGCCAGTGCCTGCCGGGCTTCGACCAGGATCTGATAATCGTCGGCCTTGAGCAGACGCAGATCGGGACGCAACGCGAGCGTTCCCGGCTTCAGGCGAATAAAGGGTTCCACGTCGGCAGGAGATCTTTGATCAGCTTGCGTAACAGGGACGGCAGTTCAGCAGGTACCGCGTCGGGTGATCGATTGGGCGCATTCAGACTCGCCGACCAGGCGGCTGGCAATTTAAGCGTCAGGCGACGCATGAGTGGGGGGCCGAAAGGCGTCAGAGGCTCAGTGCAAAAGCGTCCGCCGATCAAGGTAAAGCGGGTGCGGAGGTCGATCACGTCCGGTTCAAAGGCGAACGCGGGAATCACGCCAAGCAGCGGAACCCGTTTGATGGCGAATTTCCATCTCTCAACGCCGAGCGCCTGCTTCAGAGGCCGCAACCGTTCGCCCATGACCTCGTATTGCAACTCGTGACCGCGCAACGCCAGTCCAACATGCAGGAACAGACTCTCCAGCGCCAGCCCGTCCAGCAACGCCAGGCGTGTCCAGGGACTGGTAAAATTTTCGCAGTAATTCCGTTCCAGACCGAAAGCGCGCAACAGGTAAGCGGAGAGCTGTGGGGTGGCTTGCGGGACGGCAGATAGCCGTCGGGCCATCGCCCCATGCGGCAAGAGGTCAAACCAGGAATCGTGGAGCCACGCCGCGGGCTGGGTATTGAAGATCAGCGCCGTCTTCCGCCAGCGGTCGGGCAAACCCAATTGCTCCTCTTTAGCCATTGACCGCCTTCCTGCGGCGCATTCGCCAGAACAGATAACCATTGCCGCCCAGCGCCAGCAACAGCAAGCCGCCTAAAATCATGGGAAGGAACCGCTCCATCGAGGACACAGTGTCCATTTTTTTCTCCAGGGTGGGCGGAGTGACTGGAGAACGGGGCGCTTCCCGCGCCGGAAACAGCACCACCGAAATTTTGTCGTAATTCAGCCCGTTTACGCTGTTCTGCACAATCATCTTGATCTTGGGAATAGCGTCCTCGACCCCTAATCCAGGCAAGTATTTGATGAATACCGAGGCCGAAGCGGGTTGAGTGGTTTTGCCAAACTGCGAATCTTCAGGCAATACAATCAGCACCCGGGCGGACAATACGCCGTCGATCTGGTTGAGTGCCTCGGCAATCATTTGGGACAGCCCGAAGGTATAGCGCACCCGCTCTTCCAGCGGCGATGAAATCAAGCCCTGCTTTTGGAAAATATCGCCCAGATGGGTGAAATGGTCGCGGGGATAGCCGTAGCGCCGCAAGGTCTCGATAGCCGCAGCCACATCATCCTTGGCCACGGTGATCTTGACGAATTCCTTAGTCCGGGATTTGCTCGCCGGGATCTGGTGCGAGAGTAGCACCGCCAGAATTTCATTGCCCTCTTTCTCCGATAAATTGGAGTACAGCTCGACGTTCTGGCAACCCGTCAACACAAAGATCAGCATCCACCCGATAAGCCAGCGCCAGCGCATTCGATGAATCCTTCTCGATCAGGAACTCTTGAGCAGTGCGCTCATATCCTGTTGAAGCTTACTGGTGACCTGGGTGACCAATTGCGTCCCCAGCATCACCTCATTGACCTGCATTTGCAGGTGAAGCAGTTCCTGCGGGGAGACACTGGATTGCCGAAAAGTGGCTTCGACCCGATCATTCAAGTCTCGATAACCAGTCCGCATTTTATCCAGACCGTGCAACACCGCGTCGCCAAAAGTCAGGGGATGTTTAACCCCGAGTTCAGCAGCGACGACAATAGACGACGGTGCCGCCGTGATTTCCAGCGGTGGCCGCAGGGCTTCCTGAAACCGCGCCTGATCAGCGGCACTCACTGCTGCGAGTTGAACGGGCGGGGCCTGTGCCAACTCCAGCCTGACCAGGGAATTAACCGGGGGATAGCCGACAATCGGTTCAATCATGACGGTTTCCTGGCAGGCACCCTCCCCTGGGTCGGGAGAGAGTTGGTGTGGGGAAGGAACAACGGGAGAGGATTAACCCGGCCGTGTTTCCAGCAACTGCCGAGCCATATTAACGGCGTCTTCATCGTCGTCGCTGCAAGTTAATACCTGATTCAACAGATGATCGCGCTCATTGATCCGTCCCTGCACATGCAGCGCCAGACCCAAACAGGCTTTCACCATGGCGCTGTTGGGATTCGCCTTGAGCGCCTGTTCACGCAAAATGCGCTCGGCCTCGGCGGCATCTTGCCCATTGATCCGGGCCAGGGCCTGAATCAGATAGGGTCGTTCACTATCGGGACGCAGCGTTGTAAGCGCTCCGACCAGTGCATCGGTCTGCTTTATCATGCCATAACCGCCAGCGATGAAACCGAGTTCAGCCAGCCACCTGATCAGATCGTCATCAATGTCCATTGGAACTCTCGGTGAGCATACGCCGGCTACGCCATTTTCTGAATGATGCCTTGCATGGCCTGTTTCTCAGCACTAATCATCGCGCTGAGGGTGCCATAAAACACCTGCATTTTACCCATTTCCTGCTGCAACAATACCAGCCCTTTCGAATCCTTTGCATCAAGAGTCTGGGACTGCTTTTGGATACTACTTTCCATCTCAGCGGCTTTATTAAGCCCAGAACTGACGTCGATCATAGCCATACTCCTCTTGGATTAAGTCGTTACTCATTAAGTCGTTGCTTAGGCGGAATGATAGCGCCGCCACACTTCTGTCACAACCTCAGTTCCGGCTTCCAACCCCTGGCGCACCAGGTCCAGTCGGGTAAATTGACTGGGAGTCACTCCGGCATCCATTTGACGCTTGACGCTTCTCGCGCTATCCGTCAGTTTCTGCAACAAAGCATCTCTTTCCACACCCCGTTCATCTTCCATCAACGTCTGTTGCGTCGGAAACCACGGTTCACGGTCGGCTGCTTCATTCATGGGCTGATTCCCCAATGTAGTAGGTTTTTCTTTGCGAGCCATCGCGCACAACGACCCGGTTCAACTGAATTTGTTCCACCACATAACGGCTCTGAATCCAGTCACCTTCTGCTACCCGGACGCCATTACTCAGCAGAGCATAGGCGGTCCGATCCGAGCCGATTAACACGCCGCGAACTGAAATCGGTGAGGCTACGGGCAATTGCGCGGAAGCTGCCGGGCGAGATGCGGTCGTTAATACGGCACCGGATGCTGACTGGATCAGCTTCACCCGCTGAACCAGCGGATGCACCTCATGGGTTTCCGTCGCAAATTCGCGTGCGACCGCTTTCCAGCGCTCCAAGCGCTCGGCGTCCAGCGCACCGGTCGCGGTGATCTTCTCACCTTCAGTAGCGATAGCCACCTGCTCGGCAAGGCCGGCCTGACGCACCCGCTCCTGCAAAGCCGTCACCTCATCCGCCAAGGTCTTGAGCTGCGAATCGATCCGGCCAATGCCAGGGACATCGTTTTGCAAGACCGAAACCAATTGATCATAGGACAGATCCGCGTGTAGACGGCCACGCAATCGCAAGGCCCCTTTGCCCAAATAATCATAACTCAACCGTTTGCCACCGAGGCGCTCCAGGGTATGCGCTATGGTTTCACGCAAGACCTCTTCCGGCCAGAGCCGGTTATCCGCAAGTATGCCTTGGGCAAGCAAGATTGCCGTCAGCCGATTTTTGACTTCCCGGGTTTCACAATAGCCGGTCAGGATCACCCCGCCATTGGGACGGGCAATAACGCCGACATCCGGCACGCCCTGTTCTGCAAGGAAGGCTTGTGCTTTCTCGACGGCTGACGGTTCAGGGCGGGCCAGGTCTACGGCGGCGCCAGCATCAGGTTCGTTACTCCACGGGGTTCGTAGCACGATCAGCGCCACCGCGATCAAGGCGAGGCTGCCAAATACGGCCCATCGCGTTATGGATCCTCGCCGTTGCGCGGGTTCCAACCGATGAATCGACGATCCATCCGGCCCTGGTGATGATGGCTGAAATGTAACAGGTTCCGCCTTCGCGGCAATGACGAGTTGTTCCTGGGCGGCGGCGCTGGGTGCGGGATCGACCCCTTTGGGACTTGTCAAAGAGGTCCAGTCTGATTGTTCCGGGCCAATCCCGATCTGTACCCCCCCCAGCCGAATGGCTGTCACCGTAGTTAAATCAATGGATTGACCGGGCGACAGGCTCCGGTCGCCTACGATGATCGGCTGTTCCTGAACGTCCAGGCGAATCTGTCCCTGCCGCACCACCATTAAGCTCAGATGCTTCGGCGCAACCGAGGGATCCTGTACAACGATGTCGCACTCGTCGGCACTGCCGATCAGATAGATCACCCCGTCCGTCAATCGCGCTTCAGCACCCTGCTGCAATCCTGACAGCAGCCTTAACACTGTTGTGCGGTTCAGTGAGTTCGCGGCACGTTGTTCAGTCACGGCATCCATCCGCCATCAAGGGAACACAATGTGCATCGGCGGCGGCGCGAGCCGGGGCTGATGTCCCGATAGCTGCCGCATCCAGAATTCAAGCTGGTTGGAAAAGGTCTCCAGCGCTATTTCCAAATCGGCCAGGTTCAGTCTCTGGCCCGGCAGCCGGCGAAACAGCAATAATTCATCGCTGGTGGGATCCAGGCTGAGAACTTCTTCATTCTTCTCCAACCCCACCAGATGCTTGTGCAGGATTTCCCTTAACGGATCTCCAGTCTGATGGAAATCTTCCGGCAGTACACCGGGCCGCCCCTCCAGATAGATCTGGTTGCCCATTTGGAACAGCGTGATGTGCAGGTTGCCGTCCAGTACAAAAAAGTACTGCCCACGCTCATCGGGCTTGGGTTCATCCAAGCCCCAGCGTCGGGCAAATTGTCTCAACAGCTTTTCAAGTTCACCGGCCATGATAGTTACTAGCACATAATCTTGAGGTTTGGAATGTAGCTAATTTTCGGAAAAGCCTATTTTCGTAAGCATACCGAAAAACTCTGGTTTTAAACAGGTATCCACTCCGATAAATTCCGACATTTGTGGCGATTCCCACCTAACCCCTTAATCGAAATCGCTACCTGTTGATTTTACAGTAATCCAGTTTGAGTTGTAGATTTGTCCGAATGGATACTGTTCAACCGCAGAATTCTTCAGTAAACTGATGTGCAAGTGGTGTTCTTAATCATCCAAGGTCAACCACCCCGTCCCAAAAGGCGAGGCGGGGGAAGACCAGCGTAACGCCGGTGTGCAACATGGACGATGGAAGCGAACCGTAGGGCCTCTGTCACCAGCCCCTTACGGGCTGACCGCCGGGAAAAACCGGCATCTCATTCAACCGCGATAGCCCGCATCCAAGGAGAGCGAGAACAGGGGAACGCTTCGCGTTCCGCGCTATCCCTCCCCGGTCTAAAGGCCGAGGTTTCTCTCGCAAAACTGATGACTGACATCGAAGAAACGATCAAGCGCAACGAAGAACTCTGTCAGAAAATGACGGCGTTACTACGGGAAGCCGATGCAGCGCAGCAACAATCCAATCAGATTTTCGCTGATCGAGGGATTACTCGTGAGGCGGCGCAGCGGTATATTGCGAGTACTCAGGTTTCCCCCGAGGCGCGCCAGCAGGCCTGTGAAGAAACCGCTAAATTGACTGAAGAACTCGATGCTGAGGAGCGACGTATTGAAGCTCAGTATCTTGATCCATCGACGGTGGGCCGAGTGAAAAAAATCCGGACGCATCGCTTGGTTTAGTTTCAACATCCGATCAAAACGATTCCTTTATTCCCAACTCAGGAGAAAAGTCATGGCCGTTAACCTCGTCTCTGATCCATCAAAACTGTCTTTAAACTATGATAAACCCAATATCTCTGACATTATTTTAGCAGTAGGTCTTGAATTAATGGAGACTTCAAACGCTAAGCTAACTGTATGTTACAAACAGATGCAACAAACAAATTGGAAAATGCAGAACTTGAATGCGGCTATGGCGGTAGCTAACGCCAATGCAACGACTGGCACCAGTACAAAAGGCGAAGGCTTGGAAGAAATTAGCTATATTGATCTAGAAACTGGCGATTCAAGGCCTGGATCAGTATTAGATGTTATACATGATATCGCTAAGGATGACCTGAAAGGTGGTAGTAAGGTGGACGGAACTGGTGCGCTTACCAAACAACAATGGGAGGCTCAAGCTAGTAGACTCAAAGTGGCTTCCGATAACTTGGGCAGCACCAGTCAGATGGAGATGATGAAAATGCAATCGGTCGTGAACAAGTTAAATGAAGTCACACAAGCAGTCAGCAATAACATGAATAAATTTAACCAGATGTTGATGGCGGTCATCGGCAATATGCGTTGATATTCGCAGTTGAAAGTTAAATAACCCCCTCCGCTGTTTTCATTTAGAAACTCGGAGGGAATTTCGATTTGATGTTACCGCAACTTTTTGGAGAAGAACCATGCCTGCTTCGATTATTTTTTCAAACACTTCAAATTCACCGTTGCTTACGGACCTATATCAACCTCTGGCAGGAGGAATCAAGGGTCAGTCTGATAATACACAAACAAATTTTGACAAATCGGACTTATCTCCTCCGCCTCCCCAGCCTTCTCTCATTCCACCGGGCAATATGGGGCTTGAAGATATGGTCTTGGCGCTTACGCAGCTTAAAAGCAAGATCATGGAAAACAAGATAGAGTCTTCCACTGAAGAAATCAAGGCGAATGCTGGCCAGCAAAGTGCTAAAAATAAGGAACGAATTGCAAAACTTGAAGAATCCATGAAAAAACTGGAGGAAGCCAATAAACTCGGTGAAGCTGCCAGAATTCTTGGCTGGGTCAGCGTGGGTTTATCAGCCGTTGGTCTCATTATTAGCGCTATTACCTCAATAGGCTCAATAGGGGTTGGCGCTCTGATAATGGTAGCAGCCGGATGGACGGGTATCGGTGCAGTTGGCGGTGCTCTGCTTATAGGAGCAGGGCTTATAGGCCTCGCAGGTACTGCTGTTGGAGCGGCTTCGTGGGGCGTTGGGTTGACACTGGCGGTGCTTAAAGAGATTCCGGCGGTTAATGACTGGATGAATAACACCGATGCGGGGAAAGCAGTCATGTGGACGCTGTTTGCCTATCAAATGGCAACCGGAGCAGTCAGTGCTGTCGCGAGTCTAGTCAGCGGCGTTGTTGGCTTCGTCGGGTCTTTCGCCACGCTTGGATTAAAAGTTACTGAAACAGGAACAAAAATTGCTATTGAAGGTGTCAAATTGGCTATTGGTATAATTACTGCGGCTGTGAAAATAATGGCCGAAATAGCCATGGGATCGGTGCAAATCGTTAAAGGTGGACTCACCATCGCTCAAGGCGCATATACCTTTGATGCTTCCATAGCTCGATCAGCAGCTCGTCATATTGAAGCAAACCTCATTGAATGCGAAGCGGCAATGGAGGAAGAAAATAAACGACTCAAGCGGCTCATTGAGGAAGTGCAGGAAGGCTTTTCAACTTGCATGGCTATCCTTAATCAAGCCACACAGATTAAACAAACAGTTATTAGTAAAAATGCTGTTTAATTCTCGATGGAAATTTCTTAACCTGTTTTTAACCTAATGAGTAGGGGATTGATCATGAGCTTGATTATTCGCGATTTCCAAAACGTAGTCCTGAACTCAGCACAGGATGAAAAATTGAATATCCAGGCGGGGAAATTAGAGACAACTACCGGCAAACTGGACAATAGATCTGACGTGATAGATCATTTAAGGACAGCTGCGAAAGCAAGTGGTTGGTCAGAGGATCAAATTAATTCGGCTTTAACAGTTCTCCCTAAAGGCCAAGACGTAACTGTTGCAGACCTTAAGAAGGTTCTCGATAAGCTCGAATCCGTTGATATGAAAAAAGGCGTCCTGGATTTAGCAATGCTCTTGGCTCTAATTAATAAAATCTGTTTGGAGACTCGCGGTACGGCGCAGGAAGCATCCAAGAAGGCGTCCGAGTTGCAGGTACATTTTACCCACGAACAAGCCGACAAAATAGCGGCGGCGGCGGGATGGGCGCTGGCCGCTTCTGTCGTGTCAGGCACCACTCAAGTAATTTCTGGTGCTACGCAAATAGTTGGTTCTATCAGTAGTGGTGTTGCTGGTGTTGCTGGTCTTGCGGTTGGTGGTAAGGGTGCTGAGGTTGGTAAGGGGGTGTATGAAATTGGTTCGGCATCAACCAAGGGAGGTGCAGAGATGATAAGTGGCGGCGGAAAAATAGTTGAAGCCGCACTAAGCTATATGTCACAACTTGAACGTGCCAGTGAAGTCCGAGCGCAAGCCGATGCAACCAAGGCTGGCGCTGCAAGGGAGGAGCAATTGAAGTTCGCGGATAATATGCAGGAAGCCATTCGCGCTACCCTGCAAGCCATGCAACAAGCTATGCAGAGTCGTGAGCAGTCTGTTCAAAAGATTTTTGCCTAGAAATTTCCATCCACCAAAATCCCCTTTCGTTGCTAAGGAGAGATCCCATGTCTGATGCTGTAGAAACATCCGTTGATTCTTCGGCCATGTTGAGTGCAGAAGACTTTGCCCAGCTTGCAGTTGACTTCATCATCAATGGTAAAACGCTTGGCGAATTAAAAGGGTTAAGTTCAGAAGATATGGAGGTTGTTTATAACGTCGCCTACAGCACTTATGCGGGTGAAAACTATGAACAAGCTCATAAAATTTTTAAATTCCTGTGCTATTTTGACCATTTGGAGAAGAAATACTGGCTAGGGTTAGGAGCCAGCCGCCAAATGCTCAAGTTGTATGAACAGGCCATAGAGGCTTACACTTACGCGATGTTGCTGGATTCCAATGATCCACAACCGCCCTTACTCGCTGCGGACTGTCATATCGCCCTTGGTAATCGGGATGCGGCCATTAGTGG
Source organism: uncultured Candidatus Competibacteraceae bacterium (assembly GCA_903879705.1). Taxonomy (GTDB): domain Bacteria; phylum Pseudomonadota; class Gammaproteobacteria; order Competibacterales; family Competibacteraceae; genus RXIV01. Next base: position 7,752 of record CAIRMO010000032.1, on the reverse strand, counting down.
TTTGACGGCGGCCCTCGAATGGTCCGGCGATCGCTCTGAGTATCAGTCGATCCGGGAACGCGCTACCGCATTGCTGGAGGTATTAAATGCTTCGGCCAGTGCAGCAGAGTCAGAAGCTTGATTATTTCACCATAACTTCCCCTCTCTTCTTAAAAAAGAGGAATTTGAAGTCTTGCTGATTTCGTTGGATTCACCACTGAGGAAGGAACATCATTGATGACCACCAGGCAAATGCTGAATGAATGGATTGCACACATGCAGCCGATTTTAGGTTCTCCCCCTGAACTACCGGAGCAGAGTGGTATTGTCGCTCTTGACTGCGGGGATGGCTTGGCAGTCCATATAGGTGCCTTTGATGCCAATGACATGGTGCATTTCTTTGCGACGCTCACCGTTGCCCCGGAAAGTCATGATGAAATGCATCTTCTAATGAAAGAGGCGCTGCGGGTTAATGTTGAACTGCTGGGAATTCTTCCCGGCGGAGTAGGACTTTCTCCCGATGAGCGGGAATTTGTCCTCAGTGCCCACTATCCCTTGACGACCTTGGATGTTGATAGCCTTAGCAGCCGACTTGCAGGTTTTGTAACTATCTGTAAGGAGACCAAGGAGCGCTTTTTACAACCAGGGCTGCCTTCTTCAACGATTTCGCTGGCAGCATATACGCAACAAGTTTGATTATACAGGAGACTAATATGACCATCGACAGCGTCAAATCGTCAAATATTTCCCAAGACATCTCTCAGTCATCAAATACCCCTAAGGATATTTCTAAATCATCGTTTCTTGATCAAGGTTGGGCTATTGGTCTTCGAGCTTTGGCTCCCACCCGATGGGGGGAAAATCTGAAAAATGTACTCGGCGAGTTCTTTCATTCGCCACTGCGACTCTCTTATAATCCTGACACCTTACTTAACAAATTTTTAAGCGGGATAACTGCTCCGGTTCGTGCCCTATCTCAAGCATTAGGATGGTCCAAACCTACACCTTCTCCTCCAAAAGAAATGTATTCCGGCGCTTATCAGTCAATAAAGGCTGATAGTAACAATTCTACAATTGAAATCCCTGGATACAATGACTTTAAGGAGCTGAATCGGAGTGTACAAATCTCTGGTCTAAATAGTAATTCAAATGGTAAACCAGAGCCGGAAGAATTATTAGCCCTAGGTTTACAGCCTCTCTTCAATCCAAAGGAAGGCGCTGTTGGCTTAAAATCGATGTTGGGAGAAGAAGATGAGAAAGAGATGCAAAGATTATTTGGTAGTCTACCTCCTAATTTGCAAGATGCTTTAAAAGTGAATGGCTCTATCCAGGATTCTAACACTGGGTTAGTTACTTCCGTAATGTATAGTTCAGATGATAAAAAGCTGCATGTTATTTTCGGGGGAACAGGAGCAGGGACGGATGCAGTAAAAAATAAATCTTTTGCGATGGAAACTGAGCAGTATCTTGGGGACGTTACCACAGTAGGATTATTAACCAGCCATGTGCCGCCAAGCTATCACCAAGCCCAAAAACTTGTAGGCGCACTCAAGGAAGTAGCCCAGAAGAATGGCTTGACACTGGAAGTCGACGGATTTTCCAAGGGAGGTGGGGAAGCTGCTTATGCAGGAATTTATCATGAAGTCAAAACGCTATCCCATTGTGGTACGGCTCTTTCACCGGCTTGTCAGAGAAGTTTGGGACAGGAAAAGATAAAGAAGGCTGTCCAAAATGATTTGATCTTCAATACCAGTGTGCAGGGCTGCTTTATGACTGATCAAAAGACCATTAATAATGTATTTAGGGCTTGGGAACAACTGACTGGCCTACAGGTCGCCCGACATATTGGTCCGGGCATCCGGGTTAATGGCCACGGTAAAGATGATGCTCATGTCGCTAGTTTTTCTATTTTTAAGGAAAAAGCCGAATTGGAAACACAACAACTAGACCAAAAAGAATTAGAAAAATTACAAGAACAAGAAAAAAATAAGCCGGATATTGATGAATACAAGATCGATGTCAAGTGCGTAACTGAAGATCGATTTTTCAAAAATACAGGTATTGAATGCCAATCAAAAAAAATTGTGGATATAGATGGTAAGAAAATGTCTTTATCAACACCTAATAGCAATGTAATCGAACGGCCGGAAGAGTTAAAAGGAGGCAAACTGTGGACTGTAGACCACAAGAATGGTAAAAAAGAAGTCTTGCTGGATTTCTCGAGTCTTGAGCAACCATTCAACAATACTGCAAAAGATAAATTAGAAAAAATCAAAACCGGTTTGGAAGAAAACCTTAAGCAAAATAATAATGAAAATGAAATATGGGCTGTCCGCATTGATTGGCCTAAGCAGGAACCGGAAAATAAAATTTCCATGGCAAAGATAGATGACGATACTGAACCGGATAGCAGCAATTTCAAAAATGAAAAGGACATCGATGATGATCCTGAATTAAACCTCTATGAGATTGATAGTCTCGACGGTGATGATGACGATGAATTTAAGGGATAAGTAAAATGAATAATTTTAATTTATTGGAAGGCTGGGTATCATCACTTGGCCGCATGATCGGACTCGATCTGGAGTTCGACCGGAACCGAGTCTGCACCATGCTGTATGAAGACAATATCTGTTTAAGTTTAGCCCCATGTGAAGGTAACGAGGATGCATTCATTATTACCGGCCCCGTTTTGGCCTTGACCATGGATCCGGTGGTGGATAATTCTATTTTCAGAGCAGTGTTGAAAATGAATTTCCTCGGGTCTGAAACCGGTTATGGCGGTGTTCTAGGACTCGGTTTGTATGATGGAATGATAATTTTTGCCCACACCCTTTATTTTGGTGAATGCGATGAGATTCTTTTGCAAAATATAGTGCAAAATGCAGCTTATAATATTAAGTCTCTTCGTGAAGCAATTTCCAGTCATCTGGAAATTGAAATTAAAGCCAAGTCAAAAGTACAGGAAACTCTGATAAATCCATTACTAATGTACGGAAATTTTGTTTAAGTTTCCTGAGCAGACCCTGCCTGACTGGCGATTTTTACCGAACTCTCCACTCCACCAGGAAGCGAAGCTTCCTTCACTTGACTAAGGACCCGGTATGGAAATTCAAGACCTTTTAAACGAACTGGGCCAGCAGACCGGACTGGGTTCTCTGCGCCTGAATGAGCAGCGGGTGTGCCGACTGGTGTTTGATGATCGGCTGACGGTAGACATTGAAGCCTTGGCCGATAACCAGCGGTTTTTCATTCATGCAGTGGTCGGTCAAGCGCCGGTGGAGGGGCGGGAAGCGGCGTTTGCCGAACTGCTGGCGGCTAACCTGTTTGGTCAGGATACCGGAGGTGCCTGCCTGAGTCTGAATCGGAACCATGACGAGATTTTGCTGTTCAAGGAATTCCGGGCTGATGAAACGGACTATTTGAAGTTTTCTTCGGCTTTGGAGATGTTCCTGAATCGCTTGGATCATTGGAAAAATCGGTTGCTGTCGGCGGACGTTGGTAGCTCTTTCACCAGCGACGCCGCCATCATATTGTCAAATTCATTCATTCGAGCTTGAGGAGTAAAGATCATGGCTCTTGATGTTCAAAACTCATCGTCATTCTCTATTCAGCAGGAGCTTAATACTGGGAAATGGGACGATATTAACTTGAATGATTTGCCGAGTAGCGGGTCGGTAAGTTCTCAAAAAAGCGAAGGTACATTTGGAGAGAGGGCGATAAAAACTTTGAGTGATGGCGTCAGTCGCATCGCCCAAACCCTTTGTGGAATCGTAGATGGATTGATCAGTGGGATAAAGGATTTGTGTTCTTATACAATTAAGTCTGTTTCCACAGATGATGGCACAGATGATCGTACTACTTCTACCATGAACGAAATGAATAGGGTGATTGCTGAACTTGATGAAAAAGAAGAATATGCGGACATCATTAAATTAGATAAAACTGACATCCAGCCAGAGATATCTGGAACAGAAATAGATTTATATTTTGAAGCAAAATTCTCAGAACCTATAATAAAAGAAATTCGACCCGGATAAACCCTTGCGTATCGTCCTGTGGAAAGCCACGGACGTCGCGGCCTTGGATCTACCCACCCTTGAACACGGCCTCCGCCAACTGGCGGACGCCGTTGAAGACTGGCAGGACGTCCTGCTGGAATGGACTACGGAAACGATTCACGAAGAAAAAACAGCCCATTTCGCATTCGATCCATCCTTGGGGATTCGGGTCTGAGTGCGATCTGCAGGGCGTGATTGATTTAGGCACTATAGCCATCCGGTTGGAGTTGTGGAATTTCCCCTCGCTGATGAGCGAACCACCCCGGCCCCTGACGGGGCCACCCCTCCTTACTCAAGGAGGGGAAAAAGCGATGTACCGTGCTGGTTTTATCCCCTCCTTGGATAAGGAGGGGTGGCGCGAAGCACCGGGGTGGTTCGAAGCGGCAATTCCACAACTCAAGGCGGATTCCTCTATGTATTCCTTAAAGGAGAATTATCCATGATGCATTTCCAGTTGAAACCGTTGACCTTAGCCCTAAGCCTCGCTCTGGCGATGCCATTAGCCGGACAAGCCGCTGACCATTCCTTAACGGGGGTCAGCAGTCACAACGCCCAGTCTGGCGTCAGCACCCTGAATTTCGTGATGAGCCTGAACTGGAATCTCGCCAATCCTCCCACCAAAGGGCGAGATAAAACCTATGTCCGCGATGTTCTCAAACAGTTTGCCCGCAGCCTGTACACCATGACCGAGGGCAAACATCAAATCGGCACGGTTTATGTTTACGACAAAAGTCAATTTCTGAAGCGTGCGGACATTCAATTCCTCGACAGGGAAGGGCGTGCGCAAGCCAACACCAGTGGCTGGAAACAGCGTAGTAGTGAAATAGAGATCTTCACCGTTTATAAAAGTACAGCCGAAACCACCGCAGAGATTGGCAAAACTCTCGCCCATGAAATGGGGCATTATGGCTATGGACTGCTCGATGAGTACGACGACGAGGACAAAAAATCATCTAAGGATTTGGGGAATCCACTGGCGGGCGATACGCCCCGCAACACGATCATGAATGAACATCTGAAGTTCGTCACTCTCAGCACCTCCAGCGACTATGCCGATGCCTCGATGCAAAAGACCGCCCAATGGCGGGTCTATCAGCGCTCGGCCTGGGAGACCATGATTCAGAACCCGGAAAACGATAGCGAAACTGCTGGAGGATATGGGGGACCGATACGAACCTGGTTCGAGGCATTCAAGAACCTGTCGCCACCGACTGCCGACTCCTTGAAAAAACCAAGCGGTGGCGATGAGCAGTTGCAGGTGGTGTATATGAATGAGGGCAGCCTCATGGTGTTGGTGATTAACCAGAACCTGACGCTGGCGCAACTAAAGGCCGCCAAGCAGGCTGCCAAGGGCGCGGTGGACGCACTCAATGACAAGGCCCAAGTAGCGGTGCTGGCCTATCCCGATTTCGTCGCTACCCCGGTACAGGTTTTGACCGCGGTGGGTGATAACCGGAAGGACATTCAAACTGCTATCGATGACATTCCTCAGAGCGCGGACAACAACAGTCCCGATCGGGCGCTGAATGCGGCGTTGACCCTCATCAAAAATGCCGTCAACCCCGCCACGACCGCTTCCGTCCTGCTGCTGTCCACCAGCACTGCCGTAGATGCGACCACCGTGCAGAATTATGGGAAGGAAAGCGTCGCGATTAACCCGGTGGTGATCAGCACCGGCCCGGATCGCCAGGCGCAGCGTCTCGCCGCCCGCACCCAGGCGGCAGGGGGTAACAAGGTGTTGTTAGGAGCGCTGGCTGAACAGACCGGCGGGCGCTACGCGGTAGCTAACGACGACAGCGAGGTGGCTCAGGCCGCCAGTCAGATCGTCGACGCCGCCGAGGGCGAGGCTCTTGCGATCATCAACGATGACGGGGTCGATCAAATTACGCCCGGCGAACCGTTCACCCTGACCACGCTGATCGGCACGGCTGATCAGGGCGCCAGTCTGGAGTTCGCCGCCTACTGGGATCCGGAAGACCAGGTCGATTTCAGCCTGCAAACCCCCGGCGGTCAGCTCATTACACCGGATCGGTTGCCGGCGGAAGTCCGCTACCAGCGCAACGCGGACGGCACCGGCGCGACCTACGCGGTCAGCTCGCCATTCGCGGGCCGGGCCGGGTTATGGCTCAGTAAGGTCACCGCCCGGCAAACCACCGCTGATGGCGTATTTCAGGATGTGACGGCGATCCCCTCGGTGCTGGGGGCGGACATTGCCACCACGGGTGGCAGTAAAGAAGATCCGCGTCCGATGCACGCCGAGATCTCCGTCGACGGTCCCCTGCCGGTGATTCAGGCGACGGTGCGACTGGAAATCTACGACGAAGATGGACAACCGCTGCAAACCGATCTGGTCGCCCGCGACGATGGCATCGTGCCTGACGTGAGCGCGAATGACGGCGTGTATACCGTCAAGGTTGCGGACTTCCTGAAACCGGATCGGGAATACGAACTGGTGGCCCGGGTTTCCAACCCCAACAATGCCGCCCAGTTCAGCACCAGCGGGAGGAAGGTCCAGGGAACAGACGCGCCGCCGGTTCCGGTGGGCCCCTTCCAGCGTACCGCCAGCGTCTGGGTGATGAAGGAAACTGCCCCGCAGCCGGAACCAACCCCGCTCACTGGTGGCGGTGGCGGCTGCGTCTTGACGCCTAACGCCCCGTTCGATCCATTGTTTCCGGCGATCAGTCTTGGCGCATTCTGGTACCTGATCCGCCGCCGGCGGTCACGGTAGGCGCATGACCACCCGCCAGCGCTGCCGCAGGGATTTTTGGGTGCAGTTGGCGCGGGATCGGGAGTTCTGGCTGGCCCTGCTGGCCGGTCCTGCATTCTGGGTCTGGCGGGCGAGGGAAATGCCGGAACTGGCCATAACCTGGCCACGGCTGTTGTGGCTGGTGCTGGTGGTTCCCATTGTCGAAGAACTGGCCTTTCGCGGCGGATTGCAGGGCATGTTGGCCGATCGCTTTCCGCGCCGCTGGTGCGGTCAGCGCCTATCCTTGGCCAATCTGCTGACTAGTTTGCTGTTTGCTGCCGCCCATGCCGGAGTCGCCGCTCACTGGAGTGGCGTGCTGGTCTTTGTCCCATCGCTGGCCTTCGGTTATTTCCGCGACAAGTATCAGCGGGTCATGCCAGCGGCGCTGCTGCATGGTTTTTATAACGCTGGTTTTTTCCTCCTCTAAATTTTCCGGTGATAACGGCGAGTCGCAGGGTGAGGCAGACCGTCGAATCTCCTACAACCTATTGATATAAAAGGTTTGATCATCGTGTCCCTACCCGACTTGGGGATCTGATCACAGGAAAATTTACGGAACCAAATGGTTCGGTTATTTTCCAGTATCGTCATACCCGTGAAAGCGGATATCCAGGCTTTTCAGCGGCTTACTGGATTCCCGCATCCGCGGGAATGACGGAAAGCAAAGCCTGGGCGTTATTGATCGGGTATTTCCTTTATTGGAAATCGCCTAAACCGGCCTTATGACCCTCACCCGCGCTTAGGCGCTAATGAAGCGACCACTCCGTGACCGGTTCCCTCCAAGTGCGCGAGGCGTTGGGCGATCAGGCGATCTTTCTCGGCGATAGCATGGGCGAATTGCTGCAATTTTACGCCGCCGCTGATCTGGCTTTCGTCGGCGGCAGTCTGGTTCCGACCGGCGGCCATAACGTGCTGGAGCCGGCGCTGGTGGGATTGCCGACCCTGTTCGGCCCGCACATGTTTAAT
>CAIRMO010000031.1 GCA_903879705.1 uncultured Candidatus Competibacteraceae bacterium | reverse complement strand
GGCAGGATGCCCGTGCTACCTCTGCAACCGGGCCTATATGGGAAGAAGCACAATCCTTACCTTCTTTAATTCCGTGCCTTCCATGCCCTTTGTGGTGCGCCTTCCTTAGCCCGTCAGCTCAGCCGGGGACTCGCTTCCCGCGCCGAAAAGCTGTCCAGCACCAGCAATGTTGCGCCGAGCGTAATCGCTGAATCGGCGATGTTGAAGGCTGGCCAGTACCAGTGGTCGTAATAAAGCTGAATGAAGTCAATGACATGACCGAGCCAAGCCCGGTCGATCAGATTGCCGATCGCCCCGCCCAGAATCAGCGCCAGCGCCAGCGCCAGCCGTTTTTCCTCGGGCTTGAGCCGACGCAACCAGAGGATCAGGCCGATGCTGACTGCTGTGCCCAATCCCAGAAAGAACCAGCGTTGCCAGCCGCCGCCGTCGGCTAGAAAGCTGAAAGCTGCGCCGGGGTTGTAAGTCAGCATCAGATTAAACGAAGGCAGCACCGGGATGGGCCGGTGCATGACCAGCAGGATTTCAGCCAGGGTTTTGGTCGCCTGATCCAGCCCGATGACCAGCACACTGAGCCAGAGCCACGGTTTAAGCATGAGTGGGTTCCGGGCTACTCGAACGCCGCTTCCAGCAAAATGGCGTCGAACACGCGGTCAGCCCAGGCGTCCAGTTGCGCTGGCATCGCCTGACCTAAACGGGTTTCAACCCGGTCGGGCAACGGTCCGAACCGCCGCTGGAGTAGTCGCGTCAGCAGTTTGGCCTTGCCCAAGGTTTTACCCCCAGCATTGCCTTCGTCGAGACCTTTTTGAAAGCCCCGGTCAATGAACATTCGCTCGATAGTGGATAGATAGCGCACTTTTTGCACCTCCGCGAAGGAATAGAGGGGTTGAGGGAAAATCAATAGATTGGACTGCTGACACTCTCTCATGTAGCACGGGCAGGATGCCCGAGCTACGATAAATTCCACAACTCAAGGCGGATTCCTATACATTGCTCCGCACAGGATCACCGTCTGTGAAGCGGCTTTCGCGGTTGAGATCGTCCATCCGCGCCAGCAGGCAGGTAGTTTTGCCGATTTGACGCGGGGCGTGAAGCAATAACGGAAAGCGAACGTCGCGATAGAATGAGAACCGGTCAGCCTTCACTGCCTGACCACACCCGCCAGAAGTTCCTCTCGCCTCGGCATTTGCAAATGCCAGCCGCGTTCCTCCAGATTACGCAGCACCTCGGCGGTATCCTCCAGCGCCAGCTTGCGTCCCGGGCGCAAATCCAGCTCCATGACATGCGCCGGATCGCCGATCAATTTCAGCAGTGCCTCGGGAATCCGGGAAAAATCATCGCGGACGACGACGTAAAGGTAGGTGTCCGCTTTCCGGCGGCTTTTGTAGATCGTGCAGTGCATGGAGGCGTCTCCGGGCAGAAGGGTTGAGCAATGAGTGGCTATAATGCGCCCGATTATAAAAATGATGCCGCTTGGGAGATCACCTCATGGTTCGAATCACCGTTCGCTCGCGCCGCACGTCCAGGTGACCGCCATGCACCTGCTCAGCCTGATTTTGTGGGTTCCTTTTTTCGGCGCGGTATTGATCGTATTGCTACCGGCGGCGCAACCCCGGCTGGTGCGCGGGCTGGCGCTGGCACACGCCGGGCTGACCTTGCTGCTGTCCTGGAGCCTGCTCGCCGTTTTTGATTACGGTACGGCGGCGATCCAGTTCGGCGAACAGGTGGTTTGGAGTTCCACCATTGGCGTGTCCTACGCGCTGGGCGTCGATGGCCTGTCGCTGCCGATGGTGCTGTTGGCGACCTTGTTAGGCATGGTGGCGTTGCTGGCCTCGAAACCGATGAAGACCGGTGCCAAGGGTTATCACGCCTGGCTGCTGCTGCTGGAATTTGCAGTGCTAGGGGTGTTCATGGCCCAGGACTGGTCGCTGTTTTTCATGTTCTGGGAACTGACCCTGATTCCGCTGTTTTTTCTGATCGACCTGTGGGGCGGCGAGAAACGCCATACCGCCAGCCTGAGTTTTGTGCTGTACACCATGGGCGGGTCGATTTTCATCCTGATCGGCCTGATCATCGCCTACCGGTTGACGCCCACTCATTCCTTCGCCATGACCGCCATTGCCGAGGTGGCGACTGCCTTGCCTCGCCGGGAGCAGGTCTGGCTGCTGCTGGCCTTCTTGATCGGCTTCGGGGTAAAAATTCCGATTTTTCCGCTGCATGGCTGGTTGCCGCTGGCCCATGTCGAAGCGCCCAGTCCGGTCAGCATTCTGCTCTCCGGGATCCTGCTGAAAATGGGCGCGTATGGGCTACTGCGGGTCATGCCGATCCTGCCGCAAGCGACGGTCTGGTTGCAGCCGTTGCTGGTCGGGATCGCCCTGACCAGCATTGTGTACGGCGGGTTGCTGGCCTGGCGGCAGACCGATTTGAAAGCAATGATCGCCTATTCCTCGATCAGCCACATGGGCCTCGTGTTGCTCGGCATTTCGGCGCTGAATCCGCTGGGCCTGCTCGGTGCAACTTTGCAAATGGTCGCGCATGGTCTGATCGCCGGGCTGTTGTTTCTGTTGATCGGCCTGCTCTACGAACGCACCCATACCCGCGAAGCGGCGGATTACGGCGCATTGGCGCGAGTAACGCCCCGGTTTGCGCTGTTCATTACCTTGGCGCTGCTGGCGGGAATGGGAATGCCGGGACTGGCCGGTTTCGTCGCGGAATTGCATGTGCTGATCGGTGGTTTCCAGCAATGGGGCTGGCTGATGCTGCTGGCGAGTCTGGGCGTGCTGATGAGTGCGGCGTATGGTTTTCGCACGATTGGCGGATTGTTCACCGGCCCGCCGCGCCCGGAATTGGCAGATGTACCCGATCTGCGGCCATGGGAACTGGCGGCGGTGTTGCCACTCGCGGCGGGCTTGCTGCTACTGGGTTTGAAACCGGGGCCGCTGATTACGCTGATGAGCGCGAAGGTTGCGGAGCTGGCGGCGGTGTTCGCCCGGCTGATATAGCCATCCGAGAACCCGCACCGCTTCACCCGCTTCGACCCTATCGAAATACGGCTTGGCGTGGTTGCGCACTTCGGTAACACTTTACACTACTAACGCGGTGTGTTAGCAGGTCTGCCATGATCAAGACTTTCGCCAATAAAGAGACCGCTGCGGTCTTTGCCCGCCAAGGAGTGCGACGCTTCGGTACCGATTGGTTGCCGGTCGCTCAACGCAAACTCGCGCAACTGCATCAAGCCCAAGTGATCGATGACTTGCGCGTTCCACCGGGCAACCGACTGGAAAAACTATCCGGCGACCGGGTCGGACAGCACAGTATCCGTATCAATGATCAATGGCGGATTTGTTTTGAATGGCGCGATGGGAACGCATGGGCTGTGGAAATGGTTGACTATCACTGAGGAATTGAGCATGAGCATTCGGATTGAAGACCTGTCCAAAATGGATTTTTCGGATGTAGCCACGGGTGAACGCCTACCCGCCGTCACCCCTGGCGAAATGTTGCTGGAAGAATTTTTAAAGCCCCTGGCCCTCACGCAATACCGACTGGCGAAAGACATTGGCGTTTCGCAGCGACGAATCGGCGAGATTGTCGCCGGGAAGCGGGCGATTACCGCAGATACCGACTTGCGGCTGTGCCAGTATTTTGGACTGTCCGATGGCTGGTGGTTACGGCTACAAGCCCATTACGATACGGAGCAGGCGCGGGATGCCATGACCGAAATCCTCGCCCGCATTCCGCGTTGTGATCGGTTGGCCGCGTAGTGATTACCCCGCCTCAACCCGTACCCAGCGCGGGTAGCGGCGTCCCGCTGTCGCTGGTGAGCGGATACGAAAACATCGGCTTGCAACGCCACCGCGCTACCGATATGAATGGCGTCCATGCCGCGCAGCACATGGGTTTCGAGACTCGACACAGCCTGCGCTAATACCGCTGGAGTCAGGTCATAGACCGCGATGTCTTCGATGTCGCTCAGCAACAATGATTTCAACTGCTGATATTCCAGCTCAGTGATTTGGCCTTCTCGGCGCAACCGACGAAACCGGCCTCGCGCTCTTCCAGAATCATGCGACTGAGCGAAACGCCATCTAGCACCAGGGGTTGCGCTTTCCGTCGTCTCCAGGAGGGCAAATCGGCAAGTACCGGAACGATGTCTGCAATCGGTTTGCCATTGCGGAATACCCGCACCGCTTCACCCGCTTCGACCCTATCGAAATACTGCTTGGCGTGGTTACGGACTTCGGTAACCGTCGCTTGTTTCATGGCAATTTCAACTGGATCGAACCAGACGACGCTGGAGCAGCCCATTCAAATCCCGCCGTCCATCCACGATCAGATAGACATAAACGCAGTCGTTGATCACTCGATAGAGAATCCGGTAGGGCTTGAAAAAGGTTTCCCGATAATCGCGGATGCCGAGGGCAAGGAGTTCTTTCGGATAAGCGCCGCGTTCGGGCAATTCCGCCACGCTTTCAATGACGGCCCGCAGTTGTCCCAGCACATACTCGGCCTTTTCGGCGCTGTCACGCAGGGCGATATCATCATGGATTTCCGCCAAATCCAGCGCCGCATCCTCCGTCAAGAGTACCCGGAACGTCATCAGACTTCCCGACGGACTCGCAGATTCTCAAACACGGTTGTGGCCTCCTGCACCTGTCCCTCTGCAATCTGGCGATTGCCTAGCGCGAGAATCTTGAGCAGTGCCAGCGTTCCCTGGGTTTGTTCATAGCTCTGCACATCCTGGATCACCACCTTGGCCTCGCCGTTCTGGGTGATGACCAGCGGTTCGCGTTGCTCAGTCAGTTGACGGATAATCTCGGCGGCATGGGCTTTGAGATAACTGATCGGCTTGATTTGGCTTGAGTATTTCATATCGCCTCCGGGTGAATAGGACTAAATATAGTCCGTATTAGGGTCAAATAGCAACGGGTTAGCTGAGTTGCACTCTTCAGTCTGGCCGCTATCGGTAACCGTACCGGTTGTATTATTTTAACCCTGCTATAATTTGACGCAGTTGCCCGGCATTACTCGCCCGACTTCGCAACGCACAGAACAACAATTCCCGCATGATCAAACTGTTGCTGAAAAACCCAAAATTGGAGATTCGTCCCATGCATCCTCGTCTGCTTTCGTTAGTTGCTTTTTCCCTGACCGCTTCCGCGATGACTGTTCTCCCACCGGCGACAGCAGGCGACTTGTACAAGTGGACGGATGACAAGGGGCGGGTTCATTACTCCTCGACTCCGCCGCCGGACAACGCCAAGAAAGCGGCAACGCTGGATTCCAGGAAACTGAGCAACATCAATGCACTGCCGAACGATCCGCACAAAGACCGTGCCGATAGCAGTGGCCCGACCGATAACTCCAACGCTTCGGAATTGGAGACGCCCGTTCAGACCAGTAGCAGCGACAGCGCCCCCGCCAGTCCGCCGGTATTAATTCCGCCTTCATTACTCGCGCAGAACAGTCCGCCTGCTGCTGCTAAACCTGAACAACCCGCGCAACCGGACATCGTCGAAGTCGTGGCGCAAGGCATGGGGATCGATGCTAATGCTGCCCTGCTCAATGCCTACAGCAATGCGGTACAGCAGGCGTTGGGTTTGTATGTGGATGCGGAAACGCTGGTGCAGAACGATCAGATTGTGCAAGATAAGATTCTCACCTATTCCAAGGGCTTTATTCAGGAAGCCACCACTGTTAAACAAAGCCAGGCGAATGGTTTGTTTCAGGTGAATATCCGCGCCAAGGTGAAGCGCCAGCAGTTATTGGAACAGGCTAAGGCCAATAATATCACCGTGAAGGCGGTGGAAGGCGTGAGTCTTCATGCACAAGTAGAATCTCAAGTTAAGCAGGAGAAAGATGCTAAAGCCTTATTTGAGAAAGCTTTACTCCCTCTCATGGGCACTGACCTTCACCGTGCTGATATTGCACCATCAACTAAAGAACAGCCCAACCCTGTTATCAACAAAGAAAAATCAGATGACAACTTTGTAACCCTCGATTATAAAGTCCGTGTGTGGATTGATATACCGGAATATCTTAAGTACTTAAAAAGTAATTTACTCCCCATTCTCAACCAGATTGCTATTCGTAAAAAACCAGAATTTTCATTGAACTTAAAAATTGATACTAGTTCTTATCGGGTATACATGGAAGGAAGATATAATGAAAAAGAATGTCCACTGAATATATTGACATATAGAGACAAGGCAATAACTATGAGTAAGTGGCAGTCGTTTATTGTGCCAAAAGATATAATGCCACAACAATTAGTAAGAGATAATAATGGTAATATAGTGGGGTGTGGAAGAATAATTGAATTGAGCTTACTGGATGAAAATAATGAAATAGTTGCATTAGGAAATGAAAAGTCGGGCAATTCTTGTTATAACGGGAACTCTTTTTCTCCAATCATAATTGACAATTATGATTATATGATTTCTTATGACCTTAAAAGTAAGGGTGATGATTATACGCCTAACTCGATTATAATTATCAGTGTAAAAATTGATAAAGCAGACTTACCTCGTGTGAAAAATGCGAAACTGGAAGTTAAATCTCTTGAATAAAATAGAGTGATGTAGGTTGGGTTGCGGCCTTATCGCAACCCAACATTCAGGTGAAAGTTGAGTTTCCCAAAAGAGGGCAACCCAACCTGCGATTCTGAAAAAATCGTTAAGGAGTTGGCCTGATGGATAAAACACTATTCGAGGATTTAACGCAAAGTTTAAAGGAAGCTGCAGCGATCCGTCGGGGCGAACTGGCACCGGGACGAGTCACTGAAATTAACCTTCCTGATGTAAAAGCGATTCGGAGCCAAATCGGCCTCACCCAAAGTGATTTTGCCCGGATGATGGGAGTCAAGGTTACCACGCTAAGGAATTGGGAACAGCACCGACGATCTCCCAAGGGTTCAGCCGCCGTACTATTGACGATTATTGCTAATGAATCTGATACTGCTCTCCATATCCTGAATGAGCGGCGCGTAGAGCAAGGGCGATAACTGATGTTTTTCGAGAGGTAAACCATGAATTCATTCAATTTAGCGATCCACAGCGATCCCGATATTATGAGTGGAACACCCGTTTTCATCGGCACTCGCGTACCTTTGCAAACCCTGCTGGATTACTTGGAGGCCGGTGATCCACTCGACGAATTTCTGGAAGATTTCCCAACCGTATCGCGGGAACTAGCAATCAATGCCCTGGAACAAGCCAAGAATTTATTGATTGCCCATGCGTGTACTCCTTGACGAATGCTTACCAAAACGCCTGAAACGGGAACTACCCACCCATGAAGCGTGTACTGTGTCCGAAATGGGTTGGGCGGGCATCAAAAATGGCGCATTGATCCGGTTAGCGGAACAGCAATTTGATGTCTTTTTAACCATGGATCGTAACTTGGAGTTTCAGCAGAATCTCAAACAACTACGGTTAGCTATTGCGGTACTTTGTGCGCCGTCCAATGAGATTCAGGTATTACGCCCACTAATGCCGCTATTGCAGGAAACCTTGACCACCATCCAAAACGGTCAGGTGGTCTACATTGGCCGATAAGTGATGTAGGTTGGGTTGCGGCTTTATAGCAAGCCAATGTTCCCCATGGATAAAAGTCATCAAGCCATTTTAATGGTGCAATAGTGGCATTAAACCTTGAATGGGATACTAAAAAAGCCGACTTGAATAAAAATAAACATGGAATAACATTTGAGGAGGCGGGTACAGTATTGTCAGATTCCTTGTCTATTACGATACCTGACCCATTACATCCGGGAGATGAAGAGCGTTTAGTCACAATAGGTCAATCTGATACACAAAAAACCCTTATTGTTGTTCACACTGAAAGAGGTGATGTCATCAGGTTGATTTCAGCACGCTTAGCGAATGCTAATGAACGAAAGAGGTACGAAGAGCGTTATGGCTAATCAAAATGATCCTGATATGCTGGATGAATATGATTTCTCAGGCGGAGTTAGAGGTAAATATGCAAAAAGGTATAGAGAAGGAACTAATCTTGTCCGCTTAGATGAAGATGTTGCAGCTATGTTTTCTTCATCTGAAGAAGTGAATATGATTTTACGTTCTTTAGGAAAAATTATCCGACACCATGAGAAAATTGGCCCAATACCAAAGACAACCTGACTGAAGGATTCAGCCGCAGTGCTATTGACGATCCTTGCCAAAATTGAGAACGAATGAATAGCAATCAATTCAAAGCCTGGCTTAGCCAACAAGGCTGCACTTTCGAGACCAAACCAGTGGGTTCTGGGCATTTAGTTGTACGGTTTGGCAGCCGCAAAACCGATTTTCCGATGCATGGCGGGAGCAAACAACTGGGTACCGGGCTGGTAAACAAGATTAAGAAAGATCTTGGACTGAAATAGGAGCGATGATGTTGATCTACCCTGTAGAACTCACTCCCGATGACAACGACACCCTGCTCGTCACCTTCCCGGATGTGCCGGAAGCGGTCACGTTTGGCGAAGACGAAGCAGAAGCGCTGCTGATGGCGGAAGATGTGCTGTTGGTGATGTTCTCGGCTTATATGGACGACCATCAGCCTATTCCCGAACCTTCCCCGCTGAATGGCCGGCCAGGCGTGGCGCTCAAAGTCGTGGCCTCTGCAAAAATCGCCCTCTACAATGCCCTGTTAGCAGCAGGCAAACGGAAAACCGATCTGGCGCGAATGCTGAACCTGACCGCTATCCAGGTCGATCATTTGCTCTCCCTCTACCATAAAAGCCGCATCGAGCAGATTGAAACCGCGCTGGCGGTTTTAGGCAAACGATTGATCGTGGAAATGCGCGAGGCGGCTTAAACCAATTTGTAAACGGTAGATGATTTTCTGCCAGTGAAAAAACTCTATGAATCTCTCCATTGATTTACCAAAAAATTTAGAGAATCAATTGATGGCCTATTGCAACAACCACGGCGTCACCGAAAATGAAGCTGTGCAGATTGCTCTCCATCAACTGCTTCTAAGTGATACTTTGCCTACGCCCTATGAGTTAGGCGCTGAAGGATTTGGTGCAGACCGCACACATTCCGGCGATATTGCCCGGAATACCAAACATCTGCTGCGAGAGCGGTTTCGTGCATCAACCACTGGTTGATACCGGCTTTCTCGTCGCGCTGTATGTTCGCGGGGATGCCCTGCATCATGCGGCACTAACTTGGCTTCAGCAAAACCGTTTACCGCTGCAAACGGTAGCACCCGTTATCGTAGAAACCTGTTTTTTTCTGGACGCTCCCGGCAAGATTGCCCTTCTAAACTGGATTACACAGGGTGGATTGACGGTTGCGGAAATTCCTGTCAACAGTTACTCGGAACTAGCAGCCTATATCCAGAAATACGCCGATCAGGACATCGACTTTGCTGATGCAGCGTTAGTCTGGTTGGCCAATAAAACCGGTGAACGGAGCATTTTAACTGTTGATGAAAATGATTTTCAGGTCTACCGGATCAAGGGCAGTCATCCGTTTGATTTGATTCAGTGGTACAAACACAACTTGCGAGGAAATTAGCATGAAGTCTTATTGCAGCATTATCGGCTTATCGGCCCTTTGGCTGTTAGCCACCCCCGTCCAATCTGCTCCACCCTCAGCGGATGACTTCCTGCCGCCGGTTCAGGCCAGCACCCCCGAACAGCAACAGCAACTCGGTCAAGTGCAAGGCCCGGTGCAGGAAGTCAAAGACCCCGCCACCGGCCAAACTGCTGCTCAGGGCCAAACCGCCCAAGACGCCATTAACTTTGTCGTCAACAAGCACTCCGCCGGTGCGGAAATGATCAAAGTGGGTTCCGGCCTCGGCTGGGTCGCCACCGGCATCGGCGGTTATGACGTGATGGAAAATCCGACGGCTACCCGTATTGCCAAACGCAATGCCTACGTCAAAGCCTTTCTGGACGCCAAGAAAAAATTGGCGGAAGCCCTGAATGGCCTGAGCAATGAAGGCCGCACCCAAGTCGTGGAACAAATGGAGCAAGTCACAGACAACAAAGCTGACCTTGCCAATTTCGCCGCCACTCAAACCGAGAAACTCGAACAAGCGGTGCAAATGCTGCTGAAAGGATTTGTGATTTATGCCGTCGAAGATGACACCGCAAAAAAGACCGTCTACGTCAGCATTGTCACAACCCCCAAGACTCGCGGTCAATTCAACCGCCCCTCGCCGAATGGCATGGAAGCCGATTCAATCCGCGATGGCCTGAGTCAAGTATTGCTGGAAATCCAGAATGGCCTGATTCCCCCGGTCGGCGGCAAAATCATTCAAGTCCCGGCCACCGGTGAAATCGCTTTTGTCGGCTTCGGCTCTGACGTCATCCGCACCAGCGACAATTCCGCGATGCAACTTAAAATGCGCCTGAATGCGGAGAAAATCGCCCAAATGCGGGCTAAAGATGCCTTGGTCGGAATGATTATCGGTGATGATACCGGCTGGAAAAGCAAGCTGGATGAAACCACTCAGCAAACCATCAAGGATTTTGAAAACAGCGATAACGGCAAAGGGGATGTCACCCGACAACGCTTTGAAAAAACCCGTCAAAGCTTTCTGAACGTGCAAAAATCCTCCGAGCAATTTCAATCCGTGCGGAGCGGAATCCTGCCGCCGGGCGTAACTCCAAAAACCTTCACCAGCAAAGATGACGCTGAAGTCTACGCGGTCGCCGTCTACATTCCCTCGGTGAGTCAGCAAGCCGCACAAACCGCCAAGGAAATGAATCAGGCGCAATTGCTCAGCAATCCCAATGACGCCGGCAGTAGCAATACCGCCCCCGCCGCCCAAGAAGACAATACGCCGCGCCCAAAAAAAGACGTGGTTCCGGGACCCACCGGATCGGTCAGTCGTGACAAGGACCTGTAGCCTTGTGATATTTGCCGGTTCCCCTCCTTAAAAAAGGAGGGGTGGCGCGTTAGTTCCGGGGTGGTTGTCCATGATGAACCCACCTCAAATCACTCTGGACACCGGGATGAAAATTGCGCTGCTTTTTAATTCCAACCGACCGGCAAAGATCGAACCACCCCGGCGCTTCGCGCCACCCCTCCTTATCCAAGGAGGGGAAAAAGACGAGAAGCGAATACCGCAATCGTGGTGGAGAATAAAAAAAACTTGCGTTGCGATATTGATTAGCTGGTTGGACATAGCTGGTTTTCTGCCGGCAGCCTACAGTGGCACTCCCGCTCCGCAAATCAACGCCTGGTTGAGTGAATCCCGCCTGCCCCCGGCGGTACAAACCGCCTTTCGCGCCCGCCTCGCCGCCGACTCCCAAGCCGATGAATGGCTGGTCGTCGAAGATCAGCAGGTTTACGCCCTTGCTTATCAGCCACTATCGCCCGCCATATCTTCCCAAATCCAGCAGGCGCAACGCGGCAAGGTCGAAATGCGAGCGCGGAATCTACTGCTGCTTTATGCCGCCGGCGAACACTATCAGCAACAGGGCTTCGGCAACCGCGAAGCCATCGCCAAAGCCTTAACCACGCTGGACGCCACCATTCAAGGGCGATTGTTGCCCGGTCTGCAAAGTCGCGCTACGGTTCTCGATCAAGGCGCAGTGGCGCTGGTCTGGATTGAAGAAAACCGCATTGCCAGTTATCGCCAACAACCGCCGCCATTGACTCAATTTCGTCCCGCCTATTGCCAAGCCCTTTATCCCACAGCAAAAGCGCTGTTTCAGGAAAACCGCTATCAACAAGCGCTGGTGATCTATCAGGAAATGCACCACCTGCAATGCCGCCAACCCACCGCCTATTTCCTCGACGCCGCTGAATGTTTCCTCGCCTTGCAACAGCCCGAAGACGCCAAGCGCATGGCAAATTACCTGTTCAGCGAATACGCCCCGACTCTCAGCAGCAATGAAGCCGAACGCGCTGGCGATGTATTATTCAAAACCGGCGATGAAGAAAACGCCGGCAAGGCTTATAAAGCAGCATTGGCCAAGTTGCGGGAAGGGTATTGAAAAGCAAACAGTTTTGTATATTTTGAGCGAATGAACAGCCACCGGTTCAAACCGTAGCTCCGCCCGCTTAACCATTAAGGGCTAACAATGGATCACGATGCTCATCAACCCGCGCTGACTCCGCTGACTCCCCGCCAGATCGTCGAACAGGCCTTGGCGCATCTGGATCATGTGTTGCCCGCCCAAGCACCAATTCTGAACTTCGTTCATCACAACACCCTGCACGGCTATCAGCATTTGCCGTTTGAACAGGCGCTGGCCGCCGTCGAGCAATTGACCGGCATTCACGCCTATTTGTCGGACGAGGAGTTCCGCAAGCGCTATCGGGCCGGGCGAATGACCGATGCCGATCTGGACGCGGTATTCCTCCTACGTCCGGCGCTGGAGGCGGAAACGCCGCTGGTTCAAATCAGCGAGCGGACGATTCAGCGCGGCGAAGTGCTGCGGATTTCGCTGATTCACGGGGTGGAGCCGCTGTCCCTGAGTCAATTGGTCTGGCAGATGGAAGAACTCAAGGCCACCGGCCAGTTTCAGGACGATGTCCCGGAACTGGTGCGGCAACGCCTGCTGGACGCCGCTCGATTGCAAGGATTGGCCGATACCGGCGCGGCGCTGGAAGACCTGTGGCGGACCTGTCTGGAAGGGTTCCAGTTGCCGGCGTTCACCCTGCATCCCGAAGAACTGGTCGATTTGCAACTGAATCTGGCGAAGTCGCTACTGGCCCGGTTTCGGGGCGCGGGTGCAGCGGAAGATGGCCCGATGGTTCACAAGCGCATGCAGGCCGAAAGTTTGGCCTTGGTGGAAGGGCTGTTGGCCGAGGTCGGCGACCAGATCACCCTGCGCGGCTTGTTGCGGGTGCTGACCGGTCAGGACTGGTTCGATCAGGTACGCCCGGAGCTGATCCGGCTGGCTGCTGCGCACTTGGACGAAGGGTTGGCCGCCTGGAATCTGCCGGATCGAAGCGCGGGTTTGTATACGGCTTGGCGGCAACTGGCGGAAGCAGACCCCGCCTGGACCTTTGCCGGATTGCCCGAAGACCCGCTGACCGCGATCAGCGCCGAATTGCAGCGCCTCGGTCTGCCAGAATCACGCTGGAACGGTTATCTGACCCGACTGGCGCTGGAATTGCCCGGCTGGGCGGGGATGATGAACTGGCGACAACACCATCCCGATTATTCCGCCAATCAGCAGACCCCGGTACGGCTGGCGGATTGGCTGGCAGTGCGGTTGACTCTCGACCGGTTGCAACTTGAGCGGTTGTGCCGGGAAACCTGGGGCGTAGCCGGAACCTTGCCGGCTTTGCACGACTATTTCACCGCCCGTCCAGCGGAGGCGCTGATTCGCTATGCCCTGCACGAGGGGCGCTTGCCGGAGTATCTGTCCAGCCGGGCGCGGGCATTGATCGAAGGGGGCATTGCGTCCTCAGTCCCTCCTTCTCTCCCGTCAGCGGGCGCGGGCAATAAAGCGGCGTGGGATCTGCTCGCCGACATGATCTGGACCTGGCGGCACAGTCCGGTCGCCGCCGATCCAGGCACCCATACGGTGCATGGCAGCGCTTGGCGGCTATTCCGCTTGGCGCAACATCTGGGACTGTCAGGCGGCGAACTGCGGGCGCTGACTCCCGCTGATCGGGATCGGCTATTGGCGACGCTGGATGAGTTGCCCGCCGCCCGGCGTGGCGCAATCTGGCAAGCGGCTTATGAGCATCATTACCGCACGGCGTTAATTAACGCCCTGGCCAATAACGACGGGCGTTGGAGTCAGAGTGAAGCCCGGCCATCAGCGCAAGTGGTGTTCTGCATTGACGACCGCGAAGAAGGCTTCCGCCGCCATTTGGAGGAACTGAATCCGGGCATTGAAACCTTGGGCGTAGCCGGCTTTTTCGGAGTTGCGATGAACTGGCAGGGGCTGGATGACCGCACCGTGACGCCGCTGTGTCCGGTGGTGGTAACGCCGGTTCACGAAGTCCGGGAAGTGGCCCGGCCTGGTACTGAAGCGCTGCATCTCCGCCGCAATCAGCGCTGCATCTGGCGCGACCGGCTCCGGGCGGTTTATCGGGAAATCCGCCGCAATCTGCTGTCATCGGCCTTGCTGATCGATCCGCTGGCGTTAGGGCTATTGCCGATGCTGGTCGGTAAAGTCTTCGCGCCCAACCGGCAAGGGCAACTCGCCGAAACCGCCGCTGCATGGCTGGTTGCCGATACGCCCACTCAGGTAGCCATCACCGCTGTTGACGACCACATCCCGGCGACCCCGGAACAACCGCGCCTTGGCTTCACGGATACGGAACAGGCCGATCGGGTCGCCGGGTTGCTCCGCACTATCGGATTAACCACCCGGTTCGCGCCGCTGGTGGTGCTGATGGGTCACGGCTCGATGAGTCAGAATAACCCGCATCTGGGCGCTTACGATTGCGGGGCCTGCGGTGGGCGACATGGCGGACCGAATGCCCGGACTTTTGCCGCGATGGCCAATCGTCCCGAAGTGCGGGCCTTGTTGCCGGAACGCGGAATTCGGGTTCCGGCGGAATGCTGGTTCGTCGGCGCGGAACACAATACCTGCAACGAGCAGATCGCTTTTTATGACCAGCGCGACTTGCCCAGCGCCTCGCAATCAGCGATGCGGGAATTGCAACAAGAACTGGATCGCGCCTGCCAGCTCTCGGCCCATGAACGCTGTCGCCGGTTTGCCTCTGCACCGAGGAATCCAACCCCGGCGCAGGCGTTGCGTCATGTCGTCGAACGGAGCCGTGATTTCAGTCAGGCCCGCCCGGAACTCGGCCATGCCACCAATGCCGCGGCGCTGGTCGGACGACGCACCATGAGCCGGGGCGTGTTTCTCGACCGGCGGGCGTTTTTAATCTCCTACGATCCGACTCAGGACCCGGACGGCACGGTGCTGGAAGGGATTTTGCTGGCAGTTGGGCCGGTGGGAGCGGGGATCAATCTGGAATATTACTTTTCCACGGTGAACAACGAGCGGCTGGGGTGCGGCACTAAAACCCCACATAACGTCACCGGGCTGTTTGCGGTCATGGAAGGGGCCAGCAGTGATTTGCGCACCGGTCTGCCCCGACAAATGACTGAGATTCACGAGCCGGTGCGGTTGCAAATGGTGGTTGAAGCGCGAACTGACATTCTCACCGCGATTTATGGACGGCAGGCCGGGTTGCGGGAGCTGATCGGCGGTGAATGGGTGCAATTGATCGCTAAACATCCGGATTCTGGTGCATTCACCGTTTTCGATCCGGCACAAGGCTTTGTCCCGTGGACTGGGCCGATACAACCATTGCCGGTGTGCGCTCGCTCTGGCGACTGGTATCGTGGCCAAACCGATCCGCTGCCGCCGGCACTGATCGCTGCATAAGGAAACCCGAATGCTTCTTCAACATCCACATGATCATCTGGTCCGGGAATTTTTCAGTGACCTGCGTTATGCCCGTGAATTTCTGAGTGCGGTGCTGCCGGCGGAACTGGCCGAGGCACTGGACTGGACACAATTACGCAGCGAGCCGACTACCTTCATTGACGAGAACCTGCAAGAACAACATTCCGACTTGTTGTTCTCACTACCAGAACGCGAGGGTAGCCCAACTCAGGTTTACCTGCTGTTTGAGCATAAGTCGACGCGGGACTCCCACCTGTTGCGGCAACTGCTCGGCTATCTGGCCCAGTTGTATGCGACCCAAAGCGAACCTGCTCCAGTCATCCCGCTGGTGTTTTATCATGGGGCGACGGCGCATCCGGTCGGGCGACGACTGGTCGAAGAACTGGGACTGTCCAAGAAACAACAGGCCCGCTATCGCGCATACATCCCGGATTTTGCCTACCTGCTGTTCGATCTGGGTCGCACCCCGCCGCAAACCTGGGATTCGCTGGCGATGCGGGCCTTTCTGGCTGCCCTGGACAGCGCACGGCAGCAAAATCGGGAGCGGTTGATCGAGGTGTTGCGGCTGGCCGACACCTTGCTGCGGGAACCCGACAGCACCCGGATCGTCCATGCCTTACTGGTTTATCTGTTCCACGTTACTGATCTACAACCGGCGCAATGGCAGGCGTTGTTATCGCCGCCGCCGTCGCCGGAACTGGAGGCCACTATGTCAAGCACCGCCCAACAACTGTTTGAACGCGGAAAATTTGAAGGCCAACGCGAAGGCAAGCTCGAAGGCCAACGCGAAGGCAAGCTCGAAGGCCAACGCGAGGGTAAGCTCGAAGGCCAACGCGAAGGCAAGCTCGAAGGTCAACGCGAAGGCAAGCTCGAAGGCCAGCGCGAGGGTAAGCGCGAGGGTAAGCGCGAGGGTAAGCGTGAGGGTGAAAGTCTGGTCCTGGAACGGCTGCTACGGTTTAAATTCGGCGAGGTGTCTCCAGACTGTCGGCGGCGCATCGCCCAAGCTGACGCGGAAACATTGCTGGTCTGGAGCGAGCGGGTGTTAACCGCGGCTACTCTGGACGAGGTTTGGCAAGACTCATCGACGACATTTACCGTGACCCAATAGTCCATGACTTTCCGGTAGCGGATCGTTTAATGAGGACAGGGGCAGGAAACAGCAATGACGACGATTATGGTTGAGTGGTTCATCGGTCTCATTCCGAGCCTGCCACTGGCGGCGGCGCTAAGCATTGGCATCGCGCTGTTAGCCGGGCAAGCGCCGGGCGAACGCCATGAACGACGCACCAGCCAGATCGCGTTGTTCGCCAGCGCCGGATCGCTGCTCGCGGTGCTGGCGCTGATTGCGATCCGGCTGACCGGCCAATTACCGGAAACGGTCATGCACACGAACTGGCTGACTAGCGGCAGTTTTCAGGTCAACCTGCTGGTTCTTACTGACCGCCTCAGCCTGACACTGGCGGCGCTGAGCGGACTGGCCGGGCTGCTGGCGCTGCGCTTTGCGGTGAATTACATGCATCGTGAACCCGGATTTCACCGCTTCTTCATGATCCTCAGCCTGTTTATCGCGGCAATGCAGGTACTGGTCATGGCCGGCAACGCGGTTTTGACCTTTGTCGGTTGGGAGGTCGCCGGGCTGTGTTCCTACCTGCTGATTGCCTTCTTCCCGGATCGGCCAGTCGCCGCCGAAAACGCCACCCGCGTCTTCATCGCCAACCGGATCGGCGATGCCGGGTTTCTCCTGGGCATCGCCGTGTCGTTCTCCGCGCTGGGCGGGGCGGATTGGGCGACGATCAATACTGGCGCAACCGGACTAACTTCGGTTCAAACCGGAATGCTGACGGGAGGATTCCTGCTGGCGGCCATGGCGAAATCCGCGCAGGTTCCCTTTGCCCCGTGGCTGGCGCGGGCGATGGAAGGGCCGACCCCGTCCAGCGCCCTGTTTTACGGCGCAGTCATGGTTCATGCCGGGGTGTACCTGCTACTGCGTTTGCAACCACTGCTGGAATCCTCGCCGACGATCATGGCGATCATCGCGGCAGTCGGACTGACCACCGCGCTGTACGGTTTCGTGGGCGGCCTGGTACAAACCGACATCAAAAGCGCCCTGATTTTCGCCACGTCCGGCCAGATCGGCTTGATGGTGCTGGCCTGCGGCCTGGGGTTCTGGCAATGGGCGCTGATTCATTTGTGCGGCCATGCGGTAGTGCGCGGCTACCAGTTTTTCAGTGCGCCCTCGATCCTGCGGCAACTCGACGGCAATCGTGCCCGCCCGGTTCCGGCATTCCTGGCTCGGCAACGCTGGCTCTATACCGCTGCGCTACACCGATTCTGGCTGGATGATCTGGCGAATGATGACCTGGTTCGCCCGGTGCAACGGCTGGCCCGCACGCTCGTGCTGTTCGATACTGCGGTGGTGGATCGGGCCACTGGGTTGTCGGTGCCGGCAGTGAACGCCCTGTCATCGCTGGCGCAGTGGGAGGAACGGCAACTGGGCGCGGGGCGGTTGCTGGAGCGCGGCCCGACCGCGCTGGATGAGGAACAGGGCATCGTCCGCTGGGCCGCGGAGTGGATCGCGGCGGCCTTCCACTGGATCGAAGAACAACTGATTTTCAAAGCCGCCGGGCAGGGGATCGTCACGGTTAGCCACCGGTTGGGACAGGGTTTAAGCCGGGTCGAACGCGGGTTGGGGCGGTCATGGGTAGGCATGGCGATGATCACGGCGCTGCTGGCGGCGCTGGTGGTCGTGAGCGAAGGGATGCGGGGCGACAGCCAGAACGGCGTGGCCGGTTTTCCACTGTTAAGTGCATTGCTGCTGGTTCCGCTACTGGGCATGGTCGCCGCTTGGCGGGCGCGGCAGGCCCGAACCGTGTTTCAGGTGGGACTGGCCGCGACTGGGGTGGAACTGGCGCTGGCGCTCTGGCTATTGATCCGGTTCAAGCCGAATACGACCGGGATGCAGTGGGTGGAACAGGTCCAGCTTGCGCCGTGGCTGAGTTATCACATGGGCATCGACGGTCTGAATGTGCTGTTTTTGCCGCTAACCGCCTTGCTCGGCCTGTTGATGATGCTCTATGCCGAACCGGAGCAGCGAGAGCGGCCAGGCCGGTTTGTCGCTTATCTGCTGGCGCAACAGGCGGCGTTGATCGGCATGTTCACTGCATTGAATCTGCTGCAATTCTGGCTGTTTGCTCTGGCCGAAATCCTCCCGGCAACCTTGCTGATCCGCCATTGGGGAACCAGTCCGGCGCGAAGTCAGGCCGCCCGCCATTTCAGCCGCGCCCTGTTCAGCGGAATCGTGGCGATCCTGGCGGGAATCCTGTGGCTCGGCTGGAATCATGCTGCCCATCACGGCCACTGGTCTTTCGATTTACCCGCCTTGCTGGCCACTCCGCTATCCGCCGGCCAACAGTCGCTGATCTTCATCCTGCTGTTTGGCGGGCTGGCGGTGCGCCTGGCGCTATTCCCGTTTCATGCCTGGCTACCGGTGGTGGCGCAACACGGCACGGTCGCGGTGGGGATCGTGTTGCTGGTCGGGGCGAAAGTGGGGATTTACGCGCTGCTGCGGTTCGTCTTCCCGCTGTTGCCCGCCGCTGCCGAACAATGGGCCGGCTGGATCATGGCGCTGGGCCTGGCCGGGATGTTGTATGGCGCCTTGCTGGCGTTGATGCAGCATGATCTGCGCCGGCTGCTGGCGTTCGCGGTGATCAGCCAGAGCGGCGCATTAGCGGTTGGGCTGTTTTCGTTGAACCCGGCTGGATTGCGTGGTGGCCTGCTGTTAGCGCTGAATCTGGGTCTGGCGGCAGCGGGCCTGTTCATGGTCGCCGGCCTCTTGCAGCGCCGATTGGGCGGAACCCGTTTTTACCGGCTAGGTGGACTGTTCGACGCTGCGCCGTTGCTGGGCCTGACCTTTCTGGTGGTGGTGCTGGGCAGTATCGCCATGCCGGGAACACCGGGGTTCGAGGCCGCTCATCTGGCGCTGGAGGGCATTCTGGAAACCGCCGGCTGGGGCATTGCTACGCTCGCCGCCGCCGGCAATGTGCTGGCCGCCGGCTATTTGCTGTGGGCTTATCAGCGGATTTTTCTGGCGCGCAGCCCGAAGCGCCGAAGCGCCATGCTGACTGATCTGCGCCGCCGGGAGCGGGTCATGGCCGGTCTGCTGTGCGCGGTGATGATCGGGGTCGGGCTGTACGCCGATCCGTGGATCAAGATGATCGGCGGGGCTGTCGATGATGTGTCGCAACGGCTGGGAGCGAGTCCGGGAAGCAGCCACCCTGCGCCCGCTGCGCCACAACCCTAAAACCTGCCCCGACCGGCGCCAGGCTCGGAACTTGGCATCACCAGCGCCCCATGCTGCAACCCGTGGTTTCATGGTACGATTCCCCTTATCGCAATGCCGCATTTCAGCCGCCGGGACGTCCAGCCGGATCCTGGCCACTAGAATCAAGTACTCCGGGGAACCACCGAATGATCATTTATAACCTTTTTCCCTTGCTGGCCGGCCCGTGCGGAGATTGGGAGCCACACCTGAAACGGGCCGCCGACATGGGTTTTGACTGGGTCTTCGTCAATCCGGTACAAAAGCCCGGCTACTCGGGCAGCCTGTATTCCATCGTCGACTATTTCCAGTTGAATCCGCTGCTGGCCGATCCCCAGTCCCCGCTATCCCCGGAAGAGCAAATGCAGGCCGCGCTGGCCGCCGCCGAACCGCTCGGTCTCAAGGTGATGGTGGATCTGGTCATCAACCACTGCGCCTTTGACTCCGCGCTGACCCGCGAGCATCCCGAATGGTTTGTTCGCGAGGGGGACGGCAGCATCGCCCATCCGTTCTGCATGGAAGACGGCCATAAGGTTATCTGGGGTGATCTGGTCAGCTTCAACCATCAGCATACCTCCGACCCTGAAGGGCTGTATCGTCACTTCTACCAGATCGTCGAATACCTGCTGAAACTCGGCTTCAAGGGTTTCCGCTGCGATGCCGCCTACCAATTGCCGGGCCATCTCTGGAGCCGGTTGATTGGCGAAATCCGCCAGAAATACCCGGATACCTTGTTTACCGCAGAAACCCTGGGTTGTACCGCCGACCAGACCAAACAAACGGCACAAGCCGGTTTCGATTATGTCTTTAACAGTTCGAAGTGGTGGGATTTCAACGGCGCGTGGTTGATGGAGCAATACCAACTGGTGCGCGAGATCGCCCCCTCGATCAGCTTCCCCGAAAGTCATGACACCGACCGCCTGTTTCAGGAAGTTCACGGCAACGAAGCGGCGATGAAGCAGCGCTATCTGTTTTCAGCATTGTTCTCGGCTGGAGTGATGGTTCCCATCGGCTTTGAGTATGGTTTCCGGCGACGACTGCATGTGGTGAATACCCGCCCCAGCGATTGGGAACAGCCGAACATCGATCTGTGCCCATTCATCAGCCAGGTCAACGCTGTCAAGCGCCAACATTCCATTTTCCAGGAGGAGTGCCCGACCAGCATCCTGCCCTACCAGAATCCCAACATTCTGGTGATGTGGAAAGCTTCGACCAAGACCCATGAAGAGGCGCTGGTCATTCTGAACAAGGACCCCTGGAACCACCAGTATTTCTATGCCGAAAATCTGGGTACCTACATTCAGGCTGGTGCGCCACTCATGGACGTATCTCCCGAATACCCGCTCGAATACATTCCGCGCCCGTTTTCCTACGACTTGCGGCCCGGACAAGCCTTTGTCATGGTTACCAGCCGCGATCATCTGCCGCACTAAACCCTTAGGATGCGATTTAGACCTTTCGGCTCAAGAGAGGTCAAATCGCGGCGCCAGGCATCTGAAAATAAGGACGGAAAACACTTATGTATATTGTGCAGATTGCTTCTGAATGCGCCCCTGTGGCGAAAGTCGGCGGTCTGGCCGACGTGATCTATGGTCTGAGTCGGGAACTGGAAATTCGCGGCAATGAAGTCCACATCATCCTGCCGAAGTATGACTGCATGCGTTATGACCAGATCTGGGGGCTACAAGTCAGCATTCGGGATTTGTGGGTGCCGTGGTACAACGGCGCCATTCATTGTTCGGTGTGGTTCGGTTTTGTTCATGGTCGCAAATGCTTTTTCATTGAGCCGCATTCGCAGGACAAATTTTTTAATCGGGGTCACTTCTACGGCTTTCAGGATGATGTCAGCCGCTTTGCCTTTTTCAGCAAGGCCGCGCTGGAATTCATGCTCAAGGATAATCGCCGCCCCGACATTATTCATTGCCACGACTGGCAAACCGGTTTGATTCCGGTGCTGCTGTTTGAGCAATACGCCCATGCCGGAATGCATATACCACGAGTCTGCTACACCATCCACAACTTCAAACATCAGGGTCTGACCGGTGAATATGCGCTGTGGGCAACGGGCCTGACTAATATCAGCCATTATTTCAACTTCGACCGGCTGCGCGACAACTTCAACCACACTGCCGTTAATCTAATGAAAGGTGGAATTGTCTATTCCAACTTTGTCACTACGGTATCGCCAACTCATGCCCACGAGGCCCGCTTTACTGATCAGGGCAGCGGGTTGGCGCCGGTGTTGAATCTCCATCAGAGCAAGTTCGGTGGAGTATTGAATGGCATCGACTATGATATCTGGAACCCGGAAGTTGACCCACACATCCCCAGTCGCTATGGGATTGAAACGCTGGATCAGAAGTACGCCAATAAAGATGCGCTGCGTGATCGGCTGTGGTTAAGCAAGGCATTCAAGCCGATCATTGCCTATGTCGGGCGACTGGATAGCCAGAAGGGCGTTAATCTGCTGCATCATGCCATTTTTTACGCACTGCGGAATAATGCCCAGTTTGTGCTGCTCGGCTCCAGTCCCGAACCGCACACCAACCAGCATTTCTGGAATCTCAAGCGTCATCTCAATGACAGCCCGGATTGCCATCTGGAACTGGGCTTTGATGAAGAACTGTCGCACCTGATTTATGCTGGGGCGGATATGATCATCATGCCCAGCCTGTTTGAGCCGTGCGGGCTGACCCAGATGATTGCGCTGAAATACGGCACGGTGCCGATTGTGCGCGAGGTGGGCGGACTCAAGGACACGGTGTTCGACAAGGACTATTCGCACAAGCCGTTTGAGGAACGCAATGGCTATGTCTTCCAGAGCGCCGATCATGCCGGCATCGAATCGGCCATGCATCGGGCTATTGCCTTGTGGTTCGCCTATCCTGACGATTTCCGCCGTCTGATGATTCACGGCATGACCTGTGACTACTCGTGGTGCCGACCCGGCCAAGATTACCTCAACATTTACGAACATATCCGCTGCAAATAAACCTTGCCCTTGCCAAAGGAGAACGCTTCGCCATGAGTCAGCTTCCCGAATACGTCGACGGTCTACCGAACATCTGCGGTTCGGAATCCCTCGTGGAAAAAACCCTGCTCGCCAGTCGCGGCCAACCGGTGTTTCTGTCGGAGAGCCGGATTGATTTCAGTCAAATCCGCGCCGCCTGCGCCATTGCTCTGCACATGCACCAGCCGCTGATTCCAGCGGGTGGCGGTGATTTATCGAATGCGACGATCATCAGCAATCTCAAATACATGATGGATAATCAGGGCATTGGCGACAATTACAATGCTCCGGTTTTTCACTGGTGCTATAAGCGAATGGGCGAGTTCCTCCCGCAATTGATTAATGAGGGAAAGGAACCGCGAGTGATGCTGGAATATTCCGGGACCCTGTTTCACGGCTTACGGGCGATGGGATTAAACGATGTCTTCGATGCCCTTAAAAATGCCACTTGTAATCCTGATTACCGGCGGGCGGTGGAATGGCTCGGTTGTCCGTGGGGCCATGCGGTTGCGCCTTCTACCCCGACTCAGGACTTCCGGCTGCATGTCAAAGCCTGGCAGCACCATTTTGCTGCTATTTTCGGACTGGAGGCACTGGCGCGGGTCCGCGGTTTCTCGCCGTCGGAAATGGCGCTGCCTAATCACCCCGACATTGCCTACGCCTATATCAAGACGTTGGTGGACTGCGGCTATCAATGGCTACTGGTGCAGGAACACACCGTCGAGCGCCCGGAAAATGGCTGGGGACCGGAGAAAAAGCATCTCCCGCACCGGTTGATTTGCACCAATTCCAAAGGTGAAACGGTCAGCATCATCGCCATCATCAAGACTCAGGGCAGCGATACTAAACTGGTCGCGCAAATGCAGCCTTATTACGAAGCCAAGAGTCTGTCACGCTGGGAACTGGCTGGAAAATCAGTCCCCCCGCTGGTGACGCAAGTCGCCGACGGTGAGAATGGCGGGGTGATGATGAACGAGTTCCCTGGCAAGTTCTTTGATTCAGTCCACGAGTCCGCCGGATCGGATACGGTCTTTATGAACGCCACCGAATATCTGGAACATCTGTTCGCGTCAGGCGTGAAAGAAGCCGATTTGCCGACCCTGCAACCGCTATTTCAGAAGCGTATCTGGGATCGCTTCCAACCGGGCGACGGGCCAGAAAAGCTGGAAAAAGTCATCGCCGAGTTGAAAAGGGAAGATGGGCGGTTCCACATGGACGGCGGCAGTTGGACCAATGATATTTCCTGGGTGCAGGGTTACGACAATGTCCTGGGTCCGATGGAGAAAGCGAGTTCGGTTTTTTATGAAAAGATCCTGAAACCGGGTATTGCGCCCAGCGATCCACGCTATCGCAATGCACTGTTTCACCTGATGAGTTCGCAAACCAGTTGTTACCGGTATTGGGGGCAGGGTTTGTGGACAGACTATGGCCGTGAAATCTGCCGGCGGGCGGCGCACATCGCCGAAACCGATTTTTAGCCGGATGGATCGAGCATCGCAGGTCTCGACATTCTCACCAAAAATAATCAGGGTGGCAGTGAGGGCGACGCAATCTTGTCGCCCGTCGAATTTGCCACAGGAGGCTGAATTATGGCGGACACCCTTTATCACGCGCTGGTGCTGAACCTGCATCAACCGCATGGCAATCTGGAACATCTGCTGGAACACCACGAATGGGAGGCTCGGGAAATCCTGTTTGCGATGGACCGAATTCCTCGGGCGCTGGCTGATTATCAAGACATCGGACGGGTGCATCTGGCGCTGTCCGGCACCCTGCTGGAAACGCTGACCAGTGCCGAGTTTCAAAACCGGGCTTATCGCATGACCGACTGCGGGGCATTGCTCTGGCAGTTACGCAATACCCAAATCATCGATATGCTGGGTACTGCTTATTACCACCCGGTCATGCCGCTGATTCCGCCGGCGGATTGGGAAACGCAGATGGAGCGGTGGCGGGGTATTGCTCATCGCCAGTTTTATCACAGTGATTTTCAGGGATTCTGGCCGCCGGAAATGGGCTTCTGCATGGAAATGATTCCATTGCTGCGGCGTAGCGGTTATCGGTTCGTCCTGGTGGACTCCGAGCATGCCCAGCCGGTGACATCGATGCGTTGGGAACAGTTGCGCTATCAGCCACATATTGCCCGGTTTGGTGGGGAAGAAATCGTGGTCATTGTTCGCGACCGCGAGCTGTCCAGCGCCCAGGAATCCGGGATGGAATTTGCGTGGTTCGACCGGGAAGTGCGGGAGCGCACCAAGACCTGCGATTTCCCGGCACTGGTGACGACCTGTAGCGACGGACAGAATGGCGGCTGGTTCCGCAATGTCACTCCCGGCAGCAACTTCTGGGATGCGTTCTACAAGCCGCTGCTAGAGAAAGCGCGGGGCGGTGACAAGGCCATTCAGCCGACCTTTATCAAGGATTATCTGAATCAGTTTGGCGCGACGGGCGAAGTGACCGTTGGGCCGGGGGCGTGGAATACCGGCTGGCATAACGGCCACGATTTTGTGCAATGGTCGGGTTCAGCGGCGCAGAAAGATGCATTGACCCGGGTGGGCGAAGTCAGCCAGGCGGTGCAAGGTTCTCTGCACAATGCCACCCACCTCGGCTCGCGCAACCCGGAATTGCTGGGATTACTGGAGGAGGCACGCTGGCGAGTGCTGCGGGCCGAAACCAGTTGCCATTTCTTTTGGGGCGATGCCTGGGTGATGCGCTGTCATTCCGATCTGGATCAAGCCTGCGAGTGTCTGGATCGGGCGAACGCCTGTTTCACCTGAATCCGCAAAATTCTCAATGTAGCCCCTCTCCAATTTAGCGGCAGAGGGGTTTTTTAGTGCCCAGTTAAAGCATCTCTTGAATAGTCTGCCGCAGTTTCGGCATATCCAGCAAGCCCAACCGGTATTGCACGATCCGACCTTCCGGTGAAATCAGGACGGTAGTGGGCGTCAACTGAACATGATCAAATTCGCGGGCAATTCGTGATTGCACATCCAGCACTACCGGATAGGGAAGCTGCCGCTGTTTCACCATGGCCCGCACCTGTTCTGGCGGGTCATAACTCATGGCTACCCCGATGATTTCAAGTCCTTTCGGATTCAGGTCCCGGTACAGATCGACCAGATGGGGCATTTCTTCGACGCAGGACGGGCAGGTAGTCGCCCAGAAAGTCACCAGGACCGGCTTACCGCGCAATTGCTCCAAGGTCAGGGTCCGGCCATCGAGGGTTTGCCCGACCAGTGGTGGCGCTTGGCGCAGACCGGCGGGCATGAATAACCAGATTGCGGCAAAGGCCAGCACCGCGACCAGAGCAATGCCGGTGACGAGCGTTTCTTTGTTGAGGGTCATGTGTGGATCACGCTCCGGGCGAAAACAATCAATGGTGTGGTGGTGGGAATCGTCGTTTTGCACGATAAAGCAAACGCTTTATCATGCCCGCTTTCCAGCTCATCCCCAAATCTCGCCGTAATGGCTTGTCCAGGGCAACGAGGATTCAAACAACCATGATCAAGGCAGGCATTGTCGGTGGAACCGGTTATACCGGCGTGGAACTGTTGCGGCTGCTGGCGGCCCATCCGGCAGCGGAATTGACCGTCATTACCTCGCGCGGCGAGCAGGGTCTCCCGGTCAGTGACCTGTTTCCCAACCTGCGCGGGCGGGTGGATTTATGCTTTGTCGAACCGGACGATGCGGCGCTGAGCCGTTGCGACGTGGTGTTTTTCGCCACACCCAACGGCACGGCGATGAAAAGCGCGCCGGCATTGCTCGAAGCCGGGGTCAAGATCATTGATTTGGCGGCTGATTTTCGCTTCAAGAGCGCCGCCGAATGGGAGCAATGGTACGTCATGCCGCACACCTGCCCGGAGTGGTTGGCGGAAGCGGTGTACGGTCTGCCGGAAGTCAACCGCGAGGCGATTCGCAGCGCCCGGCTCATTGCCAATCCCGGCTGTTATCCGACCGCGGTGCAATTAGGCTTCCTGCCCTTGCTGGAAGCCGGCGTCATTGACCCGCAGTCGTTGATTGCCGACGCCAAGTCCGGGGTCAGCGGGGCCGGGCGCAAGGCCGAGGTCGGCACCCTGTTCAGCGAAGCCAGTGACAATTTCCGGGCCTACAACGTGGCGGCGCATCGCCATTGGCCGGAGATTCGTCAAGGCTTGATCGCAGTGACCGGCCAGCCGGTGGATTTGGTGTTTACCCCGCATTTGACGCCGATGATTCGCGGCATTCACGCCACGCTGTACGCGACCCTGACTGATCCCGACGCTGATTTGCAGGCGATTTTCGAGCGGCGCTATGCCACTGAACCGTTCGTAGATGTCTTGCCGCCGAAGTCGCACCCCGAAACTCGCAGTGTGCGCGGATCGAATCAATGTCGGCTGGCAGTGCATCGGCCCCGAAATGGCAAGACCGTAGTAGTGCTGTCCGTCATTGATAACTTGGTGAAAGGTGCAGCAGGTCAAGCGGTGCAGAATATGAACCTGCTGTTTGGCCTGCCGGAAACCGCCGGGCTGGAAGGAATTGGGCTGTTGCCGTAGCGCCGGCGGCGCAAATTCCGGACGGGATCGCCGGCTGGATCCCGGCACTTGGACAGGATGGGTGTGAGGCGACCGCTGCGCCAAACCCGGCCTGCTTGCGGTATCATGCCGCCCGGTTTGAACGGCGCGAACCCGGTGGAAGCTTCCCGATGGCGCTTGGCCTTATCGAGTGATTCGCCATTCAGGAGATTGTTGATGTACGCACACTGCGTTATCCAACCCTTGAACAGTTTGCAGGTTCAGTTCGATTTGCCGCCTGAATTTACCGACTGCCGGGAATCAGAACTCATTGTATTGCCGATAAAACCCGCCCGCTTGAATGAGCAGGAGTGGGAAGCGTGAGTACACGGCATGGCCGGAACATTTAGCGATGATTTTCCCGACGACATCACCGACGATGATTTGGGTGTCGATGCGCCACGGGACAGCCTGGAATGAACAGTTAGCGAGAACCCTTGATGAATATCCTGAAAACGATTTTTGGCAGCCGCAATGACCGGGTAATCCGCCCGATGCGTAAAACAGTCGAGCAGATTAACGCCCTGGAACCGGGCATCGCTGCCTTGAACGACGCCGCGTTGCGGGCCAAGACCGAAGAATTTAAAACCCGCCTGGCCAAGGGCGAACCACTCGACGCGCTGTTGCCGGAAGCCTTCGCGGTGGTGCGCGAGGCCAGCAAGCGCACCCTGGAAATGCGTCATTTCGACGTGCAATTAATCGGCGGCATGGTCCTGCATGAAGGCAAAATCGCTGAAATGCGCACCGGCGAAGGCAAAACCCTGGTGGCAACCCTGCCTGTGTACTTGAATGCGCTGACCGGCAAGGGCGTCCATGTCGTCACGGTTAACGACTATCTGGCTCGCCGCGACGCCGACTGGATGGGGCAAATTTACTGCTTTATGGGGATGAGTGTCGGCGTGATCATCGCCGGGATGAGCCAGGAAGAAAAGCGGGTGGCTTACGGTTCCGACATCACCTACGGCACCAATAACGAGTACGGCTTCGATTACCTGCGCGACAACATGGCGTTCGGCCTCGATCAACGGGTGCAGCGCGAGTTGCACTACGCTCTGGTGGACGAGGTGGACTCGATCCTGATCGACGAGGCCCGCACCCCGCTGATCATCTCCGGCCCCGCCGAGGAAAGCTCCGAGATGTACCGGCGCATCGACGGGATTATCCCGGCGCTGACCCGCCAGAAAGAAGAAGAGGGACCGGGCGATTACTGGGTCGATGAAAAAGCCAAGCAGGTTTATCTGACCGAGGACGGTCACCAGCGGGTCGAGGATTTGCTGCTGGAAACCGGGATACTGCGCGACGGCGAGAGCTTGTATGACGCTGCCCATCTTGGCGTATTTCACCACCTGAACGCCTGCCTGCGGGCGCACGCCCTGTTTCATCGGGATGTGGAATACATCGTCCGCGACGGCGAGATCATCATCGTTGACGAATTCACCGGTCGCACCATGCCAGGCCGGCGCTGGTCAGATGGCCTGCATCAGGCCATTGAAGCCAAGGAAGCGGTGTCGATTCAGGCCGAGAACCAGACCTTGGCCTCGATCACCTTCCAGAATTATTTCCGCCTGTACGGCAAGCTGGCGGGCATGACGGGCACCGCCGACACTGAAGCTTTCGAGTTCCAGCAGATCTACAACCTGGAAGTGATCGTCGTTCCCACCCACCTGCGGATGATCCGAAAGGATCATGGCGATCTGGTGTTCCTGACCCCGCCAGAAAAGTTCGAGGCGGTGCTGGAGGATATCCGCGACTGCCGCAAACGCGGCCAGCCGACTCTGGTCGGCACCACCTCCATCGAAGTGTCGGAACTGCTCGCGAACTTGCTGGCCAAGGAGAAAATCCCGCACCAGGTGTTGAACGCCAAGCAACATGAGCGGGAAGCCGAGATCATTGTTCAGGCCGGCCAGCCCGGCACGGTGACGATTGCCACCAACATGGCCGGGCGCGGCACCGACATCGTTCTCGGTGGCAACCTGCAAGCGGAACTCAAAGCGCTAGGACCGGATGCCGCCGATGCGGCCCGCGACACGGTGCGACGATCCTGGCAACAGCGCCATGATCAAGTCGTGGCCGCCGGTGGCTTGCATGTGATCGGCACTGAACGCCATGAATCGCGGCGGATTGACAACCAGTTGCGCGGGCGGTCCGGGCGGCAGGGCGATCCCGGCTCCAGCCGTTTTTACCTGTCGCTGGAGGACAATCTGCTACGGATTTTCGCCTCGGAGCGGGTAGCGGGGTTGATGCAAAAGCTGGGAATGCAGCAGGGCGAAGCCATCGAGCATCCGTGGGTCACCAAGGCGATTGAGAACGCCCAGCGCAAGGTCGAGGCCCATAACTTTGACATCCGCAAGAATCTGCTGGAATTCGACGATGTCGCCAATGATCAGCGCAAGGTGATGTACCGCTGGCGCAATGAACTGATGGAAACTGAGGACGTGTCGGCCACCCTCGTGGAAATGCGGATTGACGTGCTGAAACAGATCATCGATCCGTACATCCCGCCGCGCACCCTGGAAGAACAGTGGAACGTCGCCGGGTTGGAAGAGGCGTTGCAGAAGGAATTTGATCTGTCGCTGCCGCTCCGCGCCTGGCTGGATGCTGATCACGACTTGCACGAAGAACCGTTGCGGGAGCGGATTCAGACCGAACTGGACGCAGTTTACGCCCGCAAGGAAGCACAGGTCGGCGCAACCTGGATGCGGCAGTTCGAGAAGTCCGTGCTGCTGCAAGTGCTGGACAGCCACTGGCGCGAGCATCTGGCGGCGATGGACTACCTGCGCCAAGGGATTCACCTGCGCGGCTATGCCCAGAAAAATCCCAAGCAGGAATACAAGCGCGAAGCCTTCGAGATGTTTCAGGCGCTGTTGCAGCGCATTCATCAGGAAACGATTGGCTTTCTGGCCCGGGCGCAATTCCACGCCGAGCCGGAGCCGATTCCCCAACCCCGTCGGCCTACGCCTGCCGCGATGCGCTTTGAACACGCCGACCCGTCAGTGCCGGCGGCGGAAGCGGGCGATGACGGCTCCGGGATCGAGGTACGGGTTCAGCCGGAAGAGGCGCATACCCCGTTCGTGCGCGAGGGCCGCAAGGTGGGGCGCAATGAACCGTGTCCCTGCGGTTCTGGCAGGAAGTACAAACATTGCCACGGGCAGTTGGATTGAATCACATGGAAAATCTCACGCACCCACTGGCTGTCGCCGGCATTCGGCTGGGTACGACTTGTGCCGGGATCAAATATCCCGACCGGCGCGATCTGGTGATCATTGAAGCCGTTGCGGGAACCCGCGTCGCGGCGGTCTTCACCCGCAACGCCTTCCGGGCCGCGCCGGTGACTGTGGCGCGGGTCCATCTGGCCGCCGCCAGTCCCCGCTATCTGCTGATCAATACCGGCAATGCCAATGCGGGTACCGGTCGGCAAGGACTGGCTGACGCGGAAGCGAGTTGCCAGACCCTGGCGGAACTGACCGGCGGCGGTACCCCGTTGGAAGTACTGCCGTTTTCCACCGGGGTCATCGGCGAACCGTTGCCGCTGTTCCGGCTGGTGGCCGGGTTGCCGGCGGCACTGGCGGCGTTGCGGGCGGACGGCTGGGAAGAGGCCGCACACGGGATCATGACTACCGACACCCAGCCCAAATGGGCCTCGCGGCGGCTGAATTTCGACGGGCGGGAAGTCACGGTGACGGGCATTGCCAAGGGCGCGGGGATGATCAGGCCGGACATGGCGACGCTGCTGGCCTTCATCGCCACTGACGCCGAAGTGGATGAGACGCACTTGCGGCACGTGCTGACCGAGGCGATGGCGGATTCCTTCAACGCCATCACCGTGGACGGCGACACCTCGACCAATGATTCCTGCGTCTTGCTGGCAACCGGGCAGAGCGGCGTGATCGTTCCCGCGAGTGGCGATGAATGTGCGCGGTTTGCCGGGATGGTGTACGAGGTGTGCAGCGACCTGGCCCAGGCGATCATCCGTGACGGCGAGGGGGCCACCAAGTTCATCACGGTGCGGATCGAGGGCGGGCGGGATGTAGCGGAATGCCGGCAAGTTGCCTACGCCATTGCCCATTCGCCGCTGGTCAAGACCGCCTTCTTCGCGTCCGATCCCAACTGGGGGCGGATTCTGGCGGCGGTGGGCCGGGCGGGTTTGAATGAGTTGGAGATTGACCGGGTGGCGCTGTATCTCGACGAGGTGTGCATCGTCCGCGAGGGTGGCCGCGTTGCCGATTACAGCGAGGCGCAAGGGCAAGCAGTCATGGCCCGATCCGAGATCACCATCCGGGTTGAACTGGGTCGGGGTGAAGCGGCGGCGCGCATCTGGACCACTGATTTATCATTTGACTATGTACGGATCAACGCCGAGTACCGGACATGATCGACCCGGTTCAGGTGGCGGTCGGCATTGTTATCAATGCTGCCGGCGCGGTACTCATCACTCGCCGGCCCGATCACGCGCATCAAGGTGGATTGTGGGAATTTCCCGGCGGCAAGGTAGAAAATGGCGAAGCGGTGATGTTGGCATTGCGCCGCGAGCTGCATGAAGAACTGGGGATTACCGTGCAGACCGCAGAGCCGTGGCTGCAAATCCGCCATGCCTACCCTGACCAAACCGTGCTGCTGGCGGTGTGGCGGGTGACTGCTTATACCGGCGAACCGCACGGTCGGGAAGGACAGCCACTGGTTTGGGCATTGCCAGCGCAGATCGGCGACTTCACCTTTCCCGCTGCTGACCAGCCGATCATTGCCGCCTTGCCAACTTTGACCGGCAGCGCGTCCGTTCAGGTCAGTGCGTCCTGAATCGCTTGCAGCAATTGCTGGCGGTTAAACGGTTTGGTCAGGGTCTGACGCACCCCAATCAACCCCGCCGAATCAAGATTAAACTGCGGCGTAATGTTCCGCCGCCCGCCAGAAATCGCAATAATCCTGATGTCGTCCTGCTCGCGCTTCATTTCAATAATGACGTCGATGCCGTCCTTTTCCGGCATCAAAATGTCGGTGATCACCAAGTCCGGCGGGGATTGCCGAAACTGCGCCATACCTAAAATCCCGTTGGCCGCGGTTTCAACCTGATGACCGGCCTGCTCCAGCATTTGCGCCAACATCTCGCGGAATTGCTTGTCGTCTTCAATCACCAGAATCTGCGCCATGTTCGTCACCTTCGTTTTTTCCGGTGTTCCGTGGAAAAGTCATCATTCCGGACTACGGCATCGCCTAGTGCAAAGCCTCATGGCTTTCATCCAGATCGCCCAGGCGCGGACAAAATATCTCGAATTCGGCACCCTGGCCCGGCTCACTGCGTACCCGGATCAAACCGTTCATCCGCTGCACAATCCCGTAAGCCACCGCCAGCCCCAGGCCACTCCCCCGCCCGACAGCCTTGGTAGTGAAAAACGGCTCGAAAATCCGGTCGATGACCGCCCGGGGAATGCCACAACCGGTGTCGCAAACCCGCAGCCGCACATAGTCGCCGGGCGGTAATTCGGACAATTGTCCCAGCGCAAGAGTGACGGTATCGGCCCTGAAAGTCATGACGCCGCACCCGTTCATGGCATCCACGGCGTTGATCGTCAGGTCAATAATCAGTTGTTGCAGCTCGCTGGGGTCGGCAAACACCACCAAATTCGATGACGTGGTTTCGATATGTAGCACCACGCTGGGCGGCAACGTCACCCCCAGCATCGCCAAGGCTTCATGCAGACTATGGATGATCCGCACTGGAACCCGCCGCGTCTCACTCCGACGGCCAAACGCCAGAATCCGTGCGACCAAATCCCGCGCCCGCAACGTCGCGGCCAGAATATGCTGGAGGTTGTGCTGAGCTGGTGTCCCGACCGGAGCCAGGTCAAGGGTCATTTCCGCGTAGCCCAGGATCACGCCGAGAATGGTATTGAAGTCGTGGGCGATGCCGGCCGCCAAGGTTCCCAGCGCCTCCATCTTGTGGTTTTGCTCCAGCCGCTGCTCGATCTCATGGCGGTAACGCTGCTCAATCTGTTCGCGGAACGCCAGACCATAGGCGATCAGCATTTCCAGCAACGGTGGGGTCAGTTGCGCGGCGACCTCCGTCAAGGGCACCGCCGGCAAGTCCTGGCCCAGCGCGAGCAACGCCTGTTGTTGAAACTCGCCGATGTCTTCCGGTGGCAAACCGTCGTGAACCAGCTTTTTGCCCAGGTCGGAGGCGGCGATTAGCGCCGCTTCGCTGCCGTGCAGCCAATAGTCGCGCACCAGCCGGCTGTAAACGATGCTGGGCGGTTCAACCTGGCTCTTGGGCATAGCATTCACCGAGGCAGGGCCTGACAAACCAGCACCGCTGCATCGTCGGTGGCGATGCCCCACTCCGCCAGGATCGCATCGGCCAACCCGCTGGCGCTCCACGGTTGGTCGGGACGTGGAGCGGGGGCCATAAACTGTTCCATGATCCCGTCGCTGGCTAAAATCAGCAGGTCGCCGGGCGCGAACGGCATGGTTTCGACGATCAGATTTTTGAAGCCGGCGCCGACGATGCCATAGCTACAGGAGAAATGGCGCGGGCGATCACCCAGCAGCAGCGCCCGGATATTACCCACCCCGCAGAACATCGCCTCGGTCATGGTTCAATTCCTTTATTATTAAGAATTTACTGCTCAAAATAGCTCAATCATGGGCGGCGCGTCTTCATCGGTACTCTGCTTGCCGTGGTGGCTTTCTTCCTCCAGATAGTCGCTCAACACCTGTTCCAAATGGTCTCTAAAGTGCGGGGTTGACCCTAGCGCCGGCTCGTCGAGCGCGGTTTGTAGCAACGCATCGTAGCGGGCCTGGGCCGCCAGCAACCGTTCCAGCCGCTGACGAACCACATCCTGATATTGAATGCTGCCCAAGGTCTCGACAATCTCGTGAGCCATGCTGATGTTGTATTGCTTAACCACCGTCAGCAGGGTTTTGTAATACTGCTTCATATCTTCATGGCTATCCTGAAGCTGATGCACCGACTCGGAGACATGAGCGGCTTCCTGTAAATCATGGGTAAAGTCACGCTGCATCCGGTTGTCAAGATAAGCGTGAACCGCCTGATGAATGGTCTTGGTGGTCTGGGCAATCAGATCGGCGGCGGTGCCAGAGCGACCGGCCAGATGCCGCACCTCGTCGGCGACCACCGCAAAGCCGCGTCCAAATTCGCCGGCGTGGGCAGCCTGAATCGCGGCATTAATCGCCACCATGTTGGTCAGGCGGCTGACATCCTTAATCGTATCGGCGATTTCACTCAATTGCATGATCTGGTTAATCTTCTCGACCAGTTCCGCCGATCCCTGCCGCTCGGCTTCGATTTTCACCGGCAACTGCTGCATGAACTGGCTAATGCGCTCGATCAGCTCGGTGCTGTCCTGAATCTGCGCCTGCATAGTCAGGGTGTCCTGATCGGCCTTGGTCAGATACTCGATGAGTTGGGTGGCGGTCTGATCCAGTTGCTTGACCCGCCCGATGATGCTCACCGCCGATTGCTCGGTCTCGTCGATCACCTGGTGCAGCGGTTGGTTGAAGGCTTCGATCATCCGCGAGGCGTGGCTGAGAAACACCCGACACCTGACGTCATTGGACGGCGGCAAAATTGCCGATGTTGACGCAGGAGGTCGCCCATCGCGCCGCGTCAGCCAGTGCCGGAATGTTGTCCACCGCTCGGCAAACCAAGGCAGCAACAGTGGCCGCAACCCGCCGATCCGGGCGATCAGCGCCAGCCATAAGTCGCGTATCACGCCTCAGGTTCCCGGCAATACTTGTTTGATGACCCCCAGCAAATCCTTGCCGGCCACCGGCTTAACCAGCCAGCCGGTAGCGCCCGCCGCCTTGCCTTCCAGGCGCTTGGCCTGCTGCGATTCAGTGGTCAACATCAGGATCGGGATGAACCGGAACGGCGCCAGTTTACGGGTCTCGCGAATCAGTTCGATCCCGGTCAACCCCGGCATGTTCTGGTCGGTAATGACTAAATCAGGCTTGGCCCCGACCTTAAACTGGCTCAGGGCAGCCGCGCCATCCGCGGCGGTTTCAACCTTGAACCCGGCTTTTTGCAGGATTTCACTCAGACTCATGAGCATCGTGGCGGAATCATCCACCAGGAAAATCGTTTTCATATCAAACCCTTTCTAAGCAAAAATCGGCTGTTCTTTCACGGCCGGGCCGAGTTCCCGTCAACGGTCGTTCTGCAACGCCGGCATTAGCCACCGC
Organism: uncultured Candidatus Competibacteraceae bacterium; assembly: GCA_903879705.1. Classification (GTDB taxonomy): domain Bacteria; phylum Pseudomonadota; class Gammaproteobacteria; order Competibacterales; family Competibacteraceae; genus RXIV01. The sequence goes on along the minus strand of CAIRMO010000031.1, from coordinate 22,580 downwards.
GCCAGTTCCGGGTCTTGAGGCGGAAGGGTGACAGGGGGGTTGGCCACTAATAACACCTGCAAAATAGCCGTGTGGAGATGGGTGCATTCCCTCAGCTTGATCTTGGCGCGGGGTTGGTCTTGCAGCCATTGCAGCAAGGGTTCAGCTTCCTCGACGGTGCAAACCCCTTTGAAACACGCCACGCTTTTCAGGAAGTGGATAGGCATCACAGCAATTCCTTGAGGTTGAGAACCAGCATCACCGATCCATCGCCAAGCAGGGCGGTGCCGGCATAGTGTTTCAGCCCGGCCAACACCCCATCCAGCGGCTTGAGAATCACTTCCATGCCTTCGCGGAAGTTGTCCACCACAATCCCGACGCTTTCGCCACGAATCTTGACCACCAAGGTCGCCAGCGCCGCTCCACCGGTGGCCGGTTCCGTCATCTCCAGCAGTCGTCGCAACCGCATCAAGGGCGTCAACCGGTCGCGCAGGATGAAGGCTTCACGGTGCTTGATCGTGTAAATCGCGGCCGGGGCCAACCGCACGGTTTCCACTACGATATCCATTGGCACCCCAATGAGCTTGCCGTCCAGTTCTACCGCCATGACATGCGTGACCGCCATGGAGAGCGGCAGGGTCAAACGAATGTCGGTTCCCACCCCGCGCTGGCTGTGGACCGTGACCGATCCCCCGACCCGCTCGACTGAGGTGCGGACCACATCCATACCGACCCCGCGTCCGGAAATGTCCGAAATCTGATCCGCGGTAGACAGACCAGGGGCGAAAATCCATTGCACGATCTCGTGATCACTCAACCCATCCGCTTGTTCTACAGTCAGCAACCCGCGCCGTACCAGCTTATTCTTGACCGCTGCTGAGTCCACGCCCCGCCCGTCGTCGGTGATTTCAATCGCGACGTTATCGTTGTCCTGATAGGCCTTGACCCGAATCTGCCCTTCACCCGGCTTGCCCCGCGCCAGTCGTTCCTCCGGCGGCTCAATACCGTGATCGATGCTGTTCCGCAGGATATGGATCAACGGATCAGCCAAGGTTTCAATGATATTTTTGTCGGCCTCGGTACCCTCGCCTTCGACCACCAACCGGATTTTTTTGTCCAGCTTCTTCGACAAATCCCGCACCAGCCGGGGGAAGCGCTGAAAGACATGGCCAACCGGCATCATCCGCACCTGCATAATGCTGCCCTGCAACTCCTGGGCAATGCGGTTGATCACGCCATATTGATCCTTGATTTCCCGCGCCAGATCCCGCGAGCCATAGACCCGTTCGGCTCGCCGGGCCAGATAAGGCAGGCTGTTCTTGGCAACGACCAATTCGCCAATCAAGTCCATCAGCCGGTCAACTTTGGTCTGGTCAACTTTCAGGGTCTTGAGCGCCGACTTGTCGATGAGCGCCCCTTCGACCTTGGCCAGCAGCGGTGCCTCCTCGTCCGGCAGCGGCTGCTCGTCGTCCAGCAGTCGGGCGAGTACGTTACGCAGCGCCTCGGCGGTATGGACGGACAGCGCGATTTCTTCTGCCTCGTCCAGTTCCTCCAGTAAATCGGTACGCCGGACGTAACGCAGCGCATTAGCAAGACTGGCGCACACCGAGCCGATCCGCCCGGCCCAGGTCGCCGGATCTTCCGGCAAGTCCAAAACCCGGGCCTGTTCGGCGACGACGCGCTGAAAGGCCGCCTGCTCGATCTCGCTCAATGGCCGTTGCAATAAAACGGCTACTACTGGCGCTGAACTGGACATCAGCGCCTGGAGCCAGTCCGGTCCTTGTTGGGCAGGAATAGCGTCCAGCAGCAGGCGGACCGCGGCCGGATCAGGCATCGTGCTATCCAGCATCCGCAACAGCCAGCGCAATGCTGAAGCCATCCAGGTGTCTGGATCGTAAGTATCCAGCAGGGTTTCGGTGATCCCGCGCAAACTGGCCCAGTCCTCCTGATCGACCAGGGTCAACGCTTCGGCGACAAAGCCACCGTGAACCGTTTCGCCAGCGCGGCCTGTTGGCACTGCCAGGGTTTCCGGGGTCGCCGCCAGCAAAGTCACTTGATCCGGCACATAGCGGAATTGGGTGGTGAGTTCAGCCAACGACGCACAAGCCACGCCGGTAAAGCGCAATGCACAACGATAGGCGTCGAGTTCCGCCAATGGTGGCCACGGTTCCACCGGCGCGATGTCCAGCAACGCCAGACCGAGAAGCTGTCGCACCTGATAAAACGGGTCTTCACCATTAAAAAAGCACTGTGAATCGGGCGTATAGCGAAACAGGGTCAACGGTTCAGCGCTGGTTGCCAGTCGGTGATACAGCGCCGCCCGGTCGGCTTCGGCCCACTGACCGATCCAAACCAAATCGGCAAAGACGGGGGCGGTCAGACTCTCGACGGGCGCTGCCACATCCCGACCCTGGAGAAACACCCGCAAGGTCGCGCCTAATTCCCTGGCGGTCGTTTCCAGCGACTCCGGCAACGACTCATTGCGCTCCATTTCATCCAGCCATTGGCTGAGGTGATCAAAAGCGTCGAGTAACCGGTCAACCATCGCCCGTTCAAAGCGCACTTCCTGGGAACGCAAGGCATCGAGCAGGTCTTCAGCAGCGTGAACCAGCAGGGTAATCGGCTTGATCTCGAACAGCCCGGAACTGCCTTTAATCGTGTGGGCGGCGCGAAAAACATCATTAAGCCGGTCGAGATCGTCGGGATGGTTTTCAATCGCCAACAATCCGACCCCAATCAATTCCAGTTGATCACGGCTTTCAGCAATGAACTGGGCCAGCAACGGACTCATGGCGGGTTCTCCCCGGTCAACAACCGGACATGCAGCACCAGGGTTTCTGGCCGAACCGGTTTCTGGAAATACAGATTAGCCCCGGCCACATAAGCGGCGACAGCGTCCTGGTTTTGACCTTCGGTACTGATCATGATGGCTGGCGTCGCGCTGATCGACGGCTCCTGGCGAACTGTTCGCAATAAGGTATACCCGTCCATCTTCGGCATATTGACATCCACAATGTACAAATCGAAGGGGCTGGCCAGCGCCTTTTCCAACCCTTCATACCCATTGCCGGCTTCTTCCACCGCAAAGCCCTGCGCTTCCAGGACTTGCCGGTAGTACATCCGCACCGTGGTCGCGTCATCGATGACCAAAACCCGTTTCATTTGTATTTTTACTCCCTATTGGGAAACATGAGCCAGCCGGGACTTATCGCAGCGGTTTCTGATACACAATCGCTTCCGGGAACTTGCGCACCTTAAATAATGGAGTGATGCGGCTCATCGATTCCGAATGCCCCAGACAAATGAAGCCACCGGGGCGCAACGCATTGAACAGGGCTTCCGCTGCAATGCGCCGCGAGGTGTCATCGAAGTAGATCAGCAGGTTGCGGCAAAACACCACGTCGAAATCGCGATAGCCGCGCATCTGGGTCAATTCGGTAATGTTGACCAAGGTAAATTCAACCGAGTCCCGCAAATCCTGGTTAATCTGATACTGACCATTCAGCAGGGTAGTAAAGTATTTACGCAACAGTGCATCGGGCAGGTGTTGAACCGAGCGCTTGTCGTAACAGCCCTGGCGAGCCTTATCCAGAATCACGGTATCAATATCGGAAGCGATCAGTTCAATATCGTAATCATTCGCTCGCGGCCAATGCTCCAGCAGGTAGATCGCGAGTGAATACGGTTCTTCGCCCGATGAACTCGGCACCGACCAAATCCGGATTGGCTCATTGCGCGGCTTGCGCGGCACGATATCTTCCAGAATCGAATTGACCAGGCAGGTAAATTGATACTCCTCGCGGAAGAAATAGGTCTCGTTGACGGTCATCAGATTGATGAGCGCCTGTAATTCCGCGCCCGAAACCTCAAACCGCAGCATGACGAAATAGCCGCGAAAATTTTCATTGCCGGTCGCCAAAATCCGCTCAATCAGGCGCTTATCCACAAAGTAACGCTTGGTGTCCTCGAAGTGGATACCGGTTTTGCGATAGAAAAAATCGCGGAATTTCAGGAATTCCTCGTAACTGATCGCGGGTACCACCTGGGAAAGGCTCAAGGGGATCGCTCCTAGTCACAACAAGATTCAGCCGTCATTTCCCTTGAATCCGGCGAATGGCGGCTTGTACACAGAATTGCATGAAGGGATCATCGGCAAAGCGCCCCGGCAACGCGGTCAGGGCCGGGATCGCGGCGAGAGCGCCGACTTCGGCCAGCACCTCCACCGCCGCGGCACAGACATTGATGTCGGCATCGGACTCGATCACCGTTTGCAACCAGCCCGGGGTTTGCGGATGACGCAGATTGTTCAGCACGTTGACCGTAAAGATGCGGTAATCCGGATCGGAATCCTGAAGCATGGTCTCGATATGGGGCGATACCGCATCCGGCAAATGCTGGAATGCCTCGACCACCGGATTACGCACTGCGGCATCCTCGCTACGCAATAGCGGCAGCAGCCCCTCGACTACCGCATCGCTGCCGATCTCAATCAGGGCGGTCAGCATCGCCTGGCGTACCGCCGGCTGGATTTCCCGTTGCAGATGGGCGCATAACGCCTCGGCGGCCTCAGGGAACACCGCCAGATCGAGTGCCGCCCAGCGGCGGGCCTCGGCGGATTCATCGTCCAACTGGCGCAATAATCCTTCGCGATCCCGTAGCAGGCGGCGGCTGTCGCCATCCGATGGAGTGTGCGTTTTTCTGATCAGAGCCATGCCGACGTCCTCAATAATGGCCAGTAAAGCAAGGCAGACATTACTTCCTCTGCCACTCAATACCGCTTCAAAACGGCTTTAATGCAACCAGCGAAGCAAATACATGGCGACCTGATCACAGGGCGCGACTACCGTAGCACCACCCCGGTTGATCAGTTCCGCCGGCATCCCGAACACCACGGCGGTATCCTCGGATTCAGCAATCGTCCGGCCACCGCGTTGATACAATTCGGCCATGGCATCGGCGCCGTCGTAGCCCATGCCGGTCAGCATAACGCCGATGATCCGCTCGGCCGGATACTGTTCCAACCCGCTGCGTACCAGTAACTCCACCGATGGATGCCACAAATAGTTGCGGTTCTCCGGCTGAGATACCGCCGCTACGCCGCTGCCGCGCCGGCTGAAAATCACATCACCGCCGCCGCGTCCAATGTGGATCGTGCCCGGTTCCATCAGGGTGGGCTTGTTGATCTCGCGCACCGACAACGGGCATAGACCGTCCATGCGCTGCGCGAAGGCACCGGTAAAATTGACCGGCATGTGCTGCGCGACCACCACCGGCCAAGGGAAGTCCGCTGGCAACCGGGGCAAAATTTCTTCCAGGGTGCGTGGACCGCCAGTAGAAACGCCAATCAGGACGATGCCGGGCTTCGCTTGCAGCGGGCGTGAGTCTGCCGGTTTTCGCACCGGTTCCGTCGGCAAGCGGTTTTGCTGGCGGATCCGTTCCACCAGCCCCCGCGCCTTGCGGACTTTGGCTTTGGCGGCGGCGCGCACTTTAGCCACCAGTTCCGCATGAATGCTGTCAATGCTCAACGAGATGGTGCCGCCCGGCTTGCAGATAAAATCCACCGCCCCCAGGCTCAACGCTTCCAAGGTCGCCAACGCGCCCTTTGCGGTCAGCGACGACACCATCACCACCGGACAGGGCCGCTCGACCATGATCCGGCTCAACGCGGTCAAGCCGTCCATCTCTGGCATGTTGATGTCCAGACTGATCACATCCGGCTGAAAAGCGGCCAGATCGAGCAGCGCCTCCGCGCCGGTGCGACAGGTGCGGATGGTGAAATCCCCCTCCTGCTCGAACAGGTTGACTAGGTGTTTGCGCATCAGCGCAGAGTCATCAACGATCAATAACTTAATCATGGATCGATCTGATCAGCATAGGGCGGGCGGAATACCCGGGCGACCTCATGCCATCGCCTGCTCCAGCGCTTTCACCTCACCGCCCGCCAGCAACTGATCCACGTCCAGCAGCAGGATCATGCGACGTTGCTTTTGCAGGTTCGCCACCCGCCGGATCAAGCGGGACGTTTCTTCGGACAGATTCGGCGCGTCCTCGATCACCTGGCGCGAAATCTTCAGGACTTCAGTCACCGAATCCACGATGAAACCGGTGCGCACCCCGTTGATGGTGAACACCATGATCCGCTGCCGGTCGTTGCGTTCCAGCGGCGGCAGACCAAAGCGGCGGCGTTGATCCACTACAGGCAGCACCGTACCGCGCAGGTTGATCACCCCTTCGATGAATTCCGGCGCTTTGGGTACATGGGCGAGTTGCTCGGGTACCCGCACGATTTCCTGCACGGAGCCAATCGGTACCCCGAACTCTTCCTTCATCAGCCGGAACACCACCATCTGCTCGTCTTCTCCGACCGGGCTCTGGGTTTCTGCCTTATCTGTCACCGCCGCTTCGCTCCCCTCCTGCAACTCGCTGACCACCGCTGCCGCCTCACGAAACGCAGTGTGGGCGAACATCTTTTCCGCCGAGATGATCGAAACCAGCCGCTTGCCGTCATTCAGCCGGCAAATATCGGTAATCTCGGCGATATCGGCATCTCGCGCCAGCAGGGCGGGCATGGTGTCCACCAGGCTGCTGCTGACCCGCAACACTTCATTCACCGTGTCGGTAACCACCCCGACCGCCAGTTGGTCACCGCCGCTGAGCGAGATCACCACGATGCGATTGTGTTCGCCCAGTGCTTCCACCGGCAGATTGAACATCCGCCGCAGGCTAACCAGCGGCAACAACCGCTGGCGCAGGGTCATCACCCCAATCACATGAGCAGCGGCCTTGGGCACATGAATGATCTGTTCGGGTACCTGAACGATCTCCTGCACCCGCTCGATGTCGATGGCATATTCCTGGCCGGCGACTACGAAGCTCACCAACTGCAACTCGTCACTCCCCTTACTGACGCCCTTGGCGGTTTCGCCCGTCAGCGCCCCACTGGTCGCAGTGGTCGCCTGCTCGCGGTTACGGGCCAGCGACGCAAATTCGTTCTGGATCAGCCGGGCGAAGTCCAGAATCATCACCATGGTGTGCCCGCCGATGTTCTTGATCACCCCTAGCAGCAGATCAGAGTCAATGGTGGCCTGAATGGCGGTGGCGCTTTCGATCTGATCCAGCTCCACGGTGATAACGCTCGCCACACGATCCACCACAAACCCGGCGGGTGAACCGAAGTCAATGACCAAGGCGCGGGTCGCGTCGTCATGCGCGCGGTCGGGAAACCGAAACAGCCGGCGCAAGCTGATCACCGGCAGCACCAGCCCGGGCAGGTTGGATAATCCTTCGAGAGTTGAGTCGCCGCCGTGAGAATTAGTCGTCGTCATCCCTGACGCCGCCAAATTCTCAAAAGACTCAACCAGACCACTTAGAAATGAGTAGACGACATTGAATGAAGAGAAATCGACTCACTCCGGTGTGCTTCATCAGCGCCGGACTCTGAGGCCAAAAGTGATGCTGCCCGACGCGGTTGATGGGCGAACGCTTAGGCTGAACGACTTCAATGCTCAGGTCGAGATGACCATTACCGATTTCGAGAGCGAGTAATCGCATGAACAAAGTATTTGTATTGAGTAGCACCAAAGAACCGTTAATGCCGACTCGTCCAGCACGGGCGCGTCAACTTTTAACAAGAGGCCGTGCAGCGGTTTATCGGATGCAGCCTTTTACCATCATCCTGAAAGACCGGGAAACGGGCGACACACAGCCGGTCGAAGTGAAAGTTGACCCAGGTAGCAAAGCTACCGGGATCGCTCTTGTCGGCCACTTTGAACAACAGGGCGCTGTTGTTTTGTGGGGCGCGAATGTGAATCATCGCGGCCAGACCATGAAGAACAACCTAGAATCACGGGCGTCATTGCGCCGAGGTCGCCGGGGCCGTAAGACTCGTTATCGGCAAGCCCGGTTCCTGAACCGCACTCGAAACGCAGGTTGGCTACCACCGTCGGTTGAAAGCCGGGTCGGCAATACCGAGTCCGTGATTAACCGCTTGGCGACTCGTTGCCCGATCACCGAGGTCAGTATCGAAATCGTCAAATTCGATATGCAAGCGATGGTCAACCCGGAAATCAGCGGGACGGAATATCAGCAGGGCACTCTCGCCGGGTATGAACTTCGTGAATACTTGCTCGAAAAATGGCATCGCACCTGTGCCTATTGCGGCGCTAAAGATGTGCCGTTGCAGATCGAACATATTCAGCCGAAAGCATTAGGCGGCAGCAACCGGGTTTCCAATCTGACGTTGGCGTGTAAGCCGTGTAACCAGAAAAAAGGCAGTCAGCCGATTACAGTATTTCTGAAAACAAAGCCAGAACTGATTAAGAAAATCCAAGCGCAAGCCAAAGCGCCATTGAAAGACGCAGCGGCGGTGAATGCTTCTCGATGGGCGTTAAAGAACCGGCTTGAGAAACGCTGGCCGGTAAGTTGTGGAACGGGCGGGCGCACCAAATTCAACCGGACAAAACAAGGTTATGAAAAAGATCACTGGAGGGATGCGGCTTGCGTCGGAGAAAGTGGAGAGAGGGTATTGATTCGAGAAGGCATGAAGCCGCTGATTATTACCGCCAAAGGTAGAGGCTCCCATCAAGTTGTCCGCACCGACAAATTCGGATTCCCGCGAAGCAAAGCAGGGCGCATTAAACGAGTCCACGGGTTTTCCACAGGCGACATCGTGAAGCTGATTCAGCCGAAAGGAAAATATGCCGGAACTTACATTGCCAGATTAGCCGGTATTCGAGCGACAGGGCAGTTCGACATCAAAACGCCGACTGCAAAAATAACCGCGAACCATAAACACTTTCAACTCATTCAGCGCAACGACGGATTTGAATATGCAGCGAGTTAAAGAAAAAAACGGCGGCGACGGCATAAAGAGGCCGCTGGACGTCCGGTTTCGGGCCTCCGTGCATCGCCTGATGGCTGGCACGGAAAAGCAGGCCTTACACCATGACTTAAACCAGCGGGGTCGTCGCGCATCCATGCGCTCCTTCTCGGCGACTGCGGTTCGGGTTTGAGCTTTTTTTACCAATGCCATAATGTTCTCCGATGGGGCTTGCCGGGATTACGGTGGGGTTATTCTAAACTCAAAATTCGGGTGTTTCTCTAATTTTTTCCTCCTCTAACATTTTCCCGTGATACGAACCATGGCGCGGACAAGCGCAATTAGTTTCATTTTGCAGGATCAAAGGGTTGGGTGAACGCAACGATCCTGTCCAACATCGCAACTTATCGTTATTACTGGAAAATTTAGAAGAGGCTATTTCTTAAAGAATCCCCCGCTAAATCGCGCAACAAGCCAGCTCAAACGGAATATCAGCCCGGCTCTGAACGGCGCGCTGATTTGGGTCCGGCTGTTCCAGGAAGTGAATGGTGAAGCGTTGCCGTCCAGCGCTGATTTCCGGGAACCTATTGTTGCCGTCCAGCAGCAGCACCCGAATCAACTGGTTGACGGCGGTGCAGTCCAACCCCCGCTGAAAAAAGCCTTGAACCGCCGTTTCCGCTCGCAGCGTGGCGCTGTCTCGGATCATCTGTAAAATCAGCACTACCGCTTCCCGCATCGGCGCAAACGGCTCCAACCATTCCTGGATATGCCGGTTGCGCACCGCGCCGTCCTCTTGCAGCCAGTGATGCAGAGCGGGTACGTCAAAGCAACAGGTCCCGCCGGGAACATGATGGCGCTTGTGAATGGCGCTGAGAAAGTCGGTCTGACGCACCGCATCGATGCGCGGATTATCCAGTTGGCGATGAATGCGCTGAGTGACCTGGGCAATCCTCGCCAATACTTGATCAAGGGTTGCGGCATTCACACCCGGCGTTTGTCGTAACTGGCCCAAGGTCGCGGCGTGCCGTTTCAATTCCTTGAGTAATTCACCCTTGAATTCGTTACGCCCGGTCAGATCAAGAATGTCGAATAACCCCTGCAATGCCAGCCGGCTGTCCCAGTCGGCTGAACCCGCGATGGCATATTCGACCTGCTGGAACAGAAATTCCAGCCGTAGCAGAGCGCGGGTGCGTTCATTGAGCGGTTGCTCGTAGCAAACGGTTCGGAGCGGCACGCAAAACCTCGCGAGATTGACTGTGGAGCAGAGCCGGGTCGGCAAAACCGGAGTTTACCGGGCGTGAGCCAGCGCCAGATAGCGTTGATGCAGAGCGGCGACCTGACGATCCAGATCGGCGAAATCTCCGGAATTCTCGACCACCTCATTAGCCAGCGCCAAGCGTTGTTCGCGGCTGGCCTGCGCGGTCAGGATGCGGCGAGCCTGTTCCTCGCCAGATCGATCCCGCACCATCACCCGGCGAAGCTGTTCAGCCTCGGGCGCGTCCACTACCAGCACCCGGTCGATCAAGTCGGTCATGCCGGTTTCTGCCAGCAGCGGAATGACCAACAGGCAGTAGGGGCTGGTGAGATTGGCGATCCGTTGCCGGGCCAGAATGCGGATCCGGGGATGCAGTATGGCCTCCAGTCGCTTCCGGCCTTCAGCATCGGCAAACACTCGTTCACGCAGGCGGGTGCGATCCAGACGGCCCGCCTCATCCAGACAGTCTGACCCGAAGGCGGTGGTAATCTCTGCCAGCGCGGGTTGGCCGGGTTCGACCAGTTCGCGGGCCAGCAAATCAGTGTCGATGATCGGGACGTTGCAATGGGCGAAGCGGTCGCTGACCGTGGTTTTGCCGCTGCCAATGCCGCCGGTAAGGCCCACAATCAGCATGCTTCACAAACCCAGCCAGTGCAGATAGGCGCGGTTGATCGTTTCGCCCCATAACAGCGCGATCCAGCCAGCGGCGGCGAGGAACGGGCCGAATGGCATGGGAACGCCCCGGTCACGGCCCCGGAACAGGATCAGCGCCAGTCCGACCACCGCGCCCACCAGCGACGACAGCAGCACAATCGCCACCAGCGACTGCCAGCCGGTCCAGGCCCCCAGCGCTGCCAGTAACTTGAAATCGCCATGCCCCATGCCCTCCTTGCCGGTCAACAGCCGAAACGCCTGGTAGACCGTCCAGAGCGATAAATAACCGGCCATCGCACCGATGAGCGAACTGGGCAAGTCGGCGAATGGTCCCCACAGCGCGACCGCCAGCCCTAGCCACAGCAACGGCAGAGTCAGATCGTCGGGTAACAACTGGTGCTTGAGATCGATGACACCTGCCGCCAATAGCGTCCAAGTAAACAACAGCGCCGCCAAGGCCGGCCAGCCGAAACCGAACTGCCAGGCGACCAGGCCGGTCAGCAACCCGCTGACCGCTTCCACTAGCGGATATTGCCAACTGATTCCGGCCTGGCAATGGACGCAGCGTCCGCGTTGCAGGATAAAACTCAGCAGGGGAATGTTTTCAGTGGCGCCAATCAGATGGCTACAGTGGGGACAGCGCGACCGCGGCGTCCACAGATTGAACGCCGGCTGATTAGCCTCTGGTGCGGGCTGATTCAGCAGTTCCGCGCATTGCGTCCGCCACTCCCGTTCCATCATCACCGGCAGGCGGTGGATTACAACATTGAGAAAGCTGCCGATAATCAGGCCCAACAGCACGGCCAGAGTGACAAACAGCGCCGGCGCACCAGCCACTAATTCCAGCAACGTCATCGTCTGGCCACCATTAAACCGCTGAAGCCAGCTTGAAGATCGGCAGGTACATGGCGATCACCAGAGTACCCACCACCACGGCCAGGAACGCCATCAGCAACGGTTCGATCATGGTCGTCAGTGCATCGACCTTCTGATCGACCTCAGCCTCGTAAAAGTCAGCCACTTTGGCCAGCATGTCGCCCAGCGACCCCGCCTCCTCGCCAATGGCGATCATCTGGATCACCATATCCGGGAACAGATTGGTCTGGCGCATGGAAAAATTCAGTTGCTGGCCGATGGACACGGACTCGCGCATCTGTAGCACCGCCTTTTCGTAGACATAATTGCCCGTGGCGCCAGCGACGCTGAGCATGGCATCGACCAGGGGTACGCCACCGCTGAACAGGGTGGACAGGGTGCGGGCGAACCGGGCGTTAGCTGAGGCTGCGACCAGATCACCGATCAGTGGCAATTGCAAAACCATCCAGTCCAGCCACTGAGCGAACGCACGGGATCGCTTCCGCGCTTCCACAAAACCGACAATCGCGATCACCGGCCCGCCGATAATGAGATACCAGTATTTCTGAAAGACTTTCGAGAGATTAATGACCATTTGGGTCAGCGCCGGCAGTTCTGCGCCAAAGCCCTTGAACAGATCCTCGAAAGTCGGGATAACGAACAGCAGCAGAATGGCGGTGACGATGAAGGCGAACACCAGCACGATGACCGGATAGGTCAGCGCCTTTTTGACCTTGACCTTGAGTACCTCAGACTTTTCCTGGTAGGTAGCGATCTTGTCGAGCAACACCTCGAGTACGCCCGCTTCTTCACCGGCATGAACCAGGCTGCAATACAGATCGTTGAAGTACAGATGATGCTTGCCGAGCGCCTTCGAAAACGCCGTGCCGCTTTCCACCTCGGTCTTGATGTCTAGAATCAGGGCCTTGACCTTGGGTTTGCGATTGCTGTTGCCGACCATATCCAAGGCTTGCACCACGGCGATGCCGCAGGTGAGCATGGTGCAGATCTGGCGGGTGAACAGCATGATATCCTTGGGGGCGATCGTGTCACCAAAGGTAAATAGCGGCTTGGCTTTTTTCTTGACGCTTAGCGGCAAAATGCCCTGCCGACGCAATTCAGCCTTGATCAGGTTCTGGTTGGCACCGCGCATTTCGCCCTTGACTCGAATGGCCCGTTTGTCGGTGCCTTCCCATTTGAAGGTCGGTTCTTCTTCCTTCTTCTTCTTGATTTTTGTCAGTGTCGGTTGTTTGGCCATGTCCGTTAATCCGTTGTTACCCGGTTGATTTCTTCGAGGCTGATCAGGCCCATGCTCACCTTGTTCAGGCCTGACCGGCGCAGATCGTTGACGCCTTCCAGGCGCGCCTGATCGGCGATCTGGATGGCATTGCCGCTGGCCATGATGATCCGGCCAATTTCATCCGAAATAGGCATCACCTCGTAGATGCCCACTCGGCCCTTGTAGCCACGGTTACACTGGTCGCAACCGACCGCCTTATAGAGGATCAGATCCTTCAGTTTATCTTCTTGAAAGCCCTGATGGATCAGTTCTTCCGGCGGAATCTTGACCTCTTCCTTGCAGTGCGGACACAGCCGCCGTCCGAGGCGTTGCGCGATGATCAACGTCACGCTGGAGGCGATGTTATAAGCCGCGACGCCCATATTCATCAGCCGGTTGAGCGTTTGTGGGGCGCTGTTGGTGTGCAGGGTGGACAGCACCATGTGGCCGGTTTGGGCGGCTTTGATGGCGATTTCAGCGGTTTCCAGATCGCGAATTTCACCGACCATAACGATATCCGGGTCTTGGCGCAGAAAGGAGCGCAAGGCTGTGGCAAAGGTCATCCCGACCTTGATGTTCACATTGACCTGGTTGATCCCCGGCAGGTTGATTTCGACCGGGTCTTCCGCGGTGGAAATATTGACCTCGGCGGTGTTGAGAATGTTGAGCGCGGTATACAGCGACACGGTTTTGCCGCTGCCGGTAGGACCGGTGACCAGCACCATACCCTGCGGTTTGTGGATGGCCTTGAGAAACAAATCCCGCTGATGATCTTCATAGCCCAACGCTTCGATACCCAATTGGGCGCTGGCGGGATCGAGGATCCGCAGCACCACCTTTTCGCCCCACAGCGTCGGCAGGGTATTCATCCGGAAGTCGATGGCGCGCTGCTTGGTCAGGTAGAGCTTGATCCGGCCATCCTGCGGCAACCGGCGCTCGGCGATGTCGAGCTGAGCCATGATCTTGAGGCGCGCAGCCAGCCGCGGAGCCATAGTGACCGGCGGCTTGTAGACTTCATCCAGCATGCCGTCCTGGCGAAACCGCACCCGGTAGATTTTTTCATAAGGCTCGAAATGGATATCGGATGCGCCGCAATTGATGGCTTGCAGGATGACCTGGTTGATGAACCGCACTACCGGCGCGTCTTCAGCGTCGGACTGGGTGAGGGTTTCAATCTTGCCGTCGCCGTCACTGCCTTCGCTGCTGAAATCGAGATCGCCGATCTCCGTATCGACCATGACTGACGCCTGGGATTCGATGGCGCCTTCGATGGCCTTGGCCCATTGCAATTCGCTGACAATGACCGGTTCAATGTCGAGCCGGGTCTGGAACTTGATGTCCTCCAGCACCCGCTGATTGGTGGGGTCGCTGATGCCGACAAACAGTCGCCGCCCGCGCTTGAACAGCGGCAGCGCGTGGTGTCGGCGCAACAGTTTCTCATCCACCAGCTGAACGATGGCTTTGTCGATTTCCAGCGCTTCGATATCAAACAGCGGCAAGTTGAAGCTGCGTGCAACCAGGCGGGCGATGTCCTTGTCGCGGGCCAGCTTGCTATCGACCAGGTAGGCGATAAAGGGCAAGTTATCCCGGCGCGATTGTTCCAGCGCCCTGACGGCTGTGGGTTCATCCAGCAGATGATTCAGCACCATCTGCCGAGCCAGGCCGGTCAGCTGGCTGCCGGGTTGGGTGATGGCGTTGTTAGAGGTGGTAGCCATTGCTTGCGCGGTCTTGAAAAAATCCAGGTTGGTTGGCGAGTTGCTGGTTAGACTTTAGACCATGCCGGAATCCTTGGAAAGAGGCGACGGCGATGGGGCGCGGGGTGACGGTTATTACTGTTACGGTTGTTGGGTTTATAGTTGTTGGGTACACCATCGGAGGTTGAAGTTATGGCGACACGATCAATCACGGTCAATGCAATCGGCTTTCTGGAAAAGGATCGCCGGATGATTCGCAATATTCTATCGATTGCAAGTAACAAGGATTATACCTATTTTCTGGCGACCAGCGCTGGCGAGGTGGCCGATAGTGTCATCGTCAATGCTGACGATCCAGCCGCGATGATCATGTGGCATAACTACCGGGAAACGACGCCGGACGCTCATGTGATTCTGGCCTCGACTATTCCGCAATTTGCCTCCGATTATGCCTGCATCAAGCGACCGCTGATCGCTAGCCAGCTCCACAGTGCGCTGACGCCACCGAGTGGGCAGCCAAAAACCTCATCGATCCGCCCGCAGAAATATGAGGTGCTGGCCAACAGTTTTCTGTTTCGTAACTTGTCGACGGCTCATCTGGAAAAAATTGTCAGCTTATCGCGGGTCATGCAGTTGCCCGCCCAGCAGGTGGTGTTCGAGACCGCCGCCACCGGCGAGGAAATGTTCGTGGTCCTCAACGGGCGGCTAAAGATCAGCGTCGCCAACCGCGATGGCCGGGAGATCGTGCTGGGCACGATTGGACCGGGCGAGATTGTCGGTGAGATCGCCATGCTGGACGGCCGGGGGCGTTCGGCGACGGCGATGACGTTGACGTCCAGCGAGCTGCTGGTGATTCATCGCCGTGATTTCATGCCTTTTCTGGAACAGAATCCCAAGGTAGCGATCGACCTGATCAAGGTGCTGGCGCTGCGGTTGCGGCTCAATACCGAGCAGTTGGCGGAACTGATCACGGAAGATGAAATACTGCGCTGATCGGGATTGCGGCGGAGGCGGCAAACCGGTTAGCGTTGCCATCGGTTTTTACTTACTCACAACGATCATGGCTATCTACACCTGCCGCATACTCAATATGGCTGTCCACAGGGGGACTCTCAATGGAACTTGCCTGCCTCGACCTGGAAGGAGTTCTGGTTCCGGAAATCTGGATCAATGTCGCCGAGCGCATGGGAATTGCGGCGCTACGGCTGACCACCCGCGATGTACCCGACTATGATCAGTTGATGCAGGGGCGGCTGGCGCTGCTGGATCAGCATGGCCTGAAACTGTCCGACATCCAGCGGGTGATCGCCGGGATGGGACCGCTGGAGGGGGCCCGCGAGTTTCTGGACGGGCTGCGCGAGCGATTTCAGGTGGTGATCCTGTCGGATACCTATTACGAATTCGCCATGCCGCTGATGCGACAACTGGGCTGGCCGGCGCTGTTCTGCCACCGGCTGGAGGTGGTCGATGACCGGGTGGTGGGTTATACCCTGCGCCAGGCCGATTCCAAGCGCGAGGCGGTGCGGGCGTTTCATGCGCTCAACTTCCGGGTCATCGCTGCCGGCGATTCCTACAACGATACCGCGATGCTGGCCGAGGCTGAGGTCGGCATCCTGTTCCGCCCACCGCAGAAGGTAATAGACGAATTCCCGCAATTCCCGGTAACGCGAACCTTTGACGAGATGCGCGAGGCGTTTGACCGGGCTAGCCTCCAGTCGGTATAGCTCCGCCGGGTGCAAAAAACCGGCGTAGGTTGGCCGCATCGCCATATCGTACAAGCACATCCTTCAAATTTTTGATGAAATGTACCCACACTGCGGGGTTCCGCCCGCCCCCATCACTGGAGGAAAACTGCGTGGCTATCGTTCATTCCATGAATGTCCCCGGCGAGCGGGTCGCCATCGTTGCCGGCTTGCGGACGCCGTTCGCCCGGCAGCTCACCGCTTATAAAGACCTGAACGCGATTGATCTTGGCGTACGGGTCACCAATGAATGGTTGAGCCGTTTCTGGGCGGCCCGTTCCGTTATGCCGACACGATCGGCATTGCGGCGCTGGTTGAAAAGCTGGAGGGATACCGGCAACGACTGGGTGAGCGGTTCGCACCTGCGGAGCTGCTGATGGGGATGTCCAAGGATGGGCGGGGATTCCATCCTGATTGAATCCAGGGCAATCGCGCTCGGCGGGAAATTGACCTTGGCCGGTTGCAGGCGTTGATCGCGGGAGCAGAACACTCAACAGGAGCGGCAGGATGATCGGGCGCAATGGCGAGCAGCACTGGCTGATTCACATCCGCAAGGACTCTTTCAAGTTTTCGGCGGCGCACATGACCGTGTTCCCTGATGGCGGCAAGGAACGCCTGCACGGACATAACTATCAGGTCGAACTGACCGTGGAACTGATCGAGCCCGCGCTGGCGCAGATGCTCAGTTACGAGATGTTTAAGCGGGCGTTAAAAACGGTATGCGACGAGTGGGATGAAAAGGTGCTAATCGCCGCCGGCAACCCGTGGCTAAAAGTACTGCCTGCCGAGGCCGGCGAGTGCGCTTTTCGCCTGTGCGGCAAACGCTATGTGTTACCAGCAGATGAAGTGGCGATGTTGGAGACAGACAACATCACCGCCGAAAATCTGGCCCGGTTGCTATTTGAACGGTTTTGGGCGGAATTGACCGCCGGATGTGCGGTGCCGTGGCGAGAACAGGTGATCGCGGTCAGTGTACGGATTGATGAATCACGCGGCCAGGGAGCGACCTACGCCATTCGGTTCAAGTCTTGAAAGTAGCTTTAGCAGGATCAAAGGGTTGGCTGAAGGCAACGATCCAGTCCTACCCCGCAAACCCTCGTTATACCGTTTCCCGATAGATTTTATCTTTTTCAGGTCAAAAACCACCCCGTTCGTCATACCCACGAAAGCGGGTATGACCGAATCCGGGAGACCTAACTGCGAAAACCGACTGGAAATTGGTATTATCACAGGAAAATTTGCACAAAAAAAAGCCCTTCTCCCGATTGGGGGAAGGGCTTTTTTTTGCAGATTTGCTGCGCCTGCCATTCCGCAGGCGCAACAGAACCGGTTTATCCGCCCAGCGCCCGCCGAACTTCTTCCAGCGAGTTTGGATCGTCCAGAGTAGACAGATCGCCCGGATCGCGGTGTTCAGCCAGCGCCTGAATCGAGCGCCGTAGCAGTTTGCCAGACCGGGTTTTAGGCAGCGAGTTGACAAAGTGAATCCGGCTTGGCTTGGCCACCGCGCCCAGCAACTCCTGTACCTTGGCGATGATTTCCTTTTCCATCCGCTCGGTGACGCCCGCTTCATCGAGAATGGACGGATCTCTCAGTCGGCAAAAGCCCACCGGGATCTGACCCTTGACCTTGTCGGCCATGCCGATCACCGCCACTTCGGCGACAGCGGTATGATTCTGGATCGCTTCTTCAATTTCGCGGGTACCCAGGCGATGACCGGCGACATTGATCACGTCATCGGTGCGGCCCAGGATGAAGTAGTAGCCATCTTCATCGCACACCGCCCAATCGGAGGAGGTGTACAGCATCTCCTTGAAACTGGTGAAATAGCTCTGGACAAAACGCCGGTCGTCACCCCAGACCGTACTCAGGCAACCCGGCGGCAACGGCGGTTCGACCACCAGCACTCCCTTTTCGCCGCGTGGCACTTCCTCGCCCGTGCCTTCGCTGATGACCCGGATGTTGTAGCCATACACCGGGAAACCTGGCGAACCAAAGCGGTTTGGCTTGAGATCGACGCCCGGCAGGTAGGACAGCATCGGCCAGCCAGTCTCGGTTTGCCAGTAATGGTCGATGACCGGAATCTTCAACGCATCGCTGATCCAGCGCGAGGTCGGCTCGTCGAGCGGTTCGCCGGCCAGGAACAGGTAGCGCAGGCAAGACACGTCGTGCATCGTCATGTACTTCTGATCCTGCGACTTCAGCACCCGTACCGCGGTCGGCGACGAGAACATGGTCCGCACCTGATACTCCTGCACGATCTTCCACCAGATGCCGGGATCGGGTCGAGTGGGCAGCCCCTCATACAGGATGGTCGGCGAGCCGTTGATCAGCGGGCCGTAGACGATGTAGGAATGCCCCACCACCCAGCCAATGTCCGAGGTGGCGAACATCGTCTCACCGGGGTTGATGTGGTAGAGGTGCTTCATGGTCGAAGCCAGCGCTACCGCATAGCCGCCGGTATCACGCTGGACACCCTTGGGAATGCCGGTGGTGCCGGAGGTGTACAGAATGTAGCTTGGCTCGTTGGATTCCAGCCAGGTGACCGGCACTTCGGCGTCCATGTGCTGGGCGCGGAGCGTCGCGTAATCCAGATCACGGCCCTCGACCAAGGTCAAATCTTTATCCAGGCCCCGGTTGCAAATCACCACATTTTGCGGGGGAAACTTGGACAGCCGGCAGGATTCATCGACCAGATGCTTGTAGGGTACCGCCTTGCCGCCGCGCATTCCGGCGTCGGCGGTAATCATCAACTTGGGTTTGGCGTCGTCGATCCGCACCGCCAGATTGGCCGGGGCGAAGCCGCCGAACACCACCGAGTGAATCGCGCCGACTCGGGCGCAGGCCAGCATCGCAAACGCGGCTTCGGCAATCATCGGCATGTAAATGATGACCCGGTCGCCCTTGCCGACGCCCAGCGCTTGCAGCACCGCGGCGAAGCGGTTGACTTCGCGGTACAGCTCGGCGTAGGTGTAAATCGTGGTCTCGTTGGTTTCAGTCGAGAGGTAGATCAGCGCCCGCTGGTCAGCCCGGTCGGCCAAATGCCGGTCTACCGCGTTGTAGCAAAGATTGGTTTCACCACCGACAAACCACTTGCAAAACGGCGGTTTGCTGTAGTCGCGCACTTGCTGCGGCGGTTTGTTCCAGTGAATCAGTTGGGCCTGTTCGCCCCAGAATCCTTCCGGGTCGTTAATGGACCAACTGTGGAATTCTTCAAATTTCATGCGGGAATATCCTCCAAATCGGTGGTCTTCAAGCGTGGCTGTGGTCGCCGCATCCAAGTGTAGTCGTTGAGCAGGAAATTTCCTGCCCGCCATCCCCGGCGCGAAAAATCAGGGATGGCGGCCCGGCTCTGACCGACGCTTACTTGGCCTTGAGCAGGTCTTCGACGCTGGCGCGTTCCTCGCGCAATTCCTGCTCGGTGGCGAGCATCTTTTCGCGGCTGAACGCATCAATCGGCACGCCCTGCACGATTTCATAGCCGCCGTTCTTGCAGATGCAGGGATAGGAGTAGATCACGCCTTCGCCGATGCCATAGGAACCGTCAGACGGAACCGACATGCTGACCCAGTCGCCATCCGCGGTACCCAAGGCCCAGTCATGCATATGGTCAATCGCCGAGGAGGCCGCGGAAGCGGCGGACGATACACCACGCGCCTTGATGATCGCTGCGCCGCGCTGCTGCACGTCGGGAATGAAGGTATCGCGGTACCAAACCGGGTCAACCAGGGTCGTAGCGGCCTGGTTCTTGACCGTGCATTGGCTGATGTCCGGGTACTGGGTCGAAGAGTGGTTGCCCCAGATGATCATCTTCTTGATGTCGTTGACGTGGCAGCCGGTCTTCTCAGCCAGTTGACTGAGCGCGCGGTTGTGATCGAGCCGGGTCATGGCATGGAACTGGCGCGGACTCAGATCGGGGGCGCTGCTGGCGGCGATCAGCGAGTTGGTATTGGCCGGGTTGCCGACCACCAGCACCCGCACGTCGCGGGCGGCGTGGTCGTTAATCGCCTTGCCCTGCGGCCCGAAGATCGCGCCGTTGGCGGTTAGCAGGTCTTTCCGCTCCATGCCGGGGCCACGGGGGCGAGCGCCGACCAGCATGGCGAAGTTGGCGTCCTTGAACGCGACGTCCAGCTTATCGGTGGCGACGGTGCCCACCAGCAGCGGGAACGCGCAGTCGTTCAGTTCCATCACCACGCCCTGCAAGGCTTGCAGCGCCGGGGTAATTTCCAGCAGTTGCAGGATGACCGGTTGATCAGGACCTAACATACTGCCGGAAGCGATGCGGAACGCCATGGCATAGCCGATGTTGCCGGCAGCGCCGGTGATCACTACGCGAACGGGGGATTTCATACGGGTGTACTCCTTAAGTTTCAATCCGCACCCGCCAATAAAGGCGAGCGAAGCACTTATAATGCAACGCCGCTTGTTGAGAGCGGCGGCTTGGATAACCTTGAAAATAGTAACTGAGATTGCCGCGTTTTGAAACGAACGCCGGCAACGGGAGGTTCCCCTGATGAGTGGTTCTTTACTGACCGGCGCGGGCTATGTGTTGACCGGGTTGCGCTGGCTGCCCAAAGCCGGTTTACGCGGTTTCGTGGCGATCCCGCTGTTGATCAATACCGTGCTGTTTGGCACCGGTATCTGGTGGAGCGCCGGCCAGTTTGAGCGGTTCGATCAGTACATCCAAAGCCTGCTGCCGACCTGGCTGGCTTGGCTGCACTGGCTGGTGTGGCCGTTGTTCATTCTGACCGCGCTGGTGGTGCTGGTTTATACCTTCACCGTGGTCGCCAACCTGATCGCGGCACCGTTCAATGGCGTACTCGCCGAGCGGGTGGAACGGTTGGCAGCGCCGGGCGCGCCTCGTCCTGCGGCGGAACTCAACTGGAAAGAACTGGCGCTGAGTCCCCTGGCGGAAGTGCGAAAGCTGCTGTACTTCATCGGCTGGGCCATTCCGCTGCTGGTGCTGTCGTTCGTGCCGGTGGTGAACGCCGCTGCGCCGGTGCTGTGGGTGCTGTTCAGCGCGTGGATGCTGGCACTGGAATATGCCGATTATCCGCTCGGCAACCGTGGCCTGAACTTCCGCGAGCAGCGCCGGTTGTTGCGCCGACACTGGCCGCTGACCCTGGGTTTTGGCGGAATGACGTTATTGCTGACCCTGATTCCGCTGCTGAATTTCCTGGTGATGCCGGCGGCGGTGATCGGCGCAACGCTGATGTGGGTGCGGGAAGCGCCGGACGCGGGTTAAACGACCATGCGCTGGCTCTACACCGGTTTGCTGTATCTACTGCTGCCGTTGGCGTTGTTGCGGCTGTACTGGCGCGGGCGGCGCGATCCCGGCCATTGGCAACGCTGGCGGGAACGATTCGGCGGGATTCCCCCGTTACCAGAACCCGGTTGCCTGTGGCTTCACGCCGTTTCGGTCGGGGAAACTCGCGCCGCCTTGCCGCTGATTCGGGCATTGCGGGAAGCGGATCCTAACCAGCCCCTTCTCGTCACGACCACCACCTTGACCGGTTCCCGCCAAGTGCGCGAGGCGTTGGGCGATCAGGTTCAGCACGTTTACGCTCCTTATGATCTGCCCGGCGCGGTGCGGCGGTTCCTGCGCCGGACGCAACCCCGGCTGGCGATCATCATGGAAACCGAGTTGTGGCCGAATCTGCTGCATCAATGCGCGGCGGCGGGCATTCCGGTGCTGATCGCCAATGCCCGGCTGTCGGAACGCTCGATGCGTGGCTATGCCCGATTTGGCTGGCTGACCCAGCCGATGCTGCAACACATCACCCTGATCGCCGCTCAGTCCGAGGCCGATGCCGCTCGCTTTCATGCTTTGGGTGCGCCGCGAGTGCAGGTGACTGGCAACCTGAAGTATGACCTGACGTTGCCGGATGATTTACCGGAACAGGGTCGGCAGTTTCGGCGGGAATGGTTGGGGGAAAACCGGCCCGTGTGGATCGCCGCCAGTACCCATGCTGGCGAAGATGAGCAGGTGCTGGACGCTTTCGCCCCATTACGCGACCGCTGGCCGGAATTACTGCTGTTGCTGGTGCCGCGTCACCCGGAACGGTTCGATAGTGTGGCGGAGTTATGTTGGCAGCGGGGGTTTAGCGTGACCCGGCGCAGTGAAAAGCAGCCTTGTTCAGTGGAAACCGCAGTGTTTCTGGGCGACAGCATGGGCGAATTGCTGCAATTTTACGCCGCCGCTGATCTGGCTTTCGTCGGCGGCAGTCTGGTTCCGACCGGCGGCCATAACGTGCTGGAGCCGGCGCTGGTGGGATTGCCGACCCTGTTCGGCCCGCACATGTTTAAT
>CAIRMO010000030.1 GCA_903879705.1 uncultured Candidatus Competibacteraceae bacterium | reverse complement strand
CGGCTTAACCTAAAATCAATGAGTTACAATTTTTGTCATGTATAGAGCCAAAACGCTAAAACCTTAACTCAAGGTCAGAAAACTACTTTTCATAATACCTTGTTTGAAATGAACTTTTCAAGAGACCGGGAATTGCTGCCAGCAAAGCCACCAGCATCTGATCCATCCGTTTAGCCCCGTCGGCTACAAAGTTCAGGTACTGGCGGCGCTCATCATTCAGAACTTCGTGTAATTCCTGCTCCAGCAAGTGCAGGTAGCTGGTGATCATCCGCAACGGTTGACGCAAATCGTGGGACACGGCATAGGCGAATTGCTCCAGTTCGGTATTGGAGCGGCGCAATTCGGCCTCGATCCGCTTGGATTTGTTGATGTCCACATAGGCGATCACGACCCCATAACGGCGGTTATGCAACGGGATGGCGCTGACCAGTAACCACTGGCTGCCGGTCGGCATCACCACTTCCATCACCACATCCCGCACCGCTTCGCCGCTTTGCAACGCTTGCATGCTGGCACGTTCGTCAGGCGGCATCGGGTGACCGTCGGGGCGGCGGATCGTCCATTGCCGGTCAGCGTAATGACGGGCCAGACGCTCCTCCTGGCTGATGCCTAACAACACTTCCGACGCCTGGTTGCAGTCGATAATGTTGCCGTCCGGGTCGGTGACGGAGATCCCGACCGGCAACACGTCGTAGATCGCCTGCAACTTCTCCTGATTTTCCCGAAGCTGTTCCTCCAACTGGTTGCGGTCGCTAATGTCCCGCGATGAGGCGTACAGAAAGCGTTGCCCGTCCAGTTCAATCCCGCAGGCGTTGATATCAACCGGAATCTGCGAACCGTCCAGCCGCCGGTGCCGGGTTTGAAACTGGACCGGAACCGGCGAACGCATCAATTCGCGGACTTTGGGAATCAGCTCAGATGGCGCAAACCCGGCATCCCACTCTGCGATATGGCGCGGAGCCGGCGGAACCTCGGTATAGCCCAGCATCCGCCGGAACGAATCGCTGGCCTCGCGCAAGGTGCCATCGGCATCGAGGATATGGATGCCGTCGCTGGCGGTACGAAGCAGCACCTGATAGCGCCGCTGGCTATTGACCAGTTCGTTTTTCTCCCGCCCGACCCTGAGGATCAGGAATGCCACCCCAAACGCAAACAGCATGAACAGGCCCGTGGCGATCAATCCATGTCGGCGCTCGGTGGCGATTTGGGCGAGTATCAGCGCAAGTTCCGCTTCTTCGTCCAAACCCACGATGGTAATCAACGGCCATAGTTCGAGATGATGCCAGGCAAACATCATGGGTACCTGGTCGATCGCCGACAGCGCCCGGAATATCCCGCTCGTCCCCGGTTGCGTCTGCAAGAATGGCCGGTCAGCCGGAACCTGGGTTTGCAACGCCTCTTCAAGGCGACGGGTCCTGGTAATAAAGCGGCCGTCGGGGCGGAGGATCGCAATCGTGTCTTGCGGATTCAGCAACATCCTGGCCAGCGTCTTTGATAAATAATCCGGGCGGACCGAAATCGCGATCATCCCCAGCACCCGACCGTCCCGACGAATCGACCGGGTGAACGGCACCAGCCAGACGCTGGTCATCCGCTCTACCACCGGCTTGCTGATGAACAGGTGGTCATCCTGACTGTCGGCGTGAACCCGGAAATACTCGCGGTCGCCCATGTAGAGTTTCTCGGTCGCGGCAGTCAGACCGTTCGAGGAATAGGCAAGGGTACCCTGTTCATTGAAGACCGTGATGAATTGCAGCGCGCCCGCCGGGAAACTGTTCAGCACCAGACGAACCGTTGCGTCAAAGGCGTTCTGACTGGCGTAGGCGGCGCGCAGGTACTGCGTCGCCAGATCGATCTGCCGAACCATCGCATCGACTTCCTGACTGACCCCGGCATTGAGCTGAACCGCCCGTCGCTCCACAGTCTGACGGGTGTCCGCGATGAGCCGGTCCTGGCCCTCCAGCGCCAACCGCCAGTACATAAGGCAGGCCAAGGCGCTGATAATGACGATCATCGGGGCCATCCAGTACTGACGATGAAGGCTTTTTTCCATATACAGGAATCCGAGTTAAGTTGTGGAATTTATCGTAGCACGGGCATCTTGCCCGTGTTTAGCCCACGGGCAAGATGCCCGTGCTACCTCCACAACCGGTTTAGGATGCCTATAGCCATCCGGTTTGAGTGGCGGAATGACCCCGCCTTAAACAAGGAGGGGGGCGCGAAGCGTCGGGGTGGTTCGAAGCAGCGGATTCCTAGAGCGGGCGCGGTCAGCCAGACCGTCGGGATCTTCCAACCGATTGATATAGCCGGTTCAAGCACCGTACATTTCCCAGCCTGAGGATCAGATCACAGAAAAATTCAGGGGAGGCTAAACTTAGCTCGGACGTTCGATCTTCAGCCTTTCATCTTCCACGGTCAACCAGGAACTAATGGGCTTTTATGGGCAGGGGGTGTGAACGCATACCTGGGACTAACAAACTGAATACCGACGAATGAAGACGAGTTGCTTTGAGGAGTAAACACGATGGAGTTGAAGGATTACCTGTTGATTCTGGCCCGGCGCGACGGGTCCGATATTTATCTCAGCACCGGAGCGCCGCCCTGCGCCAAGTTTCAGGGTGTATTGCGGGCGCTGGATAAAGACCCGCTGACGCCGGGCCGGGTCAAGAAAATCGCTTATTCGGTGATGGATGCGGCCCAGATCGCTGAGTTTGAGCGCGTCCTGGAGATGAATCTGGCGATTGACGAGTCCGGCGTAGGCCGGTTCCGGGTCAACATCTTCAAACAGCGCGGCGAAGTGTCGATGGTGATTCGCAACATCAAGACGGACATTCCTACTGTTGCTGATTTGGGGCTGCCGCTGGTGTTGACCGAGGTGATCATGGCCAAGCGCGGACTGATCCTGTTCGTCGGCGGCACCGGCTCCGGCAAATCGACCTCGCTCGCGGCGCTGATTGATCACCGGAATACCAACAGTGGCGGCCACATTATTACCATTGAAGACCCGATTGAATTTGTCCATCGCCATAAACGCTCGGTGGTCAATCAACGCGAAATTGGCGTCGATACCCTGAGCTATGCCGATGCGCTCAAGAACACGCTGCGCCAAGCCCCTGATGTGATTCTGATTGGCGAAATCCGCGACCGGGAGACGATGGAACATGCGCTGGCATTCGCCGAAACCGGTCATTTGGCGATTTCCACCCTGCACGCTAACAGCGCCAATCAAGCGCTGGACCGGATCATCAATTTCTTCCCGGAAGAGCGGCGCTCACAGTTGCTCACCGATCTGTCGTCCAATTTGCAGGCTTTCGTATCGCAACGCCTGATTCCAACCATCGATGGCAAGCGAGTGGCCGCGATTGAAATCCTGCTGCATTCGCCGATGGTAGAAACGCTGATCAAGCGCGGCGAGGTGGCTACCCTAAAGGAAATCATGGAGAAAGCGGTCGGGGCCGGGATGCAAACCTTTGATCAGGCGCTATTCAATCTGCATCAGGCCGGCAAGATCAGTTTTGACGAGGCCCTCAAGAACGCTGATTCCACCAATAATTTGCGGTTGCGGATTAATTTGTCCGGTGGAGCATCGAGCGCCGACCGGTCAGGCGGCTCCGGATTGTCGCTGGAGGCGATGCCGGAACCGGAAGAGGAGAAGCCTGCTGCACCGCCGTCGCCCGTATCACAAAGATCGTCGCGTCCTGGTGGAGGTTGAAGCATGACGACCGATCACGCGGTATTGGCGCTGACGGTTCCTGATTGGGTGCGGGGCCTGATTTTCGACTGCGACGGCACCCTCGCCGATAGCCTGCCCCTGCATTACGCCGCGTGGGAGGAGACGTTTGCGGCGCTGGATTTGCCGTGTTCCCTGGAGTTGCTGCTCCGGCACAACGGCAAGCCCACCGATTTGATTGTGGCGCTGTATAACGCTGAATTTGGCCGGACCATCAATGTCGCCGAATTCACTGCCGATAAAGAACGCCGGACCTATGCCCGGCTGGAGCAGACCAAGCCCTTGGAGCCGGCGGCGGGGTTGGCGCGGCGGTATTACGGGCGCTTGCCGCTGGCGGTGGTATCCGGCAGCAACCGCGCCAATGTCGAGCGGACCTTGCGGGCTATTGGCCTGCGCGAGCTGTTTCCAGTGGTGCTGACCGCTGATGACGGACTACCGCCCAAACCGGCACCAGAGCTGTTTCTGGAAGCGGCCCGCCAGTTGCGAATAGAACCCGGCTACTGTCAAGTCTTCGAGGATGCCGATTCCGGGCTGGAAGCGGCCTGCCGCGCCGGAATGCTGGCGACGGATGTCCGGCCCTTTCTGACGTGATATTCGTCGTAGCACGGACATCCTGCCCGTGCTGCTTATAGCCATCCGGTTGGAGTTGTGGAATTTCCCCTCGCTGAGGAGCGAACCACCCCGGCCCCTGACGGGGTGGTTCGAAGCGGCAATTCCACAACTCAGGTCGGATTCCTATAGTCCGATAGGCTCTTGGGCGAGACTGAAAATCTCGCCTGTTCTTTCAACCGTTCTGGATTTCACCATGCCCGTGCCCATGCCCGTGCCCATGCCCAAACTGTCCTTGGCTTATCCCCGCTTTTCCGGTCTCCAGCGCCAGTTTCTGTTGCTGATCGTCGGTATCTATCTGCTTACCGGCACGGTGGCGCTGACCCTGTTTGGCTGGGGGATTCGTAGCGTCACCCGCCAGTTGGGTGAAGAGTTCGCCGCCCAGTACGCGCTGCGACAGAAAGATCGCCTGCTGGCTCCGATCCAGCATGAACTGGCGCTGTCCCGGCATCTGGTCGATTCGCCGTTGCTCAAACGCTGGGCGCGCAACGAGGAAGACCCGGTCCTCAAAGCGGAGGCGCTGGACGAACTGGATCATCACCGTCGCCATTTCGCCGACCACAGCTTCTTTTTCGTGGTTGGCCCCAGCGGGCACTATTACCACAACAACGCCGCTGACGAGTACCGGGGCCGCGAGTTGCGCTATACCCTCGATGCCGCCAAACCCGAAGACCAATGGTATTTCGCCACGTTAGCCAAAGTCAGCGACTTCGATCTGAATGTGGATTACGACGCGCCGCTTAATGTCACCAAGGTCTGGATCAACGTGCTGGTCAAGGATGGCGCAGAGAAGCTGGGGCTGGGCGGCACCGGGCTGGAACTCGACGGCTTCGTCAAGGCGGTACTGAGCGAGGATCGTCCGGGGATCAGCACTCTGCTGCTGGATCGCGCCGGATCGATCAAGGCGCATCAGGACCGGGCCTATATCGATCTCAACACGGTCGCTAAAAATGACGACCAGCGCCGGACGTTCTACCCACTGCTGGCTTCGCCCCAAGAGCAGACGGCGTTGCGTGAGCAGATGGAGCAGGTCAGCACCGAGCAACGGCCAGTGGTGGTGTTGCCGCTGACGGTTGGAAATCAGCCTTATCTGGTCGCCATTACTTATCTTGCTGAAATTAAATGGTTTGTCGTCACGCTGGTCGACACTGCGTATATCTACAGCGTCTGGCGGTTTATGCCGTTTGCCGCCCTGCTGGCGATCTCGCTGCTGACGCTGGCGATTGCAGTGGCGGTGCTGCTCCGGCGGCTGGTGCTGAATCCGTTGACCCGGTTGCGCCAGTCCACCCAGGCCGTCGCCGCTGGTAATTACGCGCAACTGGCGACGGTCGAGACGCGGAATGAAATTGGCGAATTAACCGATGATTTCAACGCCATGACCCTGACCATTCGCCAATACACCGGCCACCTCGAAACCCTGGTCGATGAGCGTACCCACGAACTGCAACAAGCGCACCGGGAACTGGCGGACACGCACCAGCAAGTGGTGGACAGCATTCAGTATGCTCAACTGTTGCAGCAGGCGATGTTGCCGACGACGGAGATGCTGGCGCAGGCGTTGACGGACTACTTCATAATCTGGCAACCCCGCGATCGGGTCGGCGGCGACTTTTACTATTGCCGGATCGATCAGCAGGGTTGTCTGCTGGCGCTGGTCGATTGCACCGGACATGGCGTTCCCGGCGCGTTTATGACCATGGCCGTCAACGCCGCGCTGAATCACATCGCCAGCACGATAGGCCTTGCTAACCCGGTGCGGGTTTTACAGGCGCTGCATCGGGACATGCAGACGGTTTTGCACCAGCGCGACTTGGGCGAAGGCTTCGAAAACGGGCTGGACGCCGGGGTCTGTTACTGGGGATGGGATCAACCGCAACTCCAGTTTGCCGGGGCTAGAATCGACCTGTGTTATCAGGATGCGGTGACTCCGGCGACCGTCCTTCGCGGCAACCGCGTTAGTCTCGGCTATCGCCATACCCACCCGGACTGGACTCTTTTCCGTCTTGAAAGCGTCGAGCGGATCCCGGACCGAATTTTCTATCTCACCACCGATGGCCTACTGGACCAGTCCGGCGGACTGAAGGGGCATGGTTTCAGCCGCCGCCAATTTCAGGACGTCTTGCGGCACTGCAATGGGCAGGCGTTACCGGAACAGCAAGCGGCGCTGGAACAGGCGCTGGTCGCCTGGCGCAATGGACGGCCGCAGCGCGATGACATCACCGTGATCGGCTTCCGACCCCGACCCGGTGCCACAATCAACCGGGAGAAGACCCGTCATGAGTACGCTTGATCTGGCCGGCTTGCAGGATGAACTGCGTCGCCAAGACGTCCTGATCAGTTTCAGCGGGCCGTTTTCACACGGTATTATTGAAGAATTGGGTAAGGCCGTCCGGCATTATCTGGAAAGCGCCCAAGTGGCCCGGTCGACGTTGATGGATGTATTTGCCGTGTACATCGAACAGGCCCAGAACGTGGGGCATTATGTGTGCCGCCAGGACGCCGGATCGGCACAGGCCCGGCTCGCCAGTTCCGGCATTGTGGTCATCGCCCAGGAAGATCAGCGCTGCGTGGTCAGTTCCGGCAACTTGCTGGATCGAGCCGATGCGCCAGCGCTGATCGCTCGTCTGGAGCGGTTGCGGAGTCTGGACAAAGCCGGATTGAAGGCGCTGTACAAGGCACAAATGCGCCTGCCGCTCACCCCGCAGGGCGGGGCAGGGCTGGGCCTGATCGAAATGGCGCGCAAAGCTACCATGCCGCTGGAATACGCCTTTGGTGAAGTCGATGAGCAGTATGTGTTTTTCAGTCTGCGCGTCGTCATCTGAGGAAGGGGGAACGATATGGATAATGCCCTAATGGACAGCTTGGTCATCGAAGCCTCCCGATCATCGCCGACGATTCGGTTCAACGCCGAAACCCGTTGCTTAAGCGTCAGCGGCGAGTCCTATCCGGAAAACGCGGCGGCATTTTACGCGCCGGTGTTCGCCTGGCTGAAAACCTTCCTTGCCAGACTGGAGCCGGGGGCTGCGGTGCAGGTGGATCTGGAAGTGCTGTACCTGAACAGCAGCAGCACCAAGGTCATGCTGAACTTTCTCGATCTGATTGAGCAGGCGGCCCAGGATGGGGCGCAGGTCACCGTCAACTGGCGCTACGATCCTGATAATGAAACGATTCTTGAATGCGGGCAGGATTTCAGCGAGGAATTGCAAGCGCTGACCTTCAACCTGGTCGAACAGTCCCGGGAACCACAATGAGCGCCGTGGACACTCTGCTGGAGGGCGAAAAGCGGACTCTGGAAGCGGCCAAGGCGCTGTTGCACGATGGGACTTCGGAATCCTGCGCCGAGGCTTTCGCCGATCTGACCCGGCAGTATGGCCGGCTGTTGCGCCATGTGCGGCATCTGATCCGGGTGGGCGACCGGATGCAGGAGGAACTTAACAACCTCAATGACCGCTTGCAACGCAGTGAGGTGAAATACCGTTCGTTGTTCGAGAACGTCAGCGAAGGCATTTTCATTGCCCAATTGGATGGGCGATTTCTGGATGTCAATCCGGCGCTGGCGCGAATTGTGGGACACCAAACGCCCGCCGAGTTTCTGCGAGCGCACCAGGAAGATTTCTGGTGGCCGTTTATTGATGAAGATGAACATAAGCGCCTGTTCGGGGCGCTGGCGGCACATGGTCAAGTGGCACACTTGCATTTGCGGCTGCGGCGCTGGAACGGCGAAGCCCTCTGGGTGGAGGTCAACGCGCACGCCAGTCTCGATCCGCACCATGCCGTCGCTACCGTCGAAGGCGTGCTATCCGACATCACCGAACGCACGCGGATTCTGGAGGAATTACGGCATCTGGCGACGGTGGACGGCTTGACCGGGCTGTTCAACCGCCGGCATTTCATGGAACTGTGCGAGCGGGAATTGCTCCAGGCGCGGCGCTATCGGTTGGAGGTTGCGTTATTGATGCTGGACGCCGATCTGTTCAAGACGGTCAATGACACCTACGGCCACGACGTGGGCGACGAGGTGTTGCGGGTGATCGCTCGGCTATGTCAGCGCCAGATGCGCGAGGCCGACATCATCGGTCGCCTGGGCGGCGAAGAATTCGCGGTGCTGTTGCCGCAAACCGGTTTGGAGGCGGCGCTGGGGGCCGCCGAGCGGCTGCGCCACGCCATCGCCCAGACCTCGTTGCCGCTGGCCGATGGCCGGATGTTGCGGTTTACCGTCAGTATCGGGGTAAGCGCTGGTGCAGCGCACACCGTATCCCTGCCGGATCTGCTCAAGCTTGCTGACCGGGCGCTCTATACCGCCAAGAATCGGGGCCGTAATCAGGTGGTCAGTCATCGGGATATCGTGCAGGATCAACCCGCGTCAACGAGCGATTCAACAGATTAACCCGCGCTTTTTGAGAAAATGAGCATCTTTTAGCAGGATCAAAGGTGGTCGGTGGTCCGGCGAGTTGTCGCGGCTGAAAAGCATCGATCCCGACTGTCCGGTCGCGGCCATTTACGAGGACTTGAGCGAATCGCCCGCGGTCGGGTTTGCCGAACTGGGCAGCAGAACCAGCAGCGCTACGGCATGAACCGCGATCCCCTCGCCGCGCCCGATGTAGCCCAGCCGTTCGGTGGTGGTGGCCTTGACGTTGACTTGCGCCGGGGTGGCGTTCAAATCGGCGGC
The DNA here is from genome assembly GCA_903879705.1 of uncultured Candidatus Competibacteraceae bacterium. GTDB lineage: Bacteria > Pseudomonadota > Gammaproteobacteria > Competibacterales > Competibacteraceae > RXIV01. Next base: position 5,840 of record CAIRMO010000030.1, on the reverse strand, counting down.
GATGAGGACACGCATAGCCGGAATGTGTGGAGCCATTTTCGGCACCTGGGCGATGATCGTGGCGTCCACATTGCCCACGATCAACCCTTGCTCCCACAACAATGCAACCACTCGCCGCAGCAGAATCCGGCTATCGATCTGCGCAAATTCCGCGCTGCTGTCAGGAAAGTGTTGACCAATATCACCTAGCCCCGCCGCGCCAAGCAGCGCATCGCACAGGGCATGAAGCAGCACATCGCCGTCGGAATGAGCCACTAATCCGTGAAGATGCGGGATGCGAACTCCGCCGAGGGTGACGAATTTGCCAGGGCCGAAGGCATGAACGTCAAAGCCATGACCGATCCGCATGTGGCGCTCCTTAGATGTAGCACGGGCTTCCCGCCCGTGTTCAGTTCACGGGCGGGAAGCCCGTGCTACGTCCCCGCGTCAGATAAAACTCGGCCAGCGCCAAATCTTCCGGGCGGGTGATTTTGAGATTATCGGCCCGCCCTTCAATCAGTCGGGGCGAAAATCCCGCCGCTTCCATGGCCACCGCTTCATCAGTGACCAACAGCCCGCCCGCCAGCGCCGCACTGAGCGCCTGATGCAGCAGGCCCAGCCGGAACAATTGCGGCGTCAAGGCGTGCCAGAGTTGCGAGCGGTCTACCGTCGCCGCCACCCGCCCCGTGGCATCCGCCTGTTTCAGCGTGTCCCGCACCTGAACTGCCAGCAATCCGCCGACCGGATCATCCATCAGCTCGGTCAGCAATCGATCCACATCATCCCGATGCAGACCCGGCCGGGCCGCATCGTGAACCAGCACCCAATCCTCTGGCGCGGCCCATTCCTGCAACGCCTCCAGCGCATTTAACACCGAATGGCTGCGTTCAGCGCCGCCCGCTACGACTCGTAACGGCTTGGTCGAGGCGAGCGTGGCGGCCACTTCTGGCCACCATTCATCATCGGTACTAATGGCCACTGCGACTCCAGCAATGCGCGGGTGGTCCAGCAGAACCGCCAGCGCATAAGTGATGACCGGTCGCCCGGCCAGCGACAGATATTGCTTGGGAATGGCCGAACCCATGCGCCGGCCTGCGCCAGCGGCTGGAATCACCGCCCAATAACGCGGAATGGTCATCAGTTAATCCGGCACGGCGTCATCTGCTGGTAATTTGGGCGGCTTGGCGGGTTTGGGCGACGGTTTGACCGGAGCAGCGCGCTTGGCTTCACTGTCCCCTTTTAGCAAAGGGGGGCCAGGGGGAATTTTGGGAACGGCAACAACCGGCGATTTATGCGCCGGATCGCCCGGTTTTCTGGACTCGGTTGCCGGATTTGGCAATGACTGTTCGAGAATGCGGTAGAACGTTTCATCAGGGCGGATCATCCCCATTTCCGAGCGAGCGCGTTCTTCAATCGCCATCAGCCCGTTTTTCAGATCCTGGATATCCGCTTCCAGTGCCCGGTTGCGCTCGGTCAGCTCGGCGTTTTCATCGGTTTGCGCCTGGATGGAAAGCCGCAAAGCATAAGTCTGCCGAAATCCGTCCTCGGTGATCCATAACAGATACTGCAAAAACACCACGAGGACGATCAAGACCGCCATCAGGAGTTGTAGCTTCAATTCCGGTTGTTTCGGTTCCGGGTCGATCAGATGGGCCATGACGATACGCGAAGGCGAAAAAAATCAGCGCCTCCACCGCGTTCCCCAACAGTGGGGAGACGGGAAGGCGCGGTTAAATAAGGAGTCTTGCCGTTACTCCTCTCTCCGGTCAGCGGGAGAGGGAAGGAGCAAACCGTGATTTAGCCGGGGAAAACATTGAACGCGGCTTTGCCCGGATAGACGGCGGCAGCGCCAAGTTCTTCTTCAATCACCAGCAACCGGTTGTACTTGGCAACGCGGTCCGAGCGACTGAGCGAACCGGTCTTGATTTGGCTGGCGGCGGTCGCCACGGCCAGATCGGCAATGGTGGTGTCCTCGGTTTCGCCAGAGCGATGCGAGGAGATCGAGGTGTAACCGGCAGCAGCGGCCATGCTGATCGCGGCCAGGGTCTCCGTCAGGGTGCCGATCTGGTTGACCTTGATCAGGATTGAGTTGGCGACGCCTTCCTCGATGCCGCGCCGCAGAATCGCGGTATTGGTCACGAACAGGTCATCGCCGACCAGCTGAATCTTCTTGCCCAGGATCTGGGTCAGGTATGCCCAGCCCGGCCAGTCGCTTTCGTCCAGACCATCCTCGATGGAAACAATCGGGTAGCGGCTGGCCCAGTCGGCCAGCTTGTCGGAAAAGCCATTCGAGGTGAATGACTGGCCCTCACCTTCCAGCACATAGTTGCCGTTCTTGTAGAACTCGGAACTGGCGCAGTCCAGGGCCAGATAAATATCCTTACCGGGGACGTAGCCGGCCTTCTTGATCGCTTCCATCACCACGTCGAGCGCCGCTTCATTGGACGGCAGATTAGGCGCGAAACCGCCTTCATCGCCGACTGCGGTGTTCATGCCCTGCGCCTTCAGCACGCCCTTCAAGGCGTGAAACACTTCCGCGCCCCAGCGCAGCGCCTCGCGGAAACTGGGCGCGCCAATCGGCATGATCATGAATTCCTGAATATCGACATTGTTGTCGGCATGAGCGCCGCCATTGAGGATATTCATCATGGGCACCGGCAGGTGATAGGGGCCGGTGGGATTCAGGTATTTGTACAGTGGCACGCCTTTTTCAAACGCAGCGGCATGGGCGACGGCCATCGACACGCCCAGAATGGCATTCGCGCCGAGGCGGCTCTTGGTAGGTGTGCCGTCCAGATCGATCATTTTCTGATCAACCGCCGCCTGGTTGCCAACCGCTTCGACACCCAGCAGGGCGCTGCGCAGTTCGCTATTGACGTTGGCGACCGCCTTGAGGACACCCTTGCCTAAATAGCGGCTCTTGTCGCCGTCACGCAGTTCCAGCGCTTCACGGCTGCCGGTAGACGCGCCAGAGGGTACCCCGGCGCAACCTTTCGCCCCCGATTCGAGAATGACATCAACGCCGACGGTCGGATTGCCCCGTGAGTCCATGATTTCCCGACCGCGAATTTCTTTGATTTTCGACATGTTGCAACTCCTGTGGGTGTGGTGGTGCAAGGAACGACTAAAGGTTATTCGATCAACTCGACTTCCGGGAAACCGTGTTGCTTGATCAAGGTATCCAGCGCCTTAAGCGTGGCCAGCAGCGGTTCCAGCCGATCCAGCGGCCAGGAATTAGGGCCATCGCTTAGAGCTTGATCGGGATGAGGATGCGTTTCCATGAACAGCCCGGCAATCCCTGCTGCGACGGCGGCCCGCGCCAGCACCGGCACAAATTCACGCTGACCGCCGGAAGCGTGGCCCTGCCCACCCGGCAATTGCACCGAATGGGTGGCGTCGAACACCACGGGACAACCGGTGGTCCGCATGACCGCCAAGGCTCGCATATCGGACACCAGATTATTGTAGCCAAAGGAAACGCCGCGTTCGCAGATCATGAGATGAGCGTTGCCGGTTATCCGGGCTTTAGCGACCACGTTCTGCATCTCCCACGGCGACAAAAACTGGCCTTTTTTGAGATTAACCGGTTTGCCCTGCCGGGCGACATTCTGGATGAAATCGGTCTGCCGACACAAAAAGGCCGGGGTTTGCAGCACATCAACCACCGCCGCAACCTCACCCAGCGGGGTGTATTCATGCACGTCGGTCAGCACCGGGACGCCGATCTGCGCTTTAACCTTTTCCAGGATTTTCAAGCCTTGTTCCAGACCGGGGCCACGGTAGCTGTGGGGCGTGGAGCGGTTGGCCTTGTCAAACGAAGATTTGTAGATAAACCGGATCCCGAGTCGTTCGGTCATTTCCTTGAGCTGGCCGGCGGTGTCCAAAGCCAATTGCTCTGACTCGATGACACAGGGGCCGGCAATCAAAAACAAGGGCCGGTCCAGTCCGACTTCAAACCCGCACAGTTTCAGCATGGCGCAAGATCCTCCTGATGGCGTTCCCGCCGTTGCCGGATCGCCGCTTCAATAAAGCCGCGGAACAGCGGATGACCGGCGCGGGGCGTGGAGGTGAATTCCGGGTGGAACTGGCAGCCGAGAAACCACGGGTGATCGGGCAGTTCGATCATTTCCACCAACCGTTCGTCCAGCGAATGACCGGACAGCTCCAGCCCGGCGGCTTGCAGCGATTCCCGGTAACGGTTGTTGACTTCATAGCGATGGCGGTGCCGCTCGGTGATCACGTCCTTGCCGTAGGTCAGTCGGGCCAGTGAATCGGCCACCAGCCGGCAGGGTTGCGCACCGAGCCGCATCGATCCGCCCAAATTACCGCCTTCCTGGCGCTGCTGCACTGAACCGGCATCATCAGTCCACTCGGTAATCAAGGCGATCACCGGGTGCGGGTTGTCCTTACGGAATTCGGTACTGTGGGCATCAGTCAGGCCGGCGACATGGCGGGCAAATTCGATCACCGCCACCTGCATCCCCAGACAAATACCCAAATAGGGAATGCGTTGCTCACGCGCAAAACGGACCGCGACAATCTTGCCTTCAATGCCGCGCTCGCCGAAACCGCCCGGCACCAGAATGGCGTCCATATTCTGCAAACCAGCGGCACCGTCGCGCTCGACCTGTTCAGAGTCAACGTAATGAATGTTGACGCGGGTGCGGGTGTGGATGCCGGCGTGGAGCAGGGCTTCATTCAGCGATTTGTAGGCGTCGGCCAGATCGACATACTTGCCGACCATCGCAATATCCACGGTTCCGGTCGGGTTCTCAATCGCCTGTACCACCCGCTCCCAGTCGGCCAGATTGACCGGCGGCAAGTGTTCCAGGCACAGCTTGCGGGCCACGATGTCATCGACCCCTTGCGCGTGCAGCAGCAACGGAATCCGATAGATGGTATCGGCATCGGTCACATTGATGACCGCTTTCGGTTCGACATTGGTGAACAGGGCAATCTTGCGCCGATCTTCGACAGGCACTTCCCGATCCGAGCGGCACAGCAGCAGGTCGGGCTGGATGCCAATCGAGCGGAGTTCCTTGACCGAGTGCTGGGTCGGCTTGGTCTTGAGTTCGCCAGAGGATTTGATGTACGGCACCAAGGTCAGGTGAATGAACAGCGAATGCTCCCGCCCCAGTTCCAGGCCCATCTGCCGGATCGCTTCGAGAAACGGGAGCGATTCGATGTCGCCGACCGTGCCGCCGACTTCAACCAGGGCAATTTCAGCTTCGCCAGCGCCGATCCGAATGCAGCGCTTGATTTCGTCGGTGATGTGGGGAATGACCTGCACCGTGCCACCGAGGTAGTCGCCACGCCGTTCCTTGCGGATCACGTTTTCGTAGATGCGCCCGGTGGTGAAGTTGTTGCGGCGGGTCGCGGTCATGCCGACAAAGCGTTCGTAGTGACCGAGATCAAGGTCGGTTTCTGCGCCGTCGCTGGTGACGAACACCTCGCCGTGCTGGAACGGACTCATGGTGCCGGGATCGACATTGATGTAAGGATCGAGCTTGATCAGCGTGACTTTGAGGCCTCGCGCTTCCAGCACCGCGGCCAGCGAGGCGGCGGCGATGCCTTTGCCGAGCGAGGAAACAACGCCACCGGTGATGAAAATGAATCGGGTCATGCGTAGAAAGTGCGGTTGGGAAAGACGGCAAAAGATACCAGAGCCGGCGGTTGATAGCGACTGCAAATCGGGTGATATAGGAATCCGACCTGAGTTGTGGAATTGCCGCTTCGAACCACCCCGGCGCTTCGCGCCACCCCTCCTTACTCAAGGAGGGGAAAAAGCGATGTACCGTGCTGGTTTTATCCCCTCCTTGGATAAGGAGGGGTGGCCCCGTCAGGGGCCGGGGTGGTTCGCT
>CAIRMO010000029.1 GCA_903879705.1 uncultured Candidatus Competibacteraceae bacterium | reverse complement strand
GTCAGAAAACACAAACAAATTTAAAATCAATATGTTGAATTTAAGGAGGAGTGATTTTATTGGTCGATCCGAGTTTCTCTCGATCCTTATATGCCAATATAAATCAATGTCTTATGAATACCGGGAACTCCCAAAGAGCCAGGGTTCGGGGATGATTTTGTCGAGCGGGAAGGTTTGAATCTCTCGCAGCGAGTGCAGTACGGTTTTGTCCGGGGCGAACACCAAGGCGTTGAGGCAGCCACGCGGATCGTCGGGGTGATGGTGGGCAAACAGGAAATCGTAGAACAGGCACACCGCCATCAACAAGGTTTTGCCGGTGCCCATCGTCAGCGCATAGACGTAGTTCGGATAGAGCCGCGAACGGGCCGCCAGTTGGTTAAAAATGGCTTGATAGTGTTCGGGCTGCGTCAAATCCAGTTCGGCAAAGAAGTTGCTCTGCACCGCGCCGCTGGCGGTGAGCACAGGGGCGTCGGCGCTGAATAAGCCTTGGCGTTGATGCCAGTCGGCAAAGACGTGATGCAGGGGTGCGTTGCCGGCGGCTTCTTTGAGAAAGACGTACATTTCCAAGGCTTCAAATTGCGGCAGGCGCAGGAAGTTATCGCCCTTGGCTGGATCGTTGAAGTCGAGGATTTTCTTGGCGAGCAGCGAGTAGTGATCGCGGCGCAGGTTTTTGCGCTGCTGCTGGACGAAGCGGGTCAGCACGTTGAAGAAGGCAAATTCCGGCGCAGCGCTGGTAGCGGCTTTTTTCGGTCTAGCCACTGGCGCTAATCTCCCCTTCCCACGATTCCGAAAGCAGATCAGTAATCTTGACCTTGATGAGGGCAGCGTCCGGGGGCACCGGATAACGGCCTTTGACCAGCGTTTCACCATCGGCGGCATCAATCAGCACCGGAGCGAACACTTGGCCGTTGTACTGCCAGTCCACTTTGACGGTTTCCACCAGTTGCCGCCAGTCGTCTACGTTCTCTTCGAGCAGACTGAGCTTTTGCAGCAGGTTCATCGGGTAGAAGCGGTCAATGACCAGTTCACCATTGTCGAGGGCCAGATGAGCCTCAGCAGGGCGCTTGAAGGTCAGATGCTGGCCATCGCGCAGCACGTCATAGACGCGGATCGCCAGTTTGAACGGGACTTGTTGTTGCAGTTGTGCGGCCAGGTCCGGTTCATGGCCCATGCACACCAGCAGAATCCGCTCGGTGGGCTGGTTCGGGGCGTCGGCGTGGCGGCGTTCGAGGGTTTTGTAATCCAGATTGGCGATCAGGTCGTTGATATCGGCGCGGGTGGCAATCCGGTTGACTGGCATCAGCTTGACTTGCTGGCCGTCCTTTTCGCCATCGAAGACATGGCCGGGCGGGTAGGATTGAATCTCCAACGCTTCCAGCAGTAGGCCCCGCGCTTCAACCGGGTTACGGAATACGTCGTAGTGGTTGACGTTGTAGACTGAAAAGCCGGTGTAATAGCGAATCGGGCGAGTTTCGCCGTCCTCATTCTGCCATTCTGCATCCAGTTTTTGCTGCCGTTGCGCTGCGTTCAGATCAGCGGCGACGCTCAACAGGCGTTGGTTAGTGATTTCCACTGCGCCCAAGTTAATGTCCGCGCCGAGAAAGCGCCGACCGAGCTTCATGGCGACGGCTTGCGTAGTTCCACTGCCCATGAAGCAGTCAAGAACAAGATCGCCGGGGTTGGATGAGGCTTTGATGATGCGTTCTAAAAGTCGTTCAGGCTTTTGTGTTGGATAATTCTCATTTTCTTTTGATTTTGATTTTATATGACCTGTATCCGTCCATATATCATTTACTGGAATGCCTTGGCTTTCATCAAGATACTTTCTCACATAAGGAACGCCATTAGATGAAAATTCTACCAATCCTCGTTTTTTCAAAGCTACAAACTTTTCTTCTGTAATACTCCAGTGTCTACCTGATGGTGGATATATTCCATTAATCGAATAATGAGCTTTTGTACCCCGTCTATCTCCAGGTGCAGACAGTACTACAAGCCCATATTTTCTACCCACTGCATCAATTTTTGAAAACCAACTGTCAACATATTCTGTTGAGTATTCAGCATATTGAGGATTCCAAATAAAACAGCTTCTTTTTTTGAGTAGAAAAAAATGACATCATGAACTGGGCCAAATCCTCGTGTAGACGCATGAACTCCAGACCGCTTCCAAATTATTTCGTTTATAAAGTTATCTAGACCAAATACTTCGTCAAGTAACAATTTTAACAAATGGCTCCGATTAGGATCACCATGCAGAAAAAATGAACCGTTTTCACTTATTAGTTCGCGCAAAATAATTATCCGCTCATACATGAACTGCAAATATTCATCATTTGTCCAAATATCGGTATATTGCTTTTCTTCAAATACAGTAAAATCGCTTTTTATATCTTGTCCGTTTAAGCGTATCGCTTTTTTATAGTCCGCCTTACTATCAAACGGCGGATCAATATAAACCAGTTGCACCTTCCCCCGAAATTCCTTGAGCAAATGGCTCATCACCTGCAAATTATCGCCCCAGTAAATCCGATTCAGCCAGCCGTCCACCGGTTGCCCATACGTTTCCCGCCATTCTGCCGGGTAATACTGCGTTCCCGTAAACGGGCGCTTGCCCGTCCAACGCAATTCCGGTTGTCCCTTGATCGGCTCACGTTCAAAGCGGTACTGCTCGACAGAATCCAGCGGCGCATCATCGGGCAGATTAAGGTTTTTTTGGGGGTCGTTGTTGGACATAGGGATTTATCTCATTCCTGAGTGCGGCGCTTGGTGCGCGGCGTGATCCTGATAGCTGACATAATCAAAATCGGTCCAGCGGCGCAAGATTCGCGCATCATGTAAGGTGAATTTCAATTCTGAAACCAATTCCGGCTCTTCTTCAAGCAGGACACCAGGACATTTTCGTAGCACGGTGTCTAATTGCGTCCTAATCTGTTCAACGGCTTGGCGGCGATGTGCTTGCTCATAAGCGGCCTTGGGCATCACCAGCTTGATCCGCAACCGATAAGACGCATCGTCGCTCAATTCCTGATCGCTGCATTCCAAAAACACCCCGCTCACGTCCTTGAGCTGTTTCATGGGCTTTTTGAGCTTGTCCTTGATTCGTCCGAGCCGCCGCTGCAATTCATCCGGTAAAGCGGTGCGCTCGTAACGCGCCACTAGCCAACCGATTAACACATCCTGTTCATCTTGATCCCACAAGCCGCGTTCAGCATCGGGTGGCCACTGTGCCAACACTTCACGCGGCAACCAATAGCGATCCCAAATCCACGCGGTATAAGCACACTGTTGTCCATGAATCTGTAAATGAAAATGCAGACGGCGGGGATTGCGAAGGCACATATAATTGCCATCGGCTGACTCTGGCAATGGATGGGCCAGCAGAATTTCGGCGAATGGTTCCTCGGTAAAATCGCCATTCACCAGATCGCACGACTGGCTAATCACGATCACCGCATCATCATCCGCCAAGGGCGCGAGGCTCAACTGTTGCGCGATCTCCGCATGACTGGCAACCGACAACAATCGACCCTGCCGCCAGTGCTGAGCATGAATCTGTCGGGCGGCGTCCTCACTCATCATCATCATGGGTCAACGAAACCGTGCCTCCATACCCCGCCAATACGCTTCGCAATGACTGCCCATGCGGCTGAAAACCCCGACGGCGGGCCTGTTCGCCGAACGAGCGTTCTTCCCGGCATTGCCATTCCCCTTTCACCTGTTCGCTCAAGCCGCGCATCACCGGTTGCAATCGCGCCTCGTCCAGCACATCGGCTGAAAGCAAGTCCAGCAACGTATCACCCTCCACGGTGGTATAGGTGGCAATCCCCTTTCCTGCCGGCCACTGACAGACCTTATTCCATTGAATCGCCAGCCGTTGAATCGCCGCTAATCGCTCTTGCTTTTGCACTTGCAGTGGCCGAGGATTTTCCTCATCCATCCAGTCATAAATCGTTTGCCGCTCGACCCGCAACACTTTCGCCAACTGGCTAATGGTCAGCCCGAACGCCGCCTTGATGGCGCTGACCCGCTCGGCCAGCGATTGCACGGCGGGCGCTGGCATGGTGTCTGTGGCCGTTGATCGGGAAATGCCGGGATCAGGTGTAGTGGCGCTGAGCGCCGGATACTGCCGGGCGGTTCTCGCATTCAAACTGCCGCCTGTACCGGTCAAAGTCCTGATGGTTCGGCTAAATGAAAACGATGCGTCTCGGAAACCGCTTCCCGTGGACGATTGCCAGTACTGTGCGGGTGCGTTCATGCGGGCAGCGCTACGTTCTTCCACACAGCGCGGGCGTGATCGGTAGTCAATGCCTTAAACACGGCTGAGGTCTCCTCGTGCATTTTCCCAAACTGCTCCGCTAATGCCTCGGCGTCATAGGCCGCGCTGAGCGCCATAAACCGGTCAATATCCAAAACCGCCGTCGGCTGATGGTCGGCTACAACCCGCTGCATGATCGCCGACGGTTGCAATGAGAGTTCTGACAAATCAGGCGGCAAGGTAGGCCGACCCATACCCCGCGAATAACGCACCGCTAAAAAGCCTGTTTCCAAACGGTACTCGGCTAAAGTAAGACCCTGATGGTGCTGACAGGGGATTCGACCAAGCGCCGGATCACAGCGCAACCGGTCTACAACGTAGTCCTCCGGGGTTTCATCGGGGTTCGGTACGATAAAATCAACGTAACGCAATCCGATCCGGTTCACAAACAGCTCAGGAATATGCGCTCCGACTTGGCGCATCACCCATAGCCACGCTTGGCCGAACTGTTCATAGGTTTCATAAGCTGTCACATGAAACACCAGCGAATGGGGTTGAACCATCACTCCTTCAAAGTTCGCCGCCGTGCCAAATTCCCAATGGACTGAGCTAGGCATTGGTTGCACTTGAGGCAATGGCGCTGCTTCCGTCAATAACACCTCAAAACCGACTCGTTCAAAGCGCCGAAACCGAGGATAATGCGCCCGCAGACTGGTTTGCAGCGCCGGGATATGCTTTTCAATCTCTAAAAATGGCTCAAAACGCACCTGGGCCAGCACATAGGCCAACGGGGCGTTGGGCAAACGGCCTAGCGCAGCGGACATGGGACGGCTCCTTAGAGAGGTTAGACAGATTTTTAGACAGTCTAGCCGCAACCACAGCTCAACGCCAGTATCCCGCGCTCACGCCGCGCTGCAAACCCAATTCGCATCACAGTAAGGGCGCAGGTCGCAACCGTCGCACAGCTTCACCGGACGGGCGCTCATCTGGTAATCCTTGCGCTCAATCCGCTCCACCAGCGCCCCCACTTGCGCGATAGTGTGCTGAATCGCCGCCGGATTGGCCGGAAAGCTCACATACGGGTTGCCGTCGCGTTCCGAGGTGAAATACAGGTGCATTTTGCTAACGCGCTGGCCGTGTTGCTGCTCGACCAGATGGGCGTAAATCTGCAACTGCCGCCGATAGCGTTCCAGATGCGCCCGGTCGGCGTACAAATCCGGCTTTTTCTCGGACTTGAAATCGATGATCTCCACCGTATCGCCATCGCCGCGAATCAAATCCACCTGCCCCTTGAGGATGTAGTCGGCTTGCAGCAGGGTTAACTCAACCTCCGCCTCGCGCAAGCGGTGCCACTGGCCGCGTTCCCGTTCCACATAGCGATGTACATGCTCGCGGGCAATCTCCCGCACGTTGGGCGCTAAATAGGTGCGTTCGCTCTTGACCAGATGGTGATAGTTGCTATCGAACCAAGCATCAATCTGGGCGGTACTGGCTCGCTGTTCCTCGCCGCGCAAGACCGCTTTATGCACATCCTCGATGGTCTGATGCACCAGCGTTCCGAACAGCATCGCATTCTTACGCACCGGCGCAAATTCCAAATCCTTAAAGAAGCGGTATTGCTGGGCGCAGCCCTCGTAGAGCAGAACGTGCGACGTAAACGAGTATTCGCGCTTGAGGTTCACCGGCTTGATCGAATGCAGCGTCAAGCCATTCCCGAACAGCGCCGGTTGCCACGCCGGATCGCGCCACGCGGGCGGCTCCGCGTAAACATCGCGGAAATACTTGGACGGTAACGCCCGATCCCCACGATATTTCGGTGTGTTTTCCTGACCGGTCAGCACCAGCACATCCTGCGCCCGCGAAAACGCCGTGTAGTACAGCCGCCAGAAGTCGAAAAACTTGGTGCGCTCCAACGGTTCAAACGGCGGGCGCTGGTAATACTGGTTCTGGAGGAGTTCATCCAGATCGGTGTACTGCTTACGCGGAACCGACTCCAACGATCCGACCAGCACCAACGGAAATTCCAGCCCTTTCGATTGATGGATCGTCATGAACGACACGCAGCCGCTCGGTGCATACTCGCCGGCATCCTCATACTCGTTCAAACCGCCCTCGATCAGGAAGCGCAGGAAGCGGTTGAAAAAATCGCGCAGGTTTCGGTCCAGATAGGCCGGCGAGAACACCGTTACGCCGTGCAGATGTTCAAACTGGGTCAGCAATCCGGAAAATTGCGCCAGATTACGGGCCGGGCGGCTGTCTTGCACCCCGCCATCCGCCGCCGTTCCCAAGTGCTGGGCGAACAGCGGAAAGCGCAACAACTGATAGAACAGCCCGGAAAAGGCATAGTCGGTATTCTTGATCAACTCCAAGTGGCGACGGGCGGTTTGCTGGCACCATTTCAACAACAACGGATCGGCGCCGCTTTGTAAATAACCCGCGAAATCAGCAAAGCACCCGTCGTAATAATCCCATACCGCCAGCTTCTGATCGGCGCGCTCCACCCGCACCGTTGCCCATTGCCGAAACAAGAAGGTCAACGCCCCGATCATCAACCGCACTTCGGGCCGGTCGAAGTACAGCCTTGAGCGCGGCGCAAAAACTGGAATCCCCGCCGCTTCCAGTTCCCCGGCCAGCCGTATCGCCCGGTCGCTGGCGACAGAATGAAACAGGAATGCCGCTTGATTCCAGTCAGTCAACAGGCCGCGCCCGCGCAGAGTCTGCAAGAAGGCGATGACCTCCGCACCCCAGTTGTCTTGTCCATCCTGACCGGCAACGCGCACCACCGCCGGAACCGTGGAATGAACCTTGGCGGGTTGTGGCAGGATGGTTTTGGCAAAGCGGAATGTCACGCCACCCGTACCGAACCAATCCAGTTCCGTCATCCAGCGGTTATAGAAGCCGATGATCGCGGGTTCCGACCGATAATTCAGGCTCAGAGTGATTTGCTGGCACTGCCCCGGCGTAAAGCGGCACGGAAACTCCAGAATGTTGCGGATCGTCGCCCCGCGAAAGCGGTACAACCCTTGATCGTCATCGCCGACCACACAGATATTTTGCCAATGCGCCCCGATCAGGAAGATCAGCCGCTCTTGAATGGTGTTGGTGTCTTGATATTCATCGATCATCAAATAGCGAAATTGCGCCTGCACGGCCTCACACACGGTCGGCTGTGTCTCCAGTAGCCGCAACGTCTCCCACTGGATCGTGGCAAAGTCCAGCGTGTTTTCGTCCTCCAACTGCTGCTGATAGAGCCGCCATGCCGCTGCCAGCACCCGAACACTGGTCTCTTGGCTCTGTTCCAGTTGCGCCACATCCAGCGCTTCTTCAGTCACCTTGTTGATCCACGCCATCAACCGGTCAGCCCGCTCCCAACGCGGTGTTTTATCCGGCGGTCCCGTGAGCAAGGCTATATCCGGCAACACCTCATAGTCGCGCAACCGACGATAGAAGAAATATTGCTGATCAAACTGATCGAGTACCGTGTAATTGCGCTTCAGGCGGGTGAATTCACGGTGTTTTTCCAGCAAATCCAGGCAAACTGAGTGCAAGGTGCCGATAGCAAGCGCATTCGGGTTAATCCGCGACCCAATTTCCAACAGGCGGTTGGAGAGACGGGTCAGCAATTCCCGTGCAGCCTTCTGGGTGAAGGTGGAAATCAGGAGGTGTTCCGGTGCGACGCCCCGTGTCTGAATTAGATACAGCGCCCGCTCTACCAGCGTAAAGGTTTTGCCGGAACCGGGACCAGCGATAATTAGCAGCGGGCCTTCAGTGGTGGTGATGGCGAGTTGTTGCGCGGGGTTGGGGGAAGTCATGATATACTAAAATCCCTATCGAAACGGCCATCGGCGACGACTTCATTGTGCCAACCAAAATCGAATAGGTGGCAGCAGGCATGGACGCATAACCCCCAAACCTTGGCAGGTTGGGTGGCTCCCCTTGGTTTTTTATGGTGGCGATGGTGCTAGTTTAGCCCGAAATGCTGAAAGTTCTGGGCTACGCTCTATAAATCAGTATAGTAATGACGGGAAGGCCAGCGGGAAAACTGGCCTTGGAGAAAAAGGCGCATGTTTCACGCTGAAACACCATGAAGCGTGACGTGTTTCAAATGAAACAGGTAAGCCATACGCCGATGATGTGCGACCACGATAGCCCATTCACCAGCAACAATTTCTGCATCGGACACAAGGATGGCGCGATAAATGCCTATGTTTTGGCTTTCTGACCAATGACGAAACCCCAAAATGCGCCAGACCACCTTTCGCGCGCCGTAATCATCCGGCCAGCAGCAATAAACGCACCCGCTGGATCGGTTGCGATTGCCCAATCGGCTTACGGCGATGACCGGCCAGCAACACGGTATCGGCTTGTTTAGAGTGTGTCCTAATTTAGTACCCGAAAAATCACCCTGTTTCTCAAGAATGAACGTCTTGTTTTGTGACAGGGGAACGGGGAATACTGACAGCAAGCGCCGAAGAAGTGCTGAAGGCGGCGATGAATCAGTCACAGGCGGGGAGCATGTCGAGACGCAACAGAACCGGGCGTAGCACCAACCCTTCAAAGTCGAATTGCCTAAACGAATCGGCAATTACAATCCCGACTGGGGCATGGTCCGCTACGACAACGGCACCAAAAAGCCACGTTGCATTTAATCTGCGAAACCAAAGGCGGCAACGACTTGGCATTGCTTTGCTTTCCCCACGAAAAGCGCAAGATTATTTGCGCCCTGAAGTATTTTGCCGAACTGGGTGTTGATTATGATTTTACCACCGGCGAGAACCCGGATTGGTGGAAGCCCCACACCACTGAACAGACCCTCAAACAGTTGTTTGGGAAAGAATGATTCTATCTGAACTTAATGAGGAGAAGGACAATGCCATGCAGCCCTTTTGAAGAACAGCTTTCTTGTGAAAGTTGTGAAAACGGTTTAAATATTGTTCGAGAAAAAGGACTTTATGAAGTCGATGAAGGTGCTTATATCTGTGGCGGGTGTGTGGCTCAAGAAGATATAAGCTTTTACTATCTCCGGTTTTGGGGGTGCAATGAATGCGGTTGGGCTTTTTATACAGAGAAGGCTTATTCATGGTGTAATGAATATAAATTAAAAAAGCTAGATAATAAAATAAAAATAGACGATATAGAAAAATATATAAAAGATGAATATGGAGACGAAGAGGAAGAGGAAGAGTTGGAAATAGATAACGCAATTGTAGATATTGATGAAGTATTTTTGGATGGCGCTGACAGAATATATTCTGAAAATCAACGACAATTAAACGAAGCAGAGGAAATATATGGAGGCCAACCTGCAGAGGACTGAAAAATGAATAATGAGTTTTGTTGCCAGAATTCTCCCGACCCAGGACTTTGGACGAATCCTATATCATTGTCCAACGCCTAACCGGCGATTATTGGCAACAATTCTCAAGGCCACGTTCTTCATCTGGTTCAACGGGCGGACGGGGATGAAACAGTTTCTATTCTTGGGTGACGGACTAACGCTGTCAAACATAACAAATCAATTTGGGGCAATCAAATGTCGACTTAATTACAAATTTGGTGCATCGATAAATATCAACCATCCTACAAACGGCTTCAGGTTCTGCGTGTGCCCGATGGAAAGAACGCCCTTTGGCTACATGAAGAACGAATCCGTGCGGTAGTTACTGACGAAAATCCTCCTGATAATAGTTTCATAAAACTAGAATTGGCCTTAGTTCGAAATAATGATACGCCACAGTGGTTATGGTGGTCAGGGAAGGGGTGGTTGCATCTCAAAGAAGAGGATGCATTAAAACGTTTGAACAGTGCTAATGTTGTGCTAGATAAGCATCTTCGCAGACTTATAGTAGAAACAATTGCGTATGACCATGCTCAGCAGATAAAGGGGTCTCCTATATTAAGAAAGTTTATCGCAGGATTAGAACGGCAATTTTCCCGTGCTAATTTATACCTTTTTGAGTTGCTCCAGAACGCAGTAGATGAGGGGGCAAAGTGTCTGTCATTCGTTATCTGTGATAATAGGCTAATTTTTCAGCATGATGGTAAGGCATTCAATGCTGGCGATGTACTTGGACTTTCTGCTGTTGGGGCATCAGGAAAATCTGGCCGCACTATTGGTTTTATGGGGTTAGGGTTTAAGTCAGTTTATAGCAGGTTCGACCATGTTGAGGTCTGCGACAGAGAATGGTCATTCTGCTATGACCGACCGGATAACAAAAACGATGGCCAATGGAAATTTCTTCCCCAGTGGTGTGATTCTACTCCGCCGGCAGAAGGGTTTAACTGTCGTTTTGATTTCTCGCGTGTACGAATTTCCGGATCGAAGGAAGGAGAAAAATTGATTGAATATGGTACCTTACTCGAAGATTTTAAAAAAATAGAAACTGCTGTTCCCGTGCTTCTTGCCCGACGATCTCTGAGAACTAAGAACGATACTTGGGAATTGAATTGGAATGGACGAGTTACCCGGGTCGAGCGAGAAAATGACAAACCATCCGATGTTGAGTATTTCCACTCGGCAGAAAAGTCAGTGAATTCAGAAAAGCAGCGCCGGTGGTTCTTTCTCAGTACCCGCTGGACGCCTTCTGCCGAGGCTGTCAAGTCTTGGCAAAGTTATCGAGAGGACTCCAGTGATCCTGGCGAGCAAGAACTGGTTCTCTTCACCGAAATCGATGAACAAGGCAATTTTATCAATGGGCAGACCATCGGGAAGTGTTATGCTGTTCTACCCACAGAAGAGACACTCCCGCTTGATTTTAATCTTCAGGCTGATTGGATACTAAACGCCGAACGCACCCACCCGAAGTCAGCCAGAGACAATGCTTGGAATGCAGATGTCATATCGCAATTGCCAAATCTGATCATTCGATTGCTGCAATGGATCGCGAATCGAAAAGAACCTTTGGAGATTCAAGAAGTCTACCGGCGATTGCCAACGTTTCAGATGACTGATGGAAAACCAATACTTACTCTCCTAGAGAAAGAGGTTGATTTTTCCACGGTCATTGATGCGCTTCGCACAGAACCCCTAACACCAGTTTTAGATTCCCCAGAACCCCAGCTAGAAGATTTGCTAACCAGTGATCCCTCTGAAGACGAGCAGAAAACTTCTCTTTCGCCTACCCAAAGTGACCGCCTAATTGCGCATCGATTGGTTGTCCGTCCTAATCAATGCACCTACAAATTTGTAAAAGTTGATGAATGCCGATCCGTCCCAGATGCTTTCTTAACTGATTTGACACCGCATTTCATCCGTCGTTGGCTTGGTAAGCCTCCCTTTGCGTTTTCCACAAAGGAGCCAGCAGGAAAGGAGCCAGCAGGTAAATTTTTTTGCTCGATGGAAATTCTCCGTGAACCCAGCAATGAAGAATGGATATCGGCAACGACCAACTATCAGTCAATCCTACAATCATTACCATCTGACCGTGTAAAAGCGTGGGTTGCTATTCATGTGGTAGCGACAACGCTGCGAAGTGAAGGCCAACGATACCCGCTTAGTATTCTACCTAATGGACACTGGAAACTCTGTGCTATCAGTGATTTGAAGCCAGTAACCCTTTATTATTATCTTCAACTAACTCAAGAGGTGCGTGAAATTCTGCAAGAGATGCGTGAAATTCTGCTAAGGCAGTCTCTAAAGGTGCCTGAAGTACTCGATCCACAGAAAACGCCCGCGCTGGCGCTCATGCTGGCGCTTATGAGAATTCCAGAGAAATCCAATGAAAAACATAATGTTGATGCACTTGTTGTTTTTAATATGTTTTGGCCGACTAAAGACGACTACGGCAAGTTGCTCGATATCACTAAACCGTTATTTAAAGAATTAGAAAAGGTATTTAAAAGATTAGCAGAGGGAAAAACGATTGAAGATAATCCAGAGGATCTGATCCATCGTGTCGTGACTGTGACGGCAGCCATCCGGCCATTATCTGCTGACGCGGTAACCCATGTTCTTGCAAAAAAGGGTGATCAACTACTTCTACTTTGTCAGATTGAAACACAACCTATTGATTTCGCTAAAATTCACATAAAGTGAGTAAAATTGATAAAACTTTATAAATCAAATGGTTGCTCGTAATCTGACAAAGTAGAACTACAGCTATTGCCAAAAAATGAGGTTTGGGTAGGAGCCGCCTACGGCTTTCCTCATATTGAAGAAGCAGCAGCAGGTGAAATTCCCATCGTTGCATCAGATTATTATGGACAAGGTACTGAGTGGAAAGTTTTTTTTGAGAGTCACTGTCGAGCATATCCAACAAAGTGGAAGATATTTAAACAAACGTATGGTCATAAAAACTTCGTGGAGCATAGAGTTAATAATTATAACAGGCCAAGAAGAAATTCGGAGATGACTCTCGAATTACCTCTTAAGCTAGAAGAGACCCATAATTTAGGGCGACAATTCAATAAATCTCTTGAGTATATCCATAGTTTTCATATGACTATTGACCCATGGGACACCATTTTGGAGAACAATGAATTTGATTATTCCCGCGCTTGTGCGTTCGCTAAAACACTCTCAACAGGACAATACTCAGCATCATGTCTAGATGATGATGAATCTAACCCCCTCGTATCAAAAAATAACTATTTCACATGGATCGCTACGGAAACCAGACGTAAATATCACATTTTAAATGATGAACAACAACCCAGATGGATCGACCTACTAAAGAAACGGGATTGGGTACCAACGAACAAAGGAAAAGTTGTTTCTCCTAAAAATGTATTGCTATTGTTAGACCGAGATCCCAAAGATGAAGATGATCCTTACGTTGATTTGGATGAGGCAGTTCTAAAGGGATTGGATCGACTTGCTAAAGCTGTAAATATTGAATTTGGTCAAGCTGTGCAAAAGTCTGGTTCATTGGAAAAACTAATTAGTGCCGCTAAACGCCCTGGAACCATCGATACCAGCCTCATAACTTTGTGGAATGATGTTCTTAGTGACAAAAATATTGATTTCAATCTTTTGCGGGAATGTACCCATGATTTGGATTTGATTCCCGTCGAGCAACCCCGCTGCGATGGAAAAAATCGGATCTCGTTAAAACGTTTGATAATGGGGCCAATGGATACGAACCCATCATCAAGCAAAGAAGACTTCGGTGAATTTCTCGCCACTGTAGCAGACACTTTGTTAGCTGATTGGGCAGATCTCTTGCAAAAGATTTTTCAAATTCCTGAGAATCCCACAGCCGATCAAGCGGTTGATTATTTGGAATGGGTATGGGCGCAGCAAAGGGCGGTTGAGGTTCAAAAAGCGGTCGTGAGCGCTTGGTGCATCATTGTTGCTGAATCATCGGTATGGCCACGAATCCAAGAATGCCGCGAACGTGAGTTAATGAAGCTTTTTTGCCGTCAACCTGGAGTTTATCATGGCAAATGGTTGCCACTACCTAGTACAAACCCTGAGCCTGTCTGGAACGATGCTCCAGACAAGGCAGCGTGCCTGCGTGATAATGATGGTATTTGGTTGGAAGCTTGGATTTCCAAGAAAAAAGATATCAACATTGATGATTTAATCAAACTTCTTGGAATTAGCCGTCTGTCTAATGATCAACGATTCATTTTAAATGTCGATATTTCTGGCGATAAACGCATTATGAGTGAGGAAACTCAACGGCTGGGTCTCATTACTCAGGCCATACATGCTCACCGCCAAGATGAAGAGGAAGATGAGCTTTTTACCACTGAACTCACCCTCTATTCTGTCCAGTCCATCAAGAGAACATTCAGTATCGATAACGTGAAACGGAGCAAGGATGATCTGGACGCTACATGGGATGGTGGTAAGTCCATGTACGTCGTGGGAGATCGATCCGCAGTATGGGCGACTGATCTTCGGCCATTGGTCCAGCAAGCCTTGGGACTCGGGGGCAACGCTCGAGGGCTTCGATTACTGGACCTTCTCCCTCTTCTCGACAATAGTGAAACCTTTTATCGCAAATTCAATCAGCTTTGTCGTGAATTGGGGGTGCCAGAATTGAAGGAGCGTGAACCCATTAAATTCATACCTCCCGAAAAGATTAATCCGCCACCAATAGAATCACCATCTTTGCTGCCAGTGCCCCCAGTCAATGCGACGAAACCCAATACCAAGGTAGAAGACCCTAATAAAACCGTTGA
Organism: uncultured Candidatus Competibacteraceae bacterium; assembly: GCA_903879705.1. Taxonomy (GTDB): domain Bacteria; phylum Pseudomonadota; class Gammaproteobacteria; order Competibacterales; family Competibacteraceae; genus RXIV01. Next base: position 5,186 of record CAIRMO010000029.1, on the reverse strand, counting down.
ACCCACAACTCCCGAAGAGATTATTAATTCGCGACAAGTAGAATTTCCACCACCTTTGCCGCCAGTGCCCCCACCCAATCTAAAGAAACCTGAAGGCAAGGGAGAAGACGTTGAGAGAATTGATAAGCGCCGAGGGTTTGATATGATTAAAACTAAGTTTGTTGATCCTGCTATATCTCGATTTATGGGTAGAGTGAAACAGGCACCGAACCGTTTCCTTATTGATGGCCCAAGAAGCGAAGAGGAGGAAGAGGAAAAATTAGCCTGCGAATCGAAACTCCCGAAAGATGATACTGACGCTCGCCAGAAAGTCTTTGAATACGAGCAGGGAGAAGGACGTACACCTACGATTGCCACCCGCAATCAAGCCGGGTACGATGTGTCGAGTGTCGACGACTCATCGGGTCATGAGCGTAAGATTGAAGTCAAAGGTCTCCAAGGTACTTGGGAAAATGACGCGACAGTGACCATGACAGGCCGTCAGTTTGATGACGCATGTAATAAAGAAGGCGATTGGTGGCTCTACGTTGTAGATAACTTAGGGACTGACCATCCGCGTGTGATTCCTATTCGCAATCCCGCGAGAGGAGCCTGCCGCTTTTATCTCTACGCTCGTCACTGGCGAAATCGGGCCGAAATAAAGCCACCTGAGCCACTCCCCGACGACGGGGACGAGTAAGCCATGCCTTCCATAACGCCGCCGTTTCGCATGAGTCCGTCACGCATTGCGCGTTATTTCTTCCACGATTGTGAGCGTTTCCTACGCTTCTCCGCTACACCAGACCCCAGTAGAAAAGCAGATGGCGTCCCGCAACACCAGCCAGATACCAGCCCGGTGATGGATGCAATTAGAGAAGCAGGGTATAGCTGGGAAGAACAGGTCGTCGAGCAATTGCTGAAAGACAAGGTTCTTATGGCCAGTGGTACACCCGGTACTCCAGTACGTGATCGTCGGTTTGATCGCCATCAAACCCTTGATGCTCTCCGCACCGCCAAGACCGGGAGTTTTATCTACCAAGGTTCATTACGTGCGCCCGATTCCTTCTACGCACGCTTCGGTATTAACACCGCCCTGATCCGTTTCTCCGATAATCACCCGGATCTGATTGCCATCGAGACGGTCGGCCAACAACGCCGATTCCGGGTCATTGATATCAAGCGCGGCGATACCGCCAAAGCCATCCATCGCATCCAAATCCTGCTTTACGCTTGGCAACTGGAAGCCATTATCGCCGCCGAAGGCATTGACGGGGTTGTAGATGTCGCTACGGGCAGTGTATGGCTTGGAAATACCGACACACCGCTTGATGTTGACTTAAATCCCGTTCGCCCGCACGTGATCCGTTTGCTCCGTCAAGACCTATCACGGATTTGCTCTAATCCGGCGGATCAAGCTGCATGGCATCTACATTTTCGGTGTGAATGGTGCGACTATTTTAATCACTGTCGCGCTGAAACGCGCACGACGAACAACATCTCGCGCTTGGCGGGTTTGACCGGGTTTGGCAAGCGCTTTCTGGGTAAACAAGGCGTCACCACCGTCGATGATCTCGCCCACTGGTTAGCGCAGCCTACCGCCGACGACACGTTGGCGCGTTGCGCTTCCCTTGCCGGTCGCGGTCACCTCCTCCGGGGTCAGACCACCGCGTTTGTTCAAGACCAGCCGATTATTCACGGTGCGGGGTCCATGTCGCTCCCTATCGGCGAGAACGTCGCGGTTTTTCTCACGGCCCAAGAGGAACCCTTGGAGGAAACTTGTTATCTTGCCGGGGTACTGGTTTCCGTGCGAGAGAACTTGCGGGAGCCGGTCACCGGTAAGACAGACCCGCCTAAGCCGGCGGTGTGGGTGGCTAAGTTACGCAGCGAGATACCTACGGTTGTTTCCGGTGTAGTGACCTATCTCAACACGCTCTTCAAGAATGTCGCCAATTACAACCAGAACCGGACTTGGCAGGATCAGCTTACCTTGCAGTGCTACGTTCACAACGAACGGGAGCGTGCGGTATTCAGCCGATTACTCATGACGGCCTTGGCTGATCCGGCGATCCAGCACGCCGCCATGCGTCTGCTGCTCCACTTCTCCAGTCCTGATCTCGTCAATATCGAACAACACCCAGAAGAACCCGTGGCCTACCCGCTGGTCGTGTTGTTATCGGCACAAGCCCAGTTGATCGCCCTGCCCGTTGACACCAGCTATACCCTGCCGGAGTCGCTCGCCGCCCTCGGAAGCTCCTTTACCTACGCCCGCAATCCTCACGTTCATTTTCCGCTGGGTCACGCGATGCGACCGGACGGAATTCACAAGGTTTGGGATGGTCAGCAGGAATTCTCCATTGTTCGCAATAACGGCAGAGACTTGCTCTATGCAAGCCGCGCACTCTTATCCGCCTTGCGCCAGCAAGCAGGGGCGCAACTCGTAGCATGGCCACCGAAGTTCACAATGCCGGGTACCAGCGGCATCCAATCGCCACTACTGGCTCAGTTGGCGTTCTTTAGCCGTTTCGAGAGTGCGATGTCTTGCTTGGAGGTACAGGCGACGCGGGCCGAGGCGCGCGAAATCCAACGAGAACAGGACAAAATCATTGAACTGGAGGCTGTAGACGGAGATCACTTCAGTATCGTGAAGGGTCCCGCTACCCTCGATGAAAACACCATGCCCAACTGGTTGCTCGTGACAGACGACGCCGACGGTCGGCTTGCACAGTTACGATTCCCCGATTACTACTACCGGGAAAAAAGCTACTATGGTAAAAAATTACCACATCGCGCTATTGTGGGCATCGAAAAAGTGATCACCGACAGTGCCGGGATTCCTCAGACCTTGCAAGTAGCCTGGAGCCAGGAATTCAATACGGGATTCGCGAAGGCCGGTCAGCGCTATGTTATGCACCCCCGTTTCATTGACTACAACACCGGCAGGGTGATCCGCTGGCTGATTAACCTCGACCGTTCTGGCCCGCAATCACTGGTCACGTCTCTGCAAGCCCCTTCATCAAGCCCCTGTTCACTCAATACATCGGTGGAGGAACGGATTGCTGCGAGCATTCCCTCGCTTTCGCTGACTCCCAGTCAGAACAAAGCATTCCAAGCGCTACGCCACTATGAGAGTACCGTCGTTTGGGGGCCACCGGGGACTGGAAAAACGCATTTCATTGGCGCAGCGATAGCCGCATTGGTAGCCGCGCATCACGCCGAGCAGAAGCCCTTTCGTGTACTCGTGACCGCATTTACGCATGCTGCCATCGAGAACGTATTGAAAAGCGTTGTCCGTACCCTCCAGAACAATTTCCCCACCATGGACATACCCATCTGGAAGGCTAAAGAATGGAGAGGCGATAAACAACCGGGGAAGATTGTTGTAGTCCCCCCAGAATTTCGCACGGCACTCCTGAATCAGAAATGGGTGGTCGTAGGCGCTACAGCTTACTCGTGCATTAAAGCCAGCCCCGGCCAAGTATTCAACCTCGTCGTTATTGACGAGGCCAGCCAAGTACGACTTTCTGAAGCCAGTATTCCTTTAACGCTTCGTCACCAAGAGGGCCGTCTGCTGCTCGCCGGTGATCACCAGCAACTTCCTCCCATCGTCAAGGGCAAATGGCCAGACCCGGTAAAGGGGCCAGCCATCCACGGCTCCATTCTGAATGCACTGCGCGTGGATCAACATGCTGCACTCGGTTTACAACTCCATGAAAACTGGCGGATGAATGCCACCCTCACCTTCATCGCCGCTGATTTCATTTACGGGAATCAATACCAGTGTGCTACGAAGGAGATCGCTGCTCAACAACTCCGCTGGGCGGCATCATCCGGTATGAGCCACTTTACTCAGTGCTGTCTCGACCCTCAGTATCCCTTTGTAATGGTCGTACTTGATGGAGTAGAGGCAGGCAAGGAGAACCTGTGGGAAGCGCGCTTGGTCGCCAAATTAACGCACGCCCTACGGAGAGGAATGGTCACAACAGCGGGAACACCCTACGCCAATGACCGAGATTTCTTCCATGGCACCGGAAAAGAAGGCCCTGGCGTTTTCATTGTGAGTCCGCACCATGTCCAGATCGCTGCAATCCGCAAGGCGATCACTCGAAAGGGACTGACCAACCCATTTGTCGACACGGTCGAGAAAATGCAGGGCCAGGAAGCTGAGGCGGTACTGATTTCGTATGGTGTTTCTGATCCCGAGTTTGCGTTGCGTGAAGCGGCTTTTATCTACCGACGGAACCGGCTTAATGTTGCGATCACTCGCGCCCGATGCAAGGCGATCCTGTTCTTACCGAAGCCGCTCTTAGAGGCACCGCCCGGAGTGTTAGATGTGGAAGAAGCGGTCGAGGGACTGGCTTTCATGCGACAACTTTATGATCTGGCCGCCGAAAAGGGGAATCAAAAGATTCATAAATGGAAAAATGGAATCAGTGCGGAAGTGATGCGATTCCGATTGTCAGGCGCATGAGTATGTGGTGTCGCTGGCCTGTTTCTGCTCAGTTAGGGCGTTCAGCCCGGTACCCGGCTGTTCTTTTTCGACTTGCCGATTGACCATCTCACCCGCCCGGCCTTACGCATGGTCAGCGTCACTCTCAGCATCGAAGAAGAGCCGGGCCAGCACTACGCGATTTCCTTCGACTTCATTGGTCCGCGCATCGATGAGTTATTGGCGGTATTTCCAGAACCGGCCCGCAAGGCGTTATGGCAGTGGCTGGAAGACCGCACCACCGTGGGCGAACACTTGCAGTTATCGCCGACCGCGACCATTTTCAACCTTGAGGCCACATTAGGCACGATCCAGCGCGGTGCCTATGAGCAATTTGTGCCGCTGATTGTGCAACGAGTGACGGCCCGGACATGAAGCCCGTGGATCGTTTGGCCTTGGCGGCGATTACCTCCTATCAGCGCCATGTTTAACCGCGCAAAGGCTTCTGTTGCGCGCATCGCGTTCAACATGGCGGGCCGTCCTGTTCGGAATATGCCCGCCAGACCTTGACCGGCTATGGCCTCTGGCAAACCGTGCCGCTGCTTGGGCACCGGTTACGCGCTTGTCGAGATGCCGCACGAGCCTTGATTGCTGGACGGGATGATGAGGACGAGGAGCGCAAAAAGGCTCTTTGGGAGTTCCCGGGGTAGAATAGTTAAATAAAAACAATTAATTGAGTTATTTTTTGCTGCAATGCAATACGGTATATTTTAATAAAATT
>CAIRMO010000028.1 GCA_903879705.1 uncultured Candidatus Competibacteraceae bacterium | reverse complement strand
TGCCTGGAGTGTGCTGATCACCCAACAACTACTCAGCGACCAGATTGGTATGAGTACCGAAGTCCACAAACTAAAGCATTTGAGAAACATATTTTGTTGGCTTGTGTGAATAGCACAGTGTTGGATGTCAGTATTAAGGAAAACCTTGGTTATGAAGCAGTACGGGGTATTATTGACCGTTATATTACGAAAGGAGTCGATTGGGCGATGATTAAAAAACTCGAGGTGATTGGGTTGGATGAAATCGCCTTAAAAAAGGGCCACCGAGATTTTGTCACGATTGTTACCAGTCGTATTGGTCAGGAAACGGTGATTCTCGGAGTCTTGAAAGATCGAAAAAAAGAGACGGTTAAAGAGTTTTTAATGACTATTCCCAAGCAGTTACGAAAACAAGTCCGTGTAGTTTGTTCGGATATGTATGACGGATTTATCAATGCAGTCAAAGAGGTGTTTGGTAAGCGCATCCAAGTGGTTGTAGATCGTTTTCATGTTGCAAAACTGTATGGGAAAAGTCTCGATGAATTACGCAAAAAGGAATTGCAACGGCTAAAAAAGAATCTCTCGAAAGAAGAGTATAAGAAACTAGATGGAGCAATGTGGGTTTTGCGAAAAAGGTTAGAAGATTTAACAATGGAAGAGAAGGAATTATTAAAAAAATTATTCGAGCATTCGCCACAATTAGCGCAGGCTTATCGATTGAGAAACGAGTTAACCGGTATCTTTGATTCTGATCTTCCCCGTCGCCGCGCTAAGCAAAGAATCACCGGTTGGATGAATCGAGTTAAAGCTAGTTCAGTTCATTGTTTCGATTCTTTTTTAAAAACATTAAATAAATATAAGGATGATATCGTGAACTATTTTGTGGATCGACAGACTAGCGGCTTTGTTGAAGGGCTGAATAACAAGATCAAAGTCATTAAGCGACGCTGCTACGGTATTACCAATATTGGCCATCTTTTTCAGCACATTTATTTAGATCTTTCAGGATATTCTTTATACGCATAAAAAAATCATAGACTTACCAGATTATTCCTGAATTTATTGAGGCATAAAAAATTACTTGTCTCAACTAACATTATGGTTTTAAGTATAATTAATTTCCTGAGATTCCCAGAGAACCGCCACGAGGCGGTAATGCTGAATCCCGCTTCCATAAGGCCGGTAGTCAGTGCATCCCACGCGCCAGTGGCTTTGTGGGTAAACATCAGGGTCAATACGCCGTCGGGTTTCAGCACCCGGCGGCATTCAGTGAAGATGGCGGCCATCCGTTCTTGATAGGCACGACCAGCCAAAACTCTTGCGCCTCTTTCACCTTGGAACTGGGCGGGATTAGCGACAGCTTCCTGCTCTTTGTCAGTCAGGGCGCGGGTAAATAATTCTGGGTAAATATGACCAGCAGTGCGTTTGAGCCAGACGTAGAAAAAATCTGAAAGCTCGGCATACATTACGTTGTCGTAATATGGCGGGTCCATGACCACGGCATCAACCGACTCATTCGGTAAGTCAAGACTGGCGGCAGAGTAGTTAGTAATGGTCAGTGGCGGCGGGACAAAATGTTGAGCTTGCAACGGCGCGGGGCGGGTCAGTTCCACCAGTTCCTTAATGCACTTGGCGGTTTGCTCAATCGCCCAGTCGTAACCCAAACCGACAATTAGCAAAGCCATTTCAGCGTGCGACCAGCAGAACGCAAAATCATGGCGGTTGAAAGTATTGGCGACCACCTCGCGTGTAGACATCCAAACCGACATCCGGGAGTTGTAATTCAGCAGTTTGTCCAGACTTAGTGCCAAATATCCAAACGCCGCTCGCTTCAATTCGCTCAACTCACCTTTTTGTTGTTCCTCGTCCAGCAACTCCCGGAAGATTTCCACGCTAGTACCGTGGCAAAGTAATTGCCGGGGCGAAAACAGATCGCGCCAGTAGTTCACCCCATAAATCTTCGAGCGGTCGCTGAACATATCGAGGTATGCCTCACTCGGCACACAATCCAGTGCCTCCCATTCTGGCATTTTCTCTGCCAATCGTGCTGTAATCGTTGAACTGTTGTCGTCTTCTGGGCGTGGGGCACGATAACCGCGTTCCCATTTTTCCTTGGGTTTTCCCGTTTTAGTACGAGTTACGATGCGACGCTTGAAAACCACGGTAAAAAGCTGTTCACCCATGTCACCGGCTTGCGCTTGTTTCTTAATTGCCACGCCATCCACAGTCCGCCCACAACCTGGATAAGGACAGGTCGCATCGCCGCCTTTGACCGTGCCAGCCGATTACTCCTTGACGCTGTGGACAATTTCAAATTCGCAATGATGGGTCGCTGGATTAGGTTTTATCCGAACGCCAGTGCCATCTGGTGCCAATCGCCAATTCGGTGATAGTGGAATCACCCCTTCACAATACGGGCAGGTGATGGTTCGCGCCCAAATGAAATTAGTCGGAATAGCGTTGGATTCAGGTTCAGGCGGAAAAAAGTCTTTAAGCCGTTCTTCCCGCAAGACAAGAAAGCAATCTGCTAAACGGCGAAACTCAGGAACAATGGTGTTTCCTAAAATGAGCGGCGCTTGTATCGTAAGCCGTTCAACTAAAACAGCTACTGGGTTCAAGTCATTAGCAAATGTAGGGAGCCTCAACCGCACGGCTTCAAATGGAATACTGCCACCACCTGCTGTTGGATCAAGAACTGCTGGCTTTTCCAGTCCCAGACGATCCATTTGCTCCGTAACCCAATCTAATTCACTTTCCGTAGGCGAATAAGAAAAGGCACGGGGATACGAATAAGCCTCACCTTCAAATCGTTCACCACGCTGGCGTGCAGTGTTAATACGTTTTCTGCTTGCCACCGGATCGCCATGAATTCCCAACACCCGCAGAAACCGTGCTTGGTCAGCATCCCCCGGTAACAACGACGCCAGCACTGCCGCCCGTGAAGCCACCAAGGGCCGTCGTGCCCACCACACATGCAGATAGTAAATGGGCGGCAAGGCTGTCATTGAGCGGCGCTCACGAACACTTTCTTCGCTCAGTTCCGCAATCGGCAGCCAAGTTTCAATCAAGCGTGTGGTCATCATTCAGAATTTCCCTGCTCATCACTGACGGGTTGTTCAAATCGCGCTTTAGCCATTTCGTACACTTGGCTTCGGTCGCGGCGGCCTACGGCGATCACGGTTACAAAAATTTCCAACTCATCGACGCGATAGACCAATCGATAACCAACCCCTCTCAGCTTAATCTTGTAGCAATTAGCCATACCAGACAGGGCGGCTGACGGTACACGAGGGTATTCCAGACGTTTAGCCAGCTTTTTCTTCAACGGTTCACGCACCGTACTATCGAGCTTTCGCCATTCCGCCAGAGCCAACTCGTGGAAGCGAAGCCTATAAGTCATCAAGACTTACCTCAATGAACGGACCTTGGCCGCGCTCACGGACCAATCGCGCATCTTCCAAATCCTCAAGACAAGCGATCAACCGTTCATAATAAGCCGCAGGCAGCACATAGGCTTCTGGGTGATTGTGATTCAGCACTGCAATCGGCGCGTTATCCGCCTGGGCGAGGATGTCCATAAAATTATGCTGCAACTCGGCAACACTCACCGTCAGGTTGGCCCAAATCGTGTGCATACTCCCTCCAAGTAGGTTAAGGAGTGATTAACAAACAGCGTAATGCCATTAACACTCGGCGTGGATTCTTGCGATGCAGCGCCATACCCAACCAATACGCCGCTTCTTCATGTGGCATCGCTAAGATGGCTTCGGCACAAAGGCCAATGTTGTCACGATTGCGCATGGGGGCCAGCGCCCGAAATAAGAGTGCCAGTCGCAACGCCCATTCTTCTGGGAGTGGAAAAGTTTGCTCGACATTGCGCAGCAGTGAACTGACTTCAATCTGCAATCGCGCCAGCGGTCGTAACAACCGGGGCTGAATTAACGCCAAGTTTCGCCCACGTAACCCGGCCAAGTGGAGCGGCGCAATGACATGGGGGGTGGCCGGGGCATACGCGCCAACTTAAGGGTGGCTTAAGGAATAGATCATTGAAAAAAATGTAAAAAAAGGGCAAGCTTCAGGTTGCTTCATCACCCAAACGACCGGAGACCGACCGCCATGAGCATGCCCTTTGAAAACAGGGATACAAC
>CAIRMO010000027.1 GCA_903879705.1 uncultured Candidatus Competibacteraceae bacterium | reverse complement strand
TGACGTTTGGCGTCTTCTGCCACTTTTCGTTTCGCTTCCTCGGCGGCAGCCTGACGTTTGGCGTCTTCTGCCACTTTTCGTTTCGCTTCCTCGGCGGCAGCCTGACGTTTGGCGTCTTCCGCCACTTTTCGCTTCGCTTCTTCGGTGGCAGCCTGACGTTTGGCGTCTTCCGCCACTTTTCGCTTCGCTTCTTCGGTGGCAGCCTGACGTTTGGCTTCTTGCGCCGCCTCGCGTTTCGCTTCTTCGGCGGCAGCCTGACGTTTGGCGTCTTCCGCCACTTTTCGTTTCGCTTCTTCGGTGGCCTGACGTTTCGCTTCTTGCACCGCTTCGCGTTTCGTTTCTTCGGCGGCCTGACGTTTCGCTTCTTGCGCCGCTTCGCGTTTCGTTTCTTCGGCGGCCTGACGTTTCGCTTCTTGCACCGCCTCGCGTTTCGCTTCCTCAGCGGCCTGACGTTTCGCTTCTTGCACCGCCTCGCGTTTCGTTTCCTCGGCGGCCTGACGTTTCGCTTCTTGCGCCGCCTCGCGTTTCGTTTCCTCGGCTGCCTGACGTTTCGTTTCTTCGGCGGCCTGACGTTTCGCTTCTTGCGCCGCCTCGCGTTTCGCTTCCTCGGCGGCTTCACGTTTAGCCTCTTGCACCGCCTCGCGTTTTGCTTCCTCGGCGGCTTCACGTCTGGCTCCTTCTGCCGCCTTCCGCCGGACTTCTTCCTCTTTCTGGCGACGAAATTCCGCTTGTCGCCGATCTTCCGCCTCCCGCGCCTCGCGCTCGGCCCGTGCCAATCGCGCTTGTCGTTCCGACTCTGCCTGTTGCCGGCGACGATCATCTTCGGCCATTCGTTCCAGTTCCTGCCGGATGGCGACCTCATCAACGATTTCAGCCGGAATCGGTTCGGCGATGGCCGATTCGGGGTTCAACGCTCCGGAAATCCGCAGGTTCACCAGCAGAAACACGATCACCACGATGTGAATAACCACGGTAATGACCGTGGCCACGACATCCTGGTAGCGTGCCTGCCGCTGCGATTGCATGGATTTAAGTTATCGCCGGGGCGGTTCATCCGGTGGGGCGGTGGACAGCCCGACCTTGGCCGCGCCCGCCTTGTTCAAGGCGGTCATGGCCTTGATCACCCGGTCATAAATCAGTTCCCGGTCAGCACGAACCAGCACTGGCGGTTGCGGTTTGCGGGTTAGCAAACTTTCAATCGTTTGGCGTTGCGGCTCCAGCGTGTCGCAATCCACCGGTTGCGCTTGCGCTGCGCCGACGTTCAGAAAACAGAAGCCATCTTTCCGCACCGAGAACACCACCACCTCGCTATCCTGATTATGGGTGTTGATCGGCCCCGCCGCAGCCTTGGGCAGATCGACTTCGACACCCTGATTGAGCAGCGGAGCAGTGACCATGAAGATCACCAGCAATACCAGCATCACGTCGATATAGGGAACGATGTTAATTTCGGCCTTCAGGCGGCCGTGCGAGCTGCGCCGGGCCATGTCGCCTAACCTTGGGGCGATGCGGCAGCGCGGGCGGCGGCGGCATCGGTATAATTTTTACGCAGGCTATAAGACTGGCGCTGGAGGATGTTGGAGAACTCTTCCATGAATGTCTCATAACGGTTAGCCAACCGGTCGACTTCGTGGGCATAGCGGTTGTAGAAAATCACCGCTGGAATAGCGGCGAACAGGCCCATCGCGGTGGCGATCAGTGCCTCGGCGATACCCGGTGCGACCTGAGCCAGCGTCGCCTGTTGCGCCAACCCCAGCGCCCGGAAGGCATTCATGATTCCCCAAACGGTACCGAGCAGACCGATATAGGGGCTGGTCGAGCCGGTGGTCGCCAACAGCGGCAGATACATCTCCAACTCATCCAGTTCCCGCGATCCGGCCGCCCGCATGGCCCGTTGCGCACCGCTGACCACCAACTCCGGGTCCATGGTCGGCTGGGAGCGCAGCCGCAGAAATTCCTGAAAACCAGCCAGAAAGATCGCTTCCATCCCGCCAACAGGCTCTTGCTGGCGGTTAATCTCGGCATACAGTTTTGACAGATCGGCCCCTGACCAGAAATCATCTTCAAACTGGTCAGTCGCCCGCTTGGCAGAAGACAGCACCAAGGCCTTCTTGACGATCACCCACCACGATCCCAGCGAAATCAGCACGAGTCCGAACAAGATCAACTGCACGATCAAGCTGGCGTTGGTAATCAGGCTCCAGAACGACAAATCATGAGCCACCTGCAATCTCCCTTAACCTTGAATATTGTCTACGGAAGGCACGGATAATGTTGAGCCACGGAAGGCCCGGAAGGCCTGGAAAATGAAAGGTGAAGACCGGGTTCTTTTAGCCTTTAGCCTTCTCGGAACAGATCGGCGCTGACCACCGGCGTAGCGGCGATCAACCCGAAATGCCGGTAGGCATGCGCGGTCGCCACCCGTCCGCGGGGGGTTCGCATTAAAAATCCCTGCTGAAGCAAAAACGGCTCCAGCACATCTTCAATAGTGCCGCGCTCCTCGCCCAATGCCGCCGCCAGCGTATCCAATCCCACCGGCCCACCGCCGAACTTGTCAATCATCAGCCACAGCAACCGCCGATCCTGCTCATCAAAGCCGCGTTCGTCGACTTTGAGCATATCCAGCGCCTGTCCGGCCACCTCGACCGTAATCCGGCCGTCGGCCCGGATTTGCGCAAAATCCCGCACTCGTCGCAGCAATCGGTTGGCAATCCGGGGTGTTCCCCGCGAGCGGCGGCCAATTTCCATTGCCCCGGCAGGATAATCCGTTTCAACACCGAGAATCCGCGCCGAGCGCGCCACGATCTCGGTCAATTCTTCCGCAGTATAAAACTCCAGCCGGTGAACGATACCAAACCGGTCCCGCAGCGGCGAAGTCAGCAGCCCGGCCCGGGTGGTCGCGCCGACCAGAGTGAAAGGCGGCACATCCAGCTTGATCGACCGCGCCGCCGGTCCCTCGCCGATCATAATGTCGATCTGGTAATCCTCCATCGCCGGATACAGTATTTCCTCGACCACCGGGCTGAGGCGGTGAATCTCGTCGATGAACAGCACATCGCGGGGTTCCAGATTGGTCAACAACGCCGCGACATCGCCAGCCCGCTCCAGCACCGGCCCGGAGGTCTGGCGCAGATTGACCCCCATTTCAGCAGCGATGATATGGGCCAGCGTCGTTTTACCCAACCCCGGCGGTCCAAACAGCAGCACATGATCCAGCGCTTCAGCCCGGGCGCGGGCGGCGCGGATGAACAAATCCATCTGTTCACGCAACGGTTGCTGGCCGATGTAGTCCGCCAGCCGCCGAGGACGCACCGCCCGATCCAGCGAAGCGTCTTCGCTGCCGGCAGTAGGGGAAATCAGGCGGTCAGAGGAATCCATTGGAGGGAAGGCTAGAGGTTAAAAGTTGAAGGTTGAAAAACGCGGCCTTACTCTTTAATTTTCCGTGTTTTCCCGTGTTTTTCCGTGGCCCAAAGCCTTAATCCTTTAGCGCCGCACCTGCGCCTGCAACGCCAGCCGGATAATGGCTTCGCTGCCTAATCCCCCGGTTTCAAGACTCTGCACCATGCGCGAGGCTTCCGGGAGTTTGTAACCCAGCGACACCAGTGCGCTAATGGCATCGTCTACCGGATTGGCTTCGGGTACAGCCATTGAACCGCCCGCCAACCCAACTATTGCTGAATGCAAGCCGAGGTCACCGATCCGGTCGCGCAGTTCGATAATCAGCCGTTCGGCGGTCTTTTTGCCGATCCCCGGCAACCGGGTGAGTGACGTGGCGTCACCATCGCGCACACAGCGCCCAAATAGTTCTACGCTCATTCCCGACAGAATCAGCAACGCCAACCGGGGACCGACGCCCGTGATGCGGATCAGTTCGCGGAACAGCGCTCGTTCCGCCAAATGGGCGAAGCCGTAGAGTGTGTGGGCGTCTTCCCGCACCGCCAGATGGGTGTGCAGCGTCACTTCCACCCCGACCTCCGGCAAAGCCTGGAAGGTGGTCAGCGACGCTTCCAGTTCGTAACCTACGCCCTGAGTCTCGATCATCAGACCGGGCGGTTGTTTCCAGACCAGCAACCCGCGCAGCCGGCCAATCATCGCCGTCGTCCGGCCCGCACGACCGCCGTCCCCAAGCGCTGAATAGTTTTCCGGGTGTGGCCGTGGCAAACCGCCACCGCCAAGGCATCAGCCGCGTCAGGTTGCGGCAGTTCCGGCAAGTTCAGCAACAGGGCAATCATTCGTTGCACCTGGATTTTGTCCGCTGCCCCGCTCCCGACCACCGCCTGCTTGATGGCCCGCGCCGCGTATTCGCTCACCGGCAAGCCAGCGATCACGACGGCACAAATCGCCGCACCGCGCGCTTGCCCCAGTTTCAGCGCCGAATCGGGATTGCGGTGCATGAACACCTGCTCAACCGCGGCTTCTGTCGGTTGATAGTCCCGAATTACTGTGGCGATACCTTCAAAAATGGTTTTCAACCGCTCTGGGGCGGGCAAGCTGCTGTCGGTTTTAATGCCGCCGCTAGCGATGTGGTAACTGCGCGGTCCGTCCAGGTCAATAATGCCGTAACCGGTGATCCGCGAGCCGGGATCAATGCCTATTAACCGGATGATCGCCACCCTCAGAGTTTCGCCAGCACGTCGTCGGGAATGTCGGCATTCGAGTAAACATTCTGGGTGTCGTCGAGGTCTTCGAGCAGATCCAGCAACTTGATCATTTTCTGGGCGTCCTCGAGGCCCAGCTTGATCGTGATCCCGGCCCGCATGGTCACTTCAGCTTCATCCGGGGTCAGGCCAGCAGCGGTCATTGCCGCCTTGATCTGCTGGAAGGTTGCCGGCTCCGTCAGTACGTCCACCGCGCCGTCTTCATCGCTGACCACATCGTCGGCGCCGGCCTCAAGGGCGACTTCCATGATCCGGTCTTCATCACAACCGGCCGGATAGCTCAATACCCCCCGCTCGGTGAACTGGAACGCCACCGAGCCGCTGGTGCCCATATTGCCGCCGGACTTGCTGAAGGCATGACGCACTTCGGCCACGGTGCGGTTGCGGTTGTCAGTCATGGTGTCGACGATGACGGCCACGCCGCTTGGCCCATAGCCTTCGTAACGGATTTCCTCGTATTCCACCCCATCCAGCGCTCCGGCCCCGCGCTTGATCGCCCGGTCAATGGTTTCCCGGGGCATATTGGCGGCCAGCGCTTTATCCATCCCCAGCCGTAACCGGGGATTCATGGCCGAATCGCTGCCGCTCATCCGGGTCGCGACCGTGATTTCCCGGATCAGGCGGGTAAACAGCTTGCCGCGTTTGGCGTCCTGGGTGTTTTTGCGATGTTGGATATTGGCCCATTTACTATGTCCAGCCATGCGAAGCCTCTTGCCTGAAGGTCTTGATGAGTCAGTCTAGCAGTTTGCCATCCCGGCGCGGATGCCGGAACCGGCCGGTTGCAAAGAAGGCACAGGCCTGCGTGACCGCGGTCGGGTCGACCAGCATTTGCATGTGCGAAACCGGCAGGCAAATATGATCGGTCATCCCCGGTAACTGCGTTTCCACCACCGCGATCATGCCATCAGCGGGTTCAGGCATTCCCGGAAGCAGCAAGCTGAAACCCATGTTCAGGGTACCGGCGATGGATCCGAGTTGATTGGGTGCCGTCCAGGCCGGAGCGCCGCTCATCAAGCCTTCTTCCAGCGCCTGGCCAACGAAAAAGCCGAGGCCGCTCTGGTGCATCATTCGAGCGGCGTAGCTGCCTTGGTGAGGCGTGCCGAGCGTTACTATCCGGCCCGGTCGCTGCTTGGGGTGGTCATGGAATAAATGTCGCACCACCAAGCCACCCATGCTGTGTGCCAGAAAATGGACGACGGGGGTATCCTGATGCTCCAGCAACGCATGTAAGTCGGCGGCGTTCTGGGCCGGGGTGCGGGTCATGCTGGGATAAGAAAAGTTCACAGTGTGATAGCCGGCTTGTTCCAGCCAACATTCGAGCAGGTACATCCACAGGCCATGCACATACAGGCCATGTACCAGCACCACGGTTTCCCGCTGGGCGGTCATCATTATTTCTCCGGATCGTCATTATAGGAGCGACGGATTCTAGCCGAAATCCACCGACTTCCGGGTTCATCCGCCAGTAAAATACTAACTAAATCTTCTGAAATAGTGTCAAAATAAAACTAATAAACCGATGGCCCCGACCCCGGAGAATCCCATGAGCGCCTTCATTGCCGAACTGACTCGCAAAGATTACCGCCTGACCCCGGCGCAGGTGCCGCCGACCGTGGTCGAAACGCTGGACCCGGCTGAAGAAGCGGAGCTGATCGCCCGGATCAAGCGCCTGCTGGTTAAGCAGGACGCCACCTTGGTCGCGCATTACTACACCTCGGCCGAATTGCAGGAACTGGCCGAGGCGACTGGCGGCTATGTCTCCGATTCGCTGGACATGGCCCGCTTCGGCACCGAATCCCGCTCCAGCACCCTGGTGGTTGCCGGGGTGCGGTTCATGGGCGAAACCGCCAAAATTCTCAACCCGGAAAAACGGGTGCTGATGCCGGACCTGAACGCCGACTGTTCGCTGGATTTGGGCTGCCCGGCGGATGAATTCACCGCCTTCTGCGACCAACACCCCGACCGCACCGTGGTGGTCTACGCCAACACCAGTGCGGCGGTGAAGGCCCGTTCCGACTGGGTGGCAACCTCCGGGATCGCGTTGGAATTGGTGCGGTATTTGGCGGATCGCGGCGAAAAGCTGATTTGGGCACCGGATCGGCATCTGGGCGCGTATGTGCAGCACGAAACCGGCGTTGACATGCTGCTGTGGAACGGGGCCTGTGTCGTGCATGAGGCGTTTAAGGCGGATGGGCTGAAACAGTTGCGGGCCGAGCATCCGGACGCGCGGGTGCTGGTTCACCCGGAATCACCGCTGGACATAATTGCTCAGGCCGATCTGGTGGGTTCCACCACGGCGCTAGTGAAGGCGGTGCGGGAGTTGCCGGCCAAAAAGTTTATCGTCGCCACCGACAATGGCCTGTTCCACAAGATGAAGCAGGCGGCACCGGACAAAATCCTGCTGGAAGCGCCGATTGTCGGCAAGGGCGCAACCTGTGTCAGTTGCGCCCATTGTCCGTGGATGGCGATGAATGGTCTGCGGAATCTGGCACGGGTGCTGGAATATGGGGATAACGAAATCACGATTGACGAGGCGATTCGAAAACGGGCGGCGTTGCCTATTCGCCGGCTGCTGGGCTTCGCCAAGCAACGTCAGCGGGTAGTGCTGGGGAATAATGATGCGTAAAGGCGTTTGATCTCCGCTGCTGACCGGCCATTGCAAAGCAACTATCACGGCGAATGATGGCGTTTCCTCACCTTAGGCAACTCGCAAAAAATATCCCCAACGGGACCTGGCTCCCACGCTCCAGCGTCCCGGATGATCCCGGAAGGCGGACCGCTGGAGCGGTAAGACCGCATTCCCACGCTGGAGCGTGGGAACGAGAATGGAGCGCAATTTGGTTGGACGTTTCATTGGCAAAATTAAACAATTCCGCCGTATTTTTTCGCGTTTCGACAAATATGCCCGCACTTACTTGCATTTTATCCATTCCACCTGTGCATTGATTTCGTTACGATAGAATGTTAACACAACCCAGTAAATGAATGAGTGAACGGTACCGCCCTGCGGATGTTCGAGGACAATCTGAGTGAAGATCTGGAAGCGTGTGCAAAACGCCTGGCCTAACCACTGGTTTGGAGCCACCAACGGCAAGAAGAACCCGCCGAAGCCGCGCCCGGTCAGCGGCGATACCCACTTAGCGTTGGCCCGCGACAGCCTGCGCGAGTTGCTCGACGATCAACGGGTACCGCCGCCCGTGCGGGCGGCGCTGGCCGATGAATACCGGCAACTGCAGCTGCTGCTGGAAAAAATCGAGCATGGGCATATCCATATCGCCGTGTTCGGGCGGGTCAGCGTCGGCAAGTCGGCGCTGTTGAATGC
The DNA here is from genome assembly GCA_903879705.1 of uncultured Candidatus Competibacteraceae bacterium. Lineage (GTDB taxonomy): Bacteria > Pseudomonadota > Gammaproteobacteria > Competibacterales > Competibacteraceae > RXIV01. The sequence goes on along the minus strand of CAIRMO010000027.1, from coordinate 1,760 downwards.
GCTGCTGGGCGAGATGCGCTTTTCTACCAGTCCGCTGCACGGCGAAACCACTCACGCTGCTCACGCCCGCTGGCAGGAATACGACGCCGGCGGAGTGTTTCTGATTGATACACCCGGCATCAACGAAATCGCCGGCGAAGCGCGGGAGCAGTTGGCGCACAATGTTGCGGGCCGCAGCGATCTAGTCATGTTCGTTGTCGATGGCGACCTAACCGACAGCGAATTACAGGCGTTGCGGCAGGTGAAAGGCGTAGCGCAGCGGCTGGCGCTGGTGCTGAACAAGGTGGACCGCTATACCCGCGCCGAACGCGATCTGCTGTTGGGCACTCTGCGCCAGCGCACAATCGGGCTGATTCAACCGCAGGACATTCTCACCGTCGCTGCCCATCCTGCCGAACGCATCGTGATTCTGGTCGATGCCGAAGGTAACGAAACCGAAACCCGCCGTTGTCCGCCACCTGATGTCAACGCCTTGCGCGAGCGGATTTGGGATATCCTGAAAGCGGAAGGGAAAACCATGGCGGCGCTGAACGCCGGGCTGTTCGCTGGACGGTTTTCCGACCGACTGAGCCGCGAAATCATCGTGATTCGCCGCGACCTGGCTGATAGCGTAGTGCGAAAATACTGTCTAGCCAAAGGGGTCGCGGTGGCGCTGAACCCGATACCGATTGCCGACATTCTGGCGGCTATCGCCACCGACGCAGCCATGATCATCCATCTCAGCCGGGTCTACGGACTGCCGATCAATCGCAGCGAAGCCGGTTCGCTGCTCAAGACCATCTCGATTCAACTGGCCTTCCTGATGGGAACGGTGTGGGCGATGCACCTGGCGGCGGCGGCGCTCAAAGGCATCAGCCTGGGACTGTCGACGATCGTAACTGCCGGCGCGCAGGGGGCGGTAGCTTGGTACGGCACCTATGTGGTCGGCAAAGCCGCCGAGCAGTATTTCGCTCAAGGTAAATCGTGGGGCGAGGGCGGGCCAAAGCGGGTGGTGCAGGATATTCTCAACAGCCTGGATCGGGATTCGCTGCTGGCCCAGGCTCGGGATGACATTCTGGCCCGGTTGAAACCGCTGTTATAGCGCAAAAAACACAAGGCCATGACCTCTGTACACTTACCATCTTACCACTCATCAGTTTGAGCTAACCTTAGAAGCTGGCCGGACAACGTACCCTCCCCGAAAACACTGCCATTAAGTTAGTGGGAGTTATGTTTATTATTCTTAACAAGTCAATAGCTTAAGCGCATTTTTGAGATATTCAGTGACGGTCTGCGCGGTTGGTGCATATAGGCCACTAAAGCGGCCAGGACATTGACCATGGCGTTCACCACGCTGCGGTGCCGGGTATGCTCGATTTGCCGAATGTTTTTTGATCTGATCCTTGACAGTTTCGATGATCGCACGCTTGTGTAACAATGATTTATCGACCAAGGGCCTGCGTTTATTCTGCGTATTTTTCCGGATTTTCGTGACCAAATACAGGCCTCGTTCCCACAGAACGTGAAAGAGTTTTGAGGAAATGTACTCTTTACAAGACAAAACTGCAATTCATTGATTTTAAGTTAATTCAACGGTTCAAGTTGCGGAAGAAATCCCCCATTTCCCCGCTGCCGCCACTGTCGGTATTATCCGCCGGCATATCCAGATCGGCAGCGTCGGGCGGTTCAGCCCGTCGTTCGGCAGTTGAACCGCCCCCGCCGCCCCCGCCGCCCCCGCCGCCCCCGCCGCCCCCGCCGCCCCCGCCGCCCCCGCCGCCCCC
>CAIRMO010000026.1 GCA_903879705.1 uncultured Candidatus Competibacteraceae bacterium | reverse complement strand
TTCAGCACACCGGTGAACGCCTCACTGGTAAATTGCGCCCCCTGATCACTGTTGAAAAGGTCCGGGTTGCCATAGATCCGTAAGGCGTCTTCCAAGCAATCCACGCAAAAACCGGCTTCCAAACTGTTGCTGATGCGCCAACTGAGGACCTTGCGGCTATACCAGTCGATCACCGCGACCAGGTAGGCGAAGCCGTGTGCGAGCCGGATGTAGGTCAGATCCGTACTCCACACCTGGTTAGGCCGGACCACGGGGACGCCACGCAGTAAGTACGGATAGATCCGGTGATGAGGATGCGCCTGACTCGTCTTTAGCCCCGGGGGTTCTCTGGGAATCTCAGGAAATTAATTATAATTAAAACCATAATGTTAGTTGAGGCAAGTAATTTTTTATGCCTCAATAAATTCAGGAATAATGCCACGCGAACGCAGGTTCCAGATGGCCTGGGTTGAATCTGGCGGCGTATAGGTGGCGAAGACGTTATCGAAGCTCCGGTTTTCTCCACTCACCACGATCAAATGACGAATCCGTCCGTCGCGGATATTCTCGTTTTCATCACTGCCACACCCGGTTAGCAGGGTCAAGCTCAACAGGGCGAACGATCCGCCCAGTCCATACCGCAAGTTTTTTCGCATGAAGCATTCTCCAGTCCAGTGATGAAAGTCGATTGGCTGCCCAACTAGGGCCAGCCGGCAAATAGGGGTCTGCTCACGAAACGGAAAAAATTATACGCTAAGGACTCACAGACCTTTTGAGACAAAGGGTTATAAACGTCGCTTGTTGCTGGCGTCAGGTTGGAGAGCGCACCCTAATTTGGCGTCAGCCAGAGTCCGATAATCTGTCAGTTTAGGATGTATTCTGGATTTTTCTGACACTTCCGGCATCCCGTCTCTGACTTCAACCTGACACTTTCGCGCTTACCGTACTATTTTTCCTTTTTGTGAGGTGACTCCTATGTAGTCGCAATGCCTACACTCCAAACACCTTCAACACTTCATCGCCATAATGGTTAATGACCTTCACAGCAATCTTGCCGGTGTCGGGCCGGTCAAACGGGCGGCTTTTTCTCGAATACAGTTCCGCCCAAGCGGCTTCATCGACATCGGTCCTGAGCGCCCGTTGCAGCTTCTCATACATTAAGGGGCAAAAGTTTAGCGTCTTATGCCCATCATTTCACCCATTCCTCATATCCCAAAGGTGCATGGTTCAATTCCTCACGAATCAGTCGCCACTGAGGCAAATGCTGATCCATCAATTCTTTGAAGCGGTCGGTATGATTGCGCTCCAACAAGTGCGTCAGTTCGTGAACAATGATGTATTCCAGGCAATGCACTGGCTTTTTGATCAATTCAAGATTAAGCCAAATCTGGCGAGTGATAGTGTTGCAGGTTCCCCAGCGGGTTTTCATCCGTTTGATGCCCCATTTAGCGGCTTGAACCCCTAATATGGGCTGCCATTTCGCCAGCAGCGGGGGAATCAATCCCCGTAGTTGTTCCCGGTACCAACGCTGTAAAATAAGTTGGCGCTGTTCAATGGAAGTTTCGGGGTGGATATGCAGATCGAGGAAGGTGGTACTGCATCGCTGGACGTGAGGTGGGCCTTCGTGAATGCGGACCCGCAGTAGATAGCGTTGTCCCATGAAGTAATGACTTTCGCCATTGACCATTTCCCGCTGTGACTGGCGCGGTTGTTCGGCGAACTTGGACTTCTGCCGCCTGATCCAGCCCAGCTTATTGATCACTGCCAAGCGCACGGCTTCATCGCTCACGACCAGCGGGGCTGCCACCCGAACCCGGCCATGGGGTGGATAGACACCCAGATGCAGGTTCTTGATGTCCTTGCGAACCACTTCCACCTGGATGCCGCTGACGGTGACGTGGTGAATCTCAGCCATCGCCTCAGTAGTCATTCTGGTTTTTCGCCAATTCAAGAATGCGGTCGGTCAAGTGGTCAACCGTTTCAATGGCCTTGCCCTGATACTTGCCCCGCTCCTCTTGGACGTTACCGGATTCCGTAGCTTGCCGGGCCTGCTCAATGACCCTTTTAATGGATCGCTTCACCCTCTTGGTCTTCATGGACTGGTCACGCCAGCCATCCTGGCGGGTATTCTGAATCGCTGCATCTATCGCCAGCGTCAGCCCTTCATCCTTGCCCAGATTGCTATAGATCGCCCGCTGTGCTGCCGTCTTGATGCTCGCTGGATAGCCTCCCGACCCACCACCCGGCATCGTCGCCTCTTTGATCAGTTGGGTGATTTTCTCCAGATAGTCCTTGTAGCTCACTGCGCCCTTGCGCCGTAGCTCGATGAGCGCATCCAGCAATTTCGACATCTTGTCGTAGTAGGCCGGATCAACCGGCGACTCGTTGATGATCAGCTTGCGGACATTGTTCTCAATGGTTTCAGCGACCGCTTCCTCGGTCTTCAGGATGCCTTTGAGCTTCGCGTCCGCCGCGTCCGGCCCGCGCTCGACGATCAACTGAATCAGGCTCAAGTCGTCGAAAGCGGAAATCTTCTCGCTTTCCTCGGCGCGAATGTAGGTGTCGATCAAGTGGCGCATGGCAGGCTCATACACCTTGAGGTCGATGTAGTCGCCGCTGGCGAGCCGCACTTCATCGCGCACCTTGCGGTAATGATCCACTTCGGTCTTGATCTTCTCGATCTGGTCGGGCTTGTAGCCTGCTTCCGCCAGTTCGCTGGCGATGCTGGCATAGGCGCGGATCAGTGCCGCCACAAATTTGTACAGCTTTAGCCGCTTCGGCTCGTTGTCCTTGAGCTGCCCGGCGTTGCCAGACTCAATAGCGCAGAAATAATGCCGGTAGTCCGCCGAATCCCTCGGTGCTGCCACCGGTTCGCACAACGCATTGACCGCCTCACGGGCGTCTTCCAAGTCTTCCCGTGCCTTGTCCAGGCGGTTTTCCAGCAGACCCTTCACGTCATCCTTGTCGTAGCCATCCAGTGCCCCGCTGGTGTAATCCGTTACCGCGCCCTCCAGACGCTGAAACAAATCCTTGTAGTCGATGATGTAACCGTATTCCTTGTCGTCGCCATCCAGGCGATTGACGCGGCAGATGGCCTGAAACAAGCCGTGGTCACGCATCTGCTTGTCGATGTAGAGATAGGTGGCTGGTGGCGCATCAAAGCCGGTGAGCAGCTTGTCCACCACGATCAGCAGCTTCATCTGCCCCGGTTCGGTGATGAATTTCTTCTTCACCGCCTGCTCGAACTCCTCGACCCTGCTGACCGCCTCCGCCTCGGATTCATTGAACCAGTTCGCCAGCATCTGCGCATAAATCTCGTACTTGATCAGGTTATCCGTCTCGCCTTCGCCGGTCGTCTCGCCCTTGGTGTCGGCAATACGGGGCGCGTAGCTGGTGACGATGGCACATTTGCCCTTGAGTTCCCTCTTGGCAAATAGCTCGTAGAACTTGCAGGCTTCGTAGATGCTGCCGGCCACCAGCAGGGCGTTGCCGTGACCGTCCATCAGGCGCGGCTTGGTCGCCATATCCATCATGATGTCGGCGACGATCTTCTCCAGCCGGTCCTGGCTGGACAGCACCCGCTGCATGGTCCCCCACTTTTGCTTGAGCTGCGCCTTGGCAGTGTCGTTCAGCCCCTTGGTCTTGGCCTCAAACCACTGGTCAATCTTGTCGCGGTTGGTCAGCGTCTGGTCAATATCCCGCGCTTCGTAGCGCAAATCCAGCACCACGCCCTCACGCACGGCCTGGTCGAACTTGTAGGTGTGGATGTAGCGGCCAAAGACTTCGATGCTCTTTTGCTTGTCCGCTTTCAACAGGGGGGTGCCAGTGAAGCCGATAAAGATCGCATTCGGTAGCAGCGCCTTCATCGCCTTGTGCAGGTCGCCGCTCTGGGTACGGTGGCATTCATCAACAAACACATGAATGTCACCCTTAGCCTTGAAGTCGGGTGGCCGTTTTTGAATGGCGGCGATGAGAGCCTCGGTGCCGGCGATGAAAGCCTTGGTGTCGTCGTGGTGTGCCGTTTTTTCATCACCCTGCCGGCCAAACTTGTGTACCAGAGAACACAGCAGCGATTCCTGGGGGCCATTCAGTTTCTCGATCAGGTCGTCACCGCTCTGGGTGCGATAAATCTGCTCACGGACGCCGAGAAATACCTTCTCGATCTGCTCGTCCAGCTCGGTGCGGTCCGTGATGATCAGCACCCGCGCTCCTCTACGGTTCTCGCGTATCCACTTCGCCAGCCACACCATCGTCAGCGACTTGCCACTGCCCTGGGTGTGCCAGATGATCCCGCCCTCGCAGCGGCGGATGAAGTCCTGCGCGGCCTTCACGCCGAAATACTGGTTCTGGCGGCACAGCTTCTTAGTGCCGGCATCGAATACGATGAAGTCGTGGATCAGCTCCAGCAGCCGCGTCTTCTGGCACACCTGCAACAGGTGGCGATCCAACAGGTTCGGCTCATCGGCGTAGGGGCCGCTATCCTCCACCCAACGCAGGGTGTACTTCTCCGGCGTCTCAATGGTGGCGTAGCGCAAGCCTTCGGTGTCGTTGCCGGCCATGACCCATTGCAGGGTCGAGAAGAAGGGCTGGATGAATTCCTTTTTCTGGTTGTCCAGATTCTGGCGGATGCCCTCGGCCACCGACACCGTGGAGCGTTTCAGTTCCAGCACACCCAGTGCGATCCCGTTGATGTAGATCACGACGTCCGGGCGCTTGGTGCTGGCCTTGGCCGAATTGCCCAAGTCCGCGCCCTTAATTGTCACTTCCTCGGCAACGGCAAAGTGGTTCTTCTCCGGGTCCTTCCAGTCGATCAGCCAGACCGTGACGTGGTTTTCGCCCGTGCCAGGCTCCACCTTCACGCCGTAGCGCAGCAGGTCGTAGACCTCTTTGTTGCGGTCATAGAGGCTTTTGCTGGTATCCGTCGCCACCTTGTTCAGCTTATCCCGCGCCCGTTCGATGAGCGTGGCGCTGACACCTTGCTGCCTGAGCCAAGACGTGAGTAGCGCCGGCTCGACATTGCGGTTGTCAGCGCGGTCTTGCCAGTCGCCCAGGTAGTCGTAGCGCAACCGATCCCGGAACAGGGCAATCACGCGCCGCTGGGTTTTCTTTTCAATCTGGCCGACGCTGGTCATGGCATGAACGGATTGATCACTTGCACGCCAGTACCGGCGAAGTCAGCCACATTGCGCGTTACCACGGTCATACCGTGTTCGAGGGCGGTCGCGGCGATCATTGCGTCACGCTCCGAGCGCGGGTTGGGAACGTGCATGGCGGCGCACAACGTCGCGGCTTGGTCAGTAAAGGGCAGGATGCGGCCAGCGAAAGCCGCCCGCACCCCGGTCAGCCAGGCGCGTAGCGCACTACCTTGTGGCGGTGTCCTCCGCTCCAGCGCCAGGACCCCTTTCTCCAGTTCAAGGATGCTGATTGCCGAGAGAAAAAGTTGACTCGCCGGCTTACCTGCTGCCCACGCCCGGACTTCGGGCGACGGATGGGGCTTGCCTTGACGTAACTCGGAGATCACGTTGGTGTCCAGAATATACATTGGCTGCGCAACCCCAAGCGATTAGCCAAGATCGGCGGTGCCGAACTCGACTTTCAGGCGCGGCGGGTCAAACTCGATGCCCGCCCCACCGGGGATGGCCTCCATGACCTCCAGCAGCGATGTTTCCTGCTGCCCCGCCAGGCGGTAATAGTCTTCAATCTTGAGCAGCGCAAAGGCGGGCCGCCCACGGTCGGTGATGAACACCGGCCCGTCGGCTGCTGCGCGCTTGGCCGCGTCTACATCGCGGGTGAAGTCCCGGCTTGAATAGGTGTGAACGGACATTTTTTCTCCTTCTTCGGACTAATCCTCTGCCAGCACCCGCTTTGATACCAGCCGAATCCTCCCGGTCAGTAGCTCCTGCATCATGCCCTGCTTGAGGGCGCTGGTTTTATCGCGGCGGGATTCGAGGGCGATAATTTCGGCGTCCATGTCGGAGAGAACAGTGGCGATAGCGGTTTGTTCGGCGAGAGTTGGCGTAATAAATTCCCGTTCTTTGACGAACTTGAAGTGCCGGTTATATCCGGTGGTCGGGATGCCTAAGTATTCCAGTTGATAAGCGTGAAAGCGGACAGACTGTCCATTTTTACCAGCCATGATTTGTGTTCCGTCAGCACCAACAACAAAGTCAAAATCAACAAATTTGACGATGCAAGTGTGATCGCCAAAAACGATCACGCCCCCGCTAGGGCAATGGAATACCTTGTCAGCCCGATCTGAGAAGCCGATCACTGGTTCCTTCCCCTGATCAACTACAGGGTGGTCACCAGTCTCCTGATAGTCGGACGACTGAATCTGATAGGCTTTCCCGTTGACACGGGATAAAACCTCGCTGAACGGTTTTACATCCCACTCCCCGCTAAACCCCGGCAATCGTTTCTTGCCGGTGAGGAGTTGCTGCATGGCGGCCTGTTTGATATCGCGCTTCTTGGCAATAAGCTGGTCGAGCTTGGCAAGCAGTGCATCCACATCCGACAACGCGGCGGCGATGGCGCGTTGTTCGTCTTCCTTACTAGGGATTGCGATCTTTGTGCCCTTGATTAGACCTGTATTCAGGTTCATCTGAGAGCCAGTTTGCCCTTTACTTGACCAACGTGGCTCCAGCTCCGTCAGGACATAGTAGAGAAACGATTGATCCACAGCGGGTCGATCAAAGACAACGAATCCGTCGTGAATACATACATCGATGCGGGTTTCAATGGGCCGCCCAACTGTTGCACAAATGCTCATGATCAAGCTGCCGGAGGGCACAAAACGGCTGTTGCGAACGCCCGCATCCGAAAGACGTTGTGTTGTTTCAACCAAATAACGACCTGACTTGGTGACATCTGAGATGCGAACCCAGCCGATCATTGATCGCTCATCGAACCATTCCGGGCTGTCAATTGGGCGAGGACTCGCCCCGCGAGTAACAGACCTCGAAAGCTCACCAAGGGTTCTGGTTGTCCAGTCGGTGGGTATCACCCCCACATCAGTCTGCTTGTAGCCGGATTTCATTTTGAATCCCTAAATGGATTAACAACGGTGAGTCTATTTTCGATCACTTGTCCGGCTTGCATATCCTCGGAATAGAGAAATTGGCAATTTGCCTCCAGCGCACTAGCGATAATTAAGCTATCCCAATAGGAAAAGCCATACTTTAATTTGAGCTTATGGGCGTCACGGATGGTCGAGATGTGAATGGTGTTGATCATCGCTATATCAATCATCAACTCAATATTTTCCTGGATAAGTAGGTCAGTAATTTTCTTTTTAAGCATCACACTATAATATTCGTTAAGCACCTGCGTGCTTCCCACCAGTATCGGCAAGGTTTCTATCAGTTGCAGAGCTACCGCACATTTTTCACTGGTATGATTAAAATGTGCATACACCCAGATATTGGTATCAATAAAACATTTAACGCTCATATAAATCATCCCTGGCAGGTAGCGCGATGTCATCAACCGGAAAGCGGTGCGCGTAAGCTTTCCGGCGCTCGGTTTGCGGCTGCCCGATGAGCTGATCCTCTTTAAGTACGATGACGGTGAATTTCTCCCCAGCGGCAATGGGTAGCTCGGATAATAAAAGGCCATGTGAACTATCCATCACCAATTCTTTAGCAATGACGATTTGCATAAAAATATTCCTTGTTTGAGTGCCTGAGCGCGGTTGAATGGGCGTAATAGCCTGATTGACCGCCCCAATTAGTGAGAAGGCTTCTGACTTATTGGATAACGCTGGTACAGGAGCCGCATGTAAACGAGATTGCTGCGGCTAAATCCCTTGCCATGCCGCAGGTTCAGGTTTTTGGCGAGTTCGGCGATGAGCGCCGTTCCATATTCGGCACGGGCTTTGCCGCCCTACTCGAACTCGACGATGTGCTGTCCCACCCGCCAGTAAGTTTCGATAAGCTGGGCGTTAACGGCCTTTACGGCTTGAATCTGCCCCTGACGATAAGTGGCGGAAATCTGCTCCAGCAATTGGCGGTAATCGTCGGTAGTGGTCAGTTCCATACAAACCCCATCTTTTTCAGATGCTCATCGACGCGGGCGGCCAGCGTCTCCACTTCTTCCGCCATGCGCGGCAGCGGCGTGGCGTAGCGTTCGGCCAGTTGCCGGATGCGCCCGGTGAGGGCTTGGCTGACGCGATCCAGTTCGCCCTGCACACTGGCAGCTAGTGCGGCCAGCCATTTGTCGTCCACCACCAAATTCTTGATCTCAGCCTCGGTGAGCTTGGCGTACTTAGCGGCCACTTTGGCGTCGAGTATCTTCTGGGCGTCCTTTACCTTTTTGCCAGCGGCGGCTTCCTGTTCGATCAGGTCGGCATAGGCATCGAGTAGCTTGCGCTCCTCGGCGGCTTCCTTGTCGCGCTTGATCTCCGTCTGCCGCGCTCTAACGCTGGCCTTGGTGAGCTTGCCCTTGTCGTTCTTGGCGTCATTCAACAGCCCCTCCTCGCCGCCATGTTCTTCGTCCATTTCCTCCATCTGGCGGCTGATGGCGTCACGTTCGGCTTCCCGTTGTTCGATGGCGGCCTGTTCAGCCGTGAAATAGCGGGCGACGATCAGCGTGGGCGGAATCAGGTCAATGTTCGGCTTGCCGGCCTGTAGGGCTTTCCAGTCGTCGCTAACGATCATCCAGGCGTCGTCTTGCATAGTTTCGGCCCAGTAGTCCATCAAGTGCTGATAAACACCATAGGGATCAATCAGCGAGGCAATTGCCTCCCCACTGCGGAAGGTGTCCAGCAGTTTTTCCGCAAGCGTCTCGATCAATGCCTTGGGGCGATCACCTTGGTGGATGCCGGTGAGCAGCGGAGTGTTGGCCGCTTTCCAGGTACCGAACAGCGTCGTCACGGTCTGGTTGAAGGCGGTGAATTCGGGGTGGGCGAAGATGGCGGCCTTGACTTGACTGGCTTCGATCTTGGGCTGGCTGTAGCCAGGGCGGGCATCATCGGCAAACAGTTCGCGGCGGACGTTGGGAAAGACTTGCCAGTAGGCGGCCAGACCGTCGATGTCGGCGTCGGGGATGCCACCCTTGAGGTGCGCCTCAATATCCTGCACGTCTTCCGGTTCGGTGCTGTCGATGTAGCGCGGCAGGTTCAGGTTGAAGTCGTTGGCCTCCACCTCAGCCAGCGGCACCCGGCGCGAATACTTGGGGGTTTCCAACTGACGGGTGAAGGTATCGACGATCTTGTGGATGTCCTGCGCCCGCAGCCGGTTCTTGTTGCCATCCTTGATGAAGCCCTTGCTGGCATCGACCATGAAGATGCCCTTGCGACCCGCAGCGCCTTCCTTGTCCAGCACCAGAATACAGGCCGGGATGCCGGTGCCGTAGAACAGATTGGCGGGCAGGCCGATGATGCCTTTAATGAAGCCGCGCCGGACGAGGTTCTTGCGAATCACTGCCTCGGCCCCGCCCCGGAACAGGACGCCGTGCGGAAGAATCACCGCTGCCTTGCCGGTACTCTTGAGGCTCCTGAGCATGTGCAGCAGGAAGGCGTAGTCACCATTCTTGGCCGGAGGGATGCCGTACTCAAAGCGGTGGTACAGGTCATTGGCGGGATTAAAGCCTGTCGTCCATGACTTGACCGAAAACGGCGGATTGGCAACCACGAAATCAAAGGTCTTGAGGCCGCCATCGGTATTCTTGAAGTTCGGGTGCGAGAGGGTGTTGTCCTGCCAGATTTCCGCCGTCGGGCAGTCGTGCAGCACCATATTCATCCGCGCCAGCGCCGAGGTCGCGTTGTCCATCTCCTGCCCGTACAGCGCTAAATCCAGCCCGGTGCGATTCTTGGCTTCATCGTGGGCTTTGAGCAGCAGCGAGCCGGAACCGCAGGTGGGGTCGTAGATGCTCTGCGCGGCATGGCTGGCTTTGCCCAGATCAATGACCATCGACATGATGCGCGAGACTTCCGCCGGGGTGTAGAACTGCCCCTTGCTCTTGCCGGACACGATAGAGAATTCGCGCATCAGGTATTCGTAGGCGTCGCCCAGCAGGTCGTCGCCTTCAACGCGGTTGCCGCTGAAATCCAGCCCCTCGAAGATGGCGACCAGCTTGGTCAGCCGTTGCACCATTGCATCGGCTCTACCGAGCTTTTCCTCGTCGTTGAAGTCGGCGACGTTGATCGCGCCCTTGAGGCTGTCGTTGGCGTCGGCCAGCTTGCTGATGATCTTGTTGATCCGGTCGCCAATCTCCTCGCTGCCCTTGGCGGCCACCATATCGGCAAAGCTGCCGCCAGCAGGTACGTCGATCAGGGCATTCGGATCACCGGCGTACTTGTCAGAAACATATTTGACGAACAGCAGGATGAGGACGTAATCCTTGTACTGGCTGGCATCCATGCCGCCGCGCAGTTCATCACAGGATTTCCAGAGGGAGGAATAAAGCTCGGATTTCTTGAGGGCCATGAGTTGAGTTCGAGAGTGGAATAGTTATAAAAATGATCGTCAGCAATACCGTTGATCGGATTAGGAGCGAGACGAAATACGCTATTCCCGATCCAGCCTCACTCGTAAATAACCATCCATTGGAATACCGTTACTGGCAAAGCGGAAATGCCGTTGGAGTTCCGCAAAGGGCGAATTGATCATCGGATTTTCAATGAGGTCGGCCATGAAGGCTACCTAATTTAACGGCAAATAGCCTTTGCTGGATGGGAGACAAACACAACAGGACGATGAATTGCTGTCCACAGTCCAACAACTGCCGAATCCGTTTTTCATGGGCTTGCATGGTGATGATCCTGAATCATTATCGTTTTTCTTGATGCACTGGTTCATCATGCCGTATGCCTGTCCATGGAATAAACAGGTTCTGGTGTGTGATTGAGGCTTCTCAATATCAGATCATCGTCTCCATACTGACCACGTTTACAGCGCTACCGACGTTTTTTCTGCAGGACTGGCCCCGCAGGTCCCATTGTGCGAATTTGCGGTATTAATTTGTTGATGGCGTCTATGAATGCAGCTATCACCACTTTACCCTCAGCAGTATTTTTCCAGCCTGCCGCGCCAGCGCCTGTCAAGCCGCCGATAAAGGCAGCACCAATACCGTAGTCGGTAGCTGTTGCGCTACCTTCAGAGGCTGATATTTGTTCCGATGTATTGTTGTCTACTAACGAGAGAACGACTTGGGCTTCCTTGAACCTTATACTGCCCGCTCCCATCGCTAACAGTCCTCCATACGGTACGAAATAACCTAATACAGCACCCGCTGCTGCGACTCCACCACCGGCATCCTCGTTAGAAAAAGCCAGATCGGGAACGAGGGTATAATGAGCCTCGATGATATTTCCTTTGGTCACGTTTTTCTGTCTTCTAGTCATACCAGCCGACTGAAGCGCCTGCTCCTTGACAATTGCGTTTAGACCACGACCGCGATCGACTACACTAAAACATCCAGTCTGTTGAAGCATCAGTTTCAGCAGTGGAAGGGGCGACCGTGGCAGATTCACGCCACCACTACCAAGAAACTGAACATAGCTATAGCCTTGCGGATTTTCTTCCAAGGCCACAGTGCCGACTTTCTCGTTGCAATGTGCCAACTCTCTTGTTGCTCCTTGATTACCTGCATCTCCAGCAGAACCGGTAGCCATGCTCCCCCCTGTTCCGAGTTGCATATTGGAACAACCGGAAAACCCGATTATCAAAGGCAATGTGGCAAGCATTAAACGTTGTTTCATGCAGGACTGTTCCTAAGTTGGTTTGAAATACGCTGACAAAGCATTTACCAGGCCATTCTTGCACTATGTACACAATTCATTGCTAATGAACGGGTTATCATCGTGGGGCATCGCCGGCAGATGGCCCGTCTGTTTCAACTTGAAACACGCGCCTGTGGATGAAGCGCAAATTTGCCCGATGATCCTGCCGCCGTTCTATACTGCAAACAGTGTAGCCCATAACTTTATGGTTTTGAGACCACGTTTGCACGGTTGCCACCATAAACTTCACGAAGCCCGCAAACATTTTCATGTCCCAGACCTTCCTGCACGTCGAATACCGCGAAAAGGACGAAGTAAAGCGCCTCGGTGCCCGTTGGAATGGTACTCAGTGGTATGTTCCGGCGGGCTGCAACCTCACACCTTTTGCCCGCTGGTTGCCGGTTCAAGAATCTCCTGCGGCGTATCGCCTTGACGAGGCTCTAGCGCCGCCGGTTCAAGGGCTGTCATTGCGGGAAGTGATGCAGCGGATTCGTGGTTGTGTCCAGCAAGGCTTGCCGGAGGCGCTGTGGATTCGTGCCGAACTGACCAAAGTCGATAGCAGGCCAAACTATGCGTTTCTGGACTTGGTAGAACGGGATCAAACCCGCGAAGTTACCAGCGCCAAGGCAATGATTTGGCAACCCGGCCCGTTGCTGGCCCGGTTTCGCCAGCATACCGGCCAAGAATTAGCCGCCGGAATGCAGGCTCGCATTGTCCTGATTAACCCTCCGTCAAGGGTTCCAGTGTGACCTTGGCGCGGGTTCCGGTTGCAGCGGCTAGACGTTGCCAAGTACGCATAGACGGCAAGACCCGACCGCTTTCCAGGCGGGCAATATAGGACTGGGATGTTTCCATGCGGGCGGCGAGTTCCGCTTGCGTCAACCCGTGCAAAGCGCGGGCGGAAATGATGGTTTGCGCCAATTCAAATTCAGGACCTAAAGCTTCATAGGCTTCCCGGAATCCGGGCTTTTGCATAAGTCTGGCTTTGATGTCTTCATAGGGAATGGTTTTCATCACGTTCAACCTCGGCGATACAGCGCAATGCCAGTGCAATTTCAGGACGTGGCGTCTGTTGGGTTTTCTTGACGAACACCCGAACGACACACAGGCGACGGCCAATCTGAGCAAAGTACAGGGCGCGGGCGATCCCGGCCCGGCCTTTCAAGCGCATTTCCCAAAGTTTCCCTTCTACCGGCTTGACGTAGGGTTCCCGCACCTGGTGCAGGCCATTTGCCTTGATCAGGTCGATAATCCGCATCGCGTGTGCCTGCATATCATCAGGCAGAGCATCAAATTCCTGCTCCGCTTCCGGCGTAAAGATGACAGCCCATGTAGTCATATCGGCATTATATCCAATTCCGTATAGGAAGTGCTGGCTAAAGTCTACGGTAGCTGTGACTAACCGCGCCTGGCGGCGGCCCGGCAAACGGTGAACGCCGCCAGTCAACACTTGCTTACCGTGGCGGAACTGCGCCTGACCGCCCATCAGGCCACGGTACTTCGTGAAGCGCAGCGGGCGGTCAGGGTCGCAGAAGTCACAGTAGACCGGCAAATCCAGACGGTGAAAATGCAGGCTACCGGGCGGATTCAGACCGCTGGCGAGGCATTATCCGCCACTCGGCACCGCCTCATCGCTCAGGTCAAAGCGCGGTGTGCGGTTTCGAGCCGCGACCTGTTGGAGCAACGCCGCATGATTCTGCTGCATAGTCCGGCGCATCTGCATCTGGCGGTAGCGGCAATGACGGCGGCGCATCAGCAATTCCCGGTCTCTGTATTTAGGCTGATTTTAAGCGGATCAATTAGCGGCTTTAGGATAGTCCAATAAAAAAGAATAAAAAAATCCCGAAGCGTTCAAAAACGCCTAATTAATTCTAATAATCATCACCCTGTTTTTCAGATTAAAAAAGAGAACACGCTTACGAACTATCGAGAGTTTAAGACGTATTGGGTTCTAAAAAGCC
>CAIRMO010000025.1 GCA_903879705.1 uncultured Candidatus Competibacteraceae bacterium | reverse complement strand
GCAGCTTTTCCCGCGCCTGCTGCTTCCAGGTGTTGATCTGGCTGGCGTGGACCCCGTACTCCGATGAGAGTTGGGCGATGGTTTTTTCACCCTTGAGGGCTTCCAAAGCCACCTTGGCTTTGAACTCGTTATTAAACTGCTTTCTTGCCACGTCGATCTCCTCGTTTGTTACGTGGCATTCTATCTAAGCCCCTGGTCCATTTTCCGGGGTCCACTATACTGTGATTGACTGCACAGGGCGTGTTGCCACCCCCTGGATTTGCTCATCCGCTCCCCGGAGAACTTCGTCGCATGGCCCACGATAATGAATTCACCCTGTTGAAGCAACGGCGGTTTCTACCGTTCTTTATCACCCAGTTTCTGGGCGCATTCAACGATAACGTGTTCAAAAACGCCCTGATCATTCTGATCGCTTTCCAGATTGCCGCCAGTGACCCCGGCCGTTCCAATCTGTTGATCAATCTCAGCGCCGCCTTGTTCGTGCTGCCGTTTTTCCTGTTCTCGGCTACTGCCGGGCAACTGTCTGACAAGTTTGAAAAGTCGCGCTACATCCGCTGGGTCAAGCTTCTGGAAATCGCCATCATGCTGGGCGCGGCGGTGGGCTTCATGCTGAACAGCGTACCGTTACTGATCGCGATGCTGTTCATGATGGGACTCCATTCGACGCTGTTTGGGCCAGTCAAGTACAGCATCATGCCGCAGCATCTGCGCCCGGAAGAATTGATCGGCGGCAACGCCTGGATCGAAATGGGCACCAACATGGCGATTTTGCTCGGCACCCTGCTGGGCGGGATTCTGATCGCTTGGCAACAGGGTCCTCTCTGGGTGTCGTGTGCGGTGATCACCATTGCCATCCTCGGTTTTTTGAGCAGCCTGGCGATTCCCCAAGCGTCGCCCGCCGCTCCAGACCTGAAAATCAACTGGAACCCGGTCGGTGAGACCTGGAATATCCTCAAGTTCACCTATCAGAACTTCACCGTGTTCCAGTCCGTGCTGGGCATTTCCTGGTTCTGGTTTCTGGGCAGCGTTTATCTGGCGCAACTGCCCAATTTCACCAAGTTGACCTTGGGCGGCGACGAACATGTGGTGACGCTGCTGCTGACCTTGTTCGCCATCGGCATCGGCGTCGGGTCGCTGCTGTGCGAACGGTTGTCCGGGCGGATGGTGGAAATCGGTTTGGTGCCGTTTGGCTCCATTGGCCTGACCGTATTCGGGATTGATCTGTTTTTCGCTACCCCGGCCAGTGTGCCTCAAGGTGAATTGCTAGGCGTGCTGGTGTTTCTGGCGCAGCCGGGCAGTTGGCGAGTGATTATGGATGTGGTGCTGATCGGCGTGTTTGGCGGCATCTACATCGTACCGCTGTATGCCATGGTGCAGCAGCGCAGCGCGCCCAGCCATCTGTCGCGGGTGATCGCCGGTAACAACATCATCAATGCCGTGTTCATGGTAGCGGCGGCGCTCATCGTGGTGGCGCTGCTGGATCAGGGCTTGAGTATTCCGCAGGTGTTGTTGGTGATGGCGATCTTCAACGCGGCGGTGGCAGTCTATATTTTCACCCTGGTCCCGGAATTCCTGATGCGCTTCATCGTCTGGATTCTGGTGAACATCATTTACCGGCTGCGGACGCGGGACCTGGACCACATTCCCGCCGAAGGGCCAGCAGTGGTGGTCTGCAATCACGTCAGCTACATGGATGCGCTGGTGGTCATCGGTTGTTGCCGACGTCCGATCCGGTTTGTCATGGATCATCAGATTTTCAAGATTCCGGGCCTGAATTTTGTATTCCGCACTGCCGGGGCCATTCCTATCGCTCCGGCACGGGAAAATCCCGCAATTCTGGAACAGGCCTACGACCGGGTCGCCCGTTATCTGGAAGAAGGCGAAGTCGTAGGTATTTTCCCGGAAGGGCAGTTGACCAAGGATGGCCAGATTGGTCCGTTCAAGGGCGGCATCAAGCGGATTATCCAGCGCACCCCGGCTCCGGTTGTGCCGCTGGCGCTGCGCGGGATGTGGGGTAGCTTCTTCAGCCGCCGTTACGGAAAAGCGATGAGCCGATTCCCGCGGCGGTTCTGGTCGCGAATTGAGCTGGCGGCCGGCGAATCGGTTCCGGCGCAACAGGCCAGTTCGGCGCTGTTGCGGGAGCGGGTTATCGCTCTGCGGGGTGATTGGCCATAAACCAGACGAGGAGGGCATTATGCGGCGTAACTAGTTCTACTTTGTCAGAATATCCGTCACTATCCGTTATGTTTTTGTTGATGACAGACCGAATAGATCGCGGACTGTCGTTTCCGGTGGCGGACTTCCATCTGACGGATGACCTCCTCCACGGGGGTATCCCGCCGGGGTAAGAACGGGTTCAGCAGGGCACGAATGTCCCGGCCACTGAGCAACGGTAGGGTCTGATAATGGAGTTGATGTTCTTCAAGCAGGAACAGCATCGCCATCATGACCAGCGCCATATGATGATGCCAGCCGCGCCAGCCCCGAACTTGATAGTCGCCCAGGCCAACATCCTGTTTACTCTATTGCAGGGCGCGTTCCACCCCGTAGCGCCGGCCTTGCATGAACGCCAATCGGGGGACTGGGGTGGCGGCTGAGTCATTGCTGAGGCTGTATTTGATCGCGGTCGGGGTGTCAACTTCCCGGCGCACGATCAAGTGTCACTGGCGGGCGTGCGCTTCTCCGTCCCATAACCACACCCGTTGCTGAAGCATCTCCATCCGCAACAAGCCTTTGGTGCCCTCGCGCAAAGTGACCGGTTGCCAGGCGGTGGCCGGTTGTTGCCGTGTCCAGTGGTCGACCGCAGGGCCGGGGTTTGGGTCTGAAGGGTCGTGGGTGGCCAACCGACCGTATTCGTCGGCGACAGGATCCTCGGTTGAGGATCCGTCAAGTAGACGCGCTGATCCTTATGGACATCGCCGACGAAGATCTCCCCTTGATCGTCGAGAGTATGCAGCAAAGCCGGATCGCTGCCATAGAAACCGTCAAAGCCCACCCAAGCAAAGCCGATGCACTGTTTGCGGGCATGGGTGATCAAAAAGATCAATTTGATAAAGTAGAATTAAAGGTTTGGGTGAAGGCAACGATCCAGTTATAGGCCGCAACCAATTGTTATAACAGGAAAATTTAGAGGAGGATTTTTTCGTGGGCCGCAGCTTTCAAGTCGCCTGCTGCCGCAATCGCACCGGTCGCCGTCGCGCTCCCCAGGTTCCCGGTTTAGCCTCAAAGACTCCGGCGCAGGCAGTTTCGCAGGCATTGCAGCGCCCGTCTGCGGTCAGGTTCCAAACCCCAAGCGTGTACCAGTCGCGCCCAATCAGCGTCTGGCCGCAGTGATAACAATAGGTGCTGTCGCCTTTTTCATCGTGGACATTACCGATATAGGCATAATGAATGCCGTTTTTCAGTGCAATCCGTCGCGCCCGACTTAACGTAAAAGGCGGAGTCGAGGAGTGATTCAGCATCTTCCAATCGGGATGAAATGCGGTGAAATGCAACGGGACATCCGGCCCCAGGTTTTCCATCACCCATTGCGTTAATGCTTCGAGTTCGTTGTCAGAATCATTCTCGCCGGGAATCAGCAGGGTCGTAATTTCAAACCAGACGCTGGTTTCCCGCTTCAGATAAACCAGGGTATCGAGTACTGGCTGCAAATGGCCGCCGCAGATTTTCCAGTAGAAATCATCGGTGAACGCCTTGAGATCGACATTAGCGGCATCCATATACTTATAAAAATCCCTGCGTGGTTCATCGCACATGTAACCAGCCGTTACCGCCACCGATTTAATCCCGTATTCCCGGCAGGCAATGGCCGTGTCAATCGCATATTCCATGAAAATAACCGGGTCGTTGTAGGTATACGCCACGCTGCGGCACTTTAACTCATGCGCGACCCGCGCCAATTTCGCCGGCGCGGCTTCATCCGCCAACGTATCCATTTCACGCGATTTGCTCATATCCCAGTTCTGGCAAAATTTGCAGGCCAGATTGCAACCGGCAGTGCCGAACGACAGCACTGGGGTACCGGGCAGAAAATGATTGAGCGGTTTCTTTTCAATGGGGTCAATGCAAAACCCGCTGGAACGACCATAGCTGGTCAGTATAATTTCCCCTTTGTGGCAACCACGCACAAAGCACAGACCCTGCTGGCCTTCATGCAGTTTGCAATAGCGCGGACAGACATCGCACTGAATCCGGCCATCATCGAGGGCATGCCAATGGCGGGTAGGAAAGAAATCGATAGCGACTTCAGTGTTGACAGTGGTTGAAATGGATATAGTCATACATTAACATTCGTAGCGTTATGAAACTTAGTGGATGGGCGGTTGATGGCGATAAAGTGGGTTGACTTTCGTGGGTTTTCGTCGTAGAACCTTCATTGTTCTCAGGAACCTACCGCCAGTTGGGCGGGAACTAATGTCTGTGGAGAGGAAGGCACTGGCCAGGATTTAACAACCCTGGTGAAATCGGCCCTAGTGAAACAGAAAGTCACTCATGGGCTATTTGTCTATAGTTGATATAACGCTTAAGCGTGGTTTTGGTGGTTGCACTCATCACGGCCTCGTGGTCAAAACTCTGGTCTTTTATTGAATTCAGCCGGCGGCGCGGTTGTTGGCTGGAGCAGTTTGATGCCCTATAGCCTAATACAAATTAACCGGATTAGTCGGAGGACGCCATGCAAACGATACGTACTCCCGCAGTAGCTGGACAGTTCTATCCGGCGGATCCCGCCCAGTTGCACATTCAGGTGCGGCAATTCCTCAGTCAGGTGGAGCCGACCGAGGAGCCGCCACCCAAGGCGATCATCGTTCCGCACGCCGGTTACATGTATTCCGGGCCGGTCGCCGCATCGGCCTATGCCCGGATGAAGGCCATCCGCGATCGGATCACCCGCGTGGTATTGCTCGGTCCCAGCCATCGGGTCGGGTTCCGGGGCATCGCGGTTAGCACGATGACCGCCTTTGCGACGCCGCTGGGTCAGATTCCACTGGATCAGGAGGCGGTGGAACGGGTTCGGCCACTGCCCGAAGTCGGCTTCCTGGAGCAGGCCCACGCCCAGGAACACAGTCTGGAAGTGCATTTGCCGTTCTTGCAAGAGGTGCTGGGCAACTTCAGGCTAATGCCGCTGGTGGTCGGCGATGCGAGTCCGGCAGAAGTCGGGGCGGTGCTGGAGGCGCTGTGGGGCGGGCCGGAAACTCTGATCGTGATCAGTTCCGACCTCAGCCATTACCACGACTATCGGACCGCCCAGCACCTGGACAACGCCACCTCGAAGGCGATCGAGGCGCTGCGCTTCGAGGATATCGGTTACGACCAGGCGTGTGGGCGGAATCCGGTCAATGGCCTGTTATGGGTAGCACGGCGGAAAAACCTGCACGGGGAAACCATCGATCTGCGCAATTCCGGCGACACCGCCGGGCCGCGTAACCAAGTCGTGGGGTATGGCGCTTATGTCTTCCACTGACGCACTCTCAACATCGGATCGGGCAACCCTGCTCGATGTGGCCCGCGCCTCGATTCAGCACGGTCTGGATCACGGTCGGGCGTTGCCGGTCAATCCGGCAGATTATCCCGAAACCCTGCGGACGCAGCGGGCGACCTTTGTCACCCTGGAAAGCGGCGGGCAATTGCGCGGCTGTATTGGCGCGTTAGCCGCTTATCAGCCGCTGGTGCAGGATGTCGCTGCTCATGCCTATGCGGCGGCGTTCGAGGATCCCCGTTTCCCGGAACTGCGGGTTAATGAGTTGCCCAAGCTGGAAATTCATATCTCGGTGCTGTCGCCGCCGGAGCTATTGCAGTTCGGTTCCGAAGCAGAGTTGCTGGCACAACTGCGGCCCGGGGTGGACGGGCTGATCCTGCAGTTCCGCCACTACCGCTCCACCTTTTTGCCAGCAGTGTGGGAGCCATTGCCTGATCCTTATGTGTTTCTGGCACAACTCAAGCAAAAAGCCGGGTTACCGCTGGATTTCTGGTCGCCGGAATTGCAGGTGCAACGCTACACGACGGAGTATTTCGGCGCTGCGGATCGGCACGATGGTGGCGCTGCGGGGGCATGATTTTTCTGCGGTCAGGTCTAGCCAATGGCGGTTGCAGACGGTATGATCCGACTCCCTCATTTTGTCATGGGGCAGTAGCTCAGTTGGGAGAGCGCCGCGTTCGCAATGCGGAGGTCGAGGGTTCGATCCCCTTCTGCTCCACCATTTCAATATTCAGGTATGTCCCAGATCGCCTGCAAGCCCGCATCAATGCGGGCTTTTTTGTGGGCGGAAGGTCCCAGGTGGCGCATTGCACAGTCCATTGAAATTCGGGATAACTGGAGACGATAGATAAAATTGAAGGTCAGACGGGAATTCGCCGAAGTGAAAACCGGGTTCGTGAATTTCTCAAACGGATCGTTATGAAAACACAGCAGGTCGGTATGATGCCTCGCAATGGCTACAGCGACTAACCAGCCTGATTTAACTGGCGTCCCCAAGGGGATTCGAACCCCTGTTACCGCCGTGAAAGGGCGGTGTCCTCGGCCTCTAGACGATGGGGACAGAAAAGCGGGAAAAAATAAACCGTCGCAGAATGACGGTGGGGGTGGTGGAGCCAGACGGGATCGAACCGACGACCTCCTGCATGCCATGCAGGCGCTCTCCCAACTGAGCTATGGCCCCATAAACTCCAAGGAAGCGCGATTCTAGGGGGCTTAGCTATTGCTGTCAACCTTCATCCATCGCTTCAGTCCGTTGTACGGTTCTTAGGGGAGGGTGCGACGTGAAGTCGCTTAAGTAATTGTTTAATATTGAGAAATCCTGACAGTGAACCTTCTGTTTCCTCGGCGGTAGCTTACCGCTACATGCGGCCCTGGTAACGAGACGGTATGAAGCTGGCGGGACAACGTAACCCATCCCCGAAAGGGGTAAGCCGCATCCGTGAGGGAGAAGCAAATCTGCAAGCATCATGCGGAAGGGGGCCAGGCTGAAGGGTAAGGCTAACTCAGGTGAACTGCTGATAAATTTCGTAACCTATGACCAGCCAAAAAGGCTGACAGGCTGGAGCCAAAAGGGCAAGTGGTTGGATAATTCATTGTAGGATTGAATTACAGGGACACTAAACCACCGGAAGAGAGGCAGAGCTTAACCCCTTCATGTTAGTTGGGTGGAACACGGTAAGCCCGACCCTTCGCCTGACAGGGCAGGCCGACCGTAAGGGAGGCTGAGGGAGGGCGGGTAGAGGACAGTGGAAAAAGCGAAGGCCGCCTTGTAATGAGGCGGATAGGGATTGCGCCGCAAGGCTACATCATCCTAACCGGTAACGGTGCAGACTTCCGATGGGTCTTACGTCACGAGAACGTAGGCAGAATCTCCTTAAAGGAGGGAAAGCAAATGAACGCCGTTTGGTGTGTGCGCCCTCTGGCTTAGGCTCGGCGACTGCAAACCAGTATCGTGAAGGTATCCAGATAATGGGTACCGGCTCCTGTGAAAAGGGGCTTCGTGGAGGCTTGAGCCGTATGAAGGGAAACTTTCATGTACGGTTCTTAGGGGAGGGTGCGACGTGAAGTCGCTTAAGTAATTGTTTCACAAGGAGAAATCCAAGATGAAACCTGTCGTTCCCTCGGCAGTAGCCTACCGCCACATGCGGCCCCGGTAACGGGACGGTATGAAGCTGGCGGGACAACGTAACCCATCTCCGAAAGGGGTAAGCCGAATCCGTGAGGAAGAAACAAATCTGCAAGCATCATGCGGAAGGGGGCCAGGCTGAAGGGTAAGGCTAACTCAGGTGAACTGTTGATAAATTCCGTCAAAGAAGACAAGCCAAAGATGCTGATAGGCTTGAGCCAAAAGGCAAGTGGTTGGATAGCTCATCCTCCTTGGAGTTACAGGGACATACAACCATCGGAAGAGAGACAGAGCCTAACCCCTTCTTATTACTTAGGTGGAACACGGTAAGCTCGACCCTTCGCCGGTCATGGTGTTTTGGTTCAGTGTAAATCGGAATTTTGCCCGGTCGGCGTAAGAGAGTCATCCGTTACCTCTGCGCAGTTTCGACGGCCTCTGGTGAGGGCTTGCGAGCCTGCCAGCGGGCTGTCCTGGCCTCGCTG
>CAIRMO010000024.1 GCA_903879705.1 uncultured Candidatus Competibacteraceae bacterium | reverse complement strand
TGGTCGGTTCATTGAAAGCATAATATCTTTTTTGTTATTATAAATCAAGCAGATAAATAAACGACCCCACAGCTTGCTGCGGGGTATGTATCCTGAAAGAAATCAAAAAGATCAATCTGACAAAGTAGAATTACGATCCCGGAAGCGGTCTTTGCTGAAATCGCCGTCAATGGCATGGGTCAACCTGGCGCTGAAGACGTACCAAGCCTGCCTTGGATCATCAGGCATCAGGTCACTCAACACCCTCTCGTCAAGGTACTGCGGCTGGAACTGGATGCTGGTGAAGCCGAGGCGCTGGCCTGCGCGCTGGAACTAAAAGCCGATCTGATTTTGCTGGATGAACGGCGGGCGCGTGACGTGGCGCAGCGCCTGGGTCTGCGATTCGTTGGCCTTCTTGGTGTGCTGATCGAAGCCCAGCGCCAAAACCGCCTTCACCGGATTCGTCCGGTGCTGGATGATCTGCGCCAAAACGCCGGTTTCTGGATAACCGATGCCTTGTATCAACGAGTACTCGCGGCGGCAGGCGAATAAAGTCGTTGTAGCCCGGATGAAGCGAAGCGAAATCCGGGGCGTCCTGGATGGAGCGTAGCGGAATCCAGGCTACGGGTGACTGTCATATAAATATGATTCAGTGCGTGTTTTTCCGCTCATCAGTGATATAGCTATGGTTGAGATCATATCGTTTAAATAATTAAATGAAGTGGTCTTCTGCCAAGATGCAAAGACTTCGATAGACTGAGTGATCCTATCGTTATCATAGGTAAAACTTACGCTGGTGGGTTCTTCATTGACTCCAAGTCCATCAAGTCCAGGTGAACCTTGTGAGCCTTGTAAACCTTGTGAGCCTGTGAGTCCGATTTCTCCGTTTTGTCCGTTTTGTCCTTTCAAGATATTGATGTCATAGAGACATACTTTTCCTTCCTGCAATACCACGGCTTTTTCAGTGCCTACCGTAGCTTGTGCATTGGGTAGCTCATGCACCTTAGTGGATGAGAAAGGTGGATTGATGATCGTTGACATAGTTAAAAGCTCACGGTGCAAGTGAAGCCCATTTCAGCGGTCTCCAAAGCCTGAAGATTCAGAATTGCGGGTGGTTTCAGGTTCGGTTGGCATGGACTGGCGCACCCGGTCAGACTGAACCACAGCAGCAGCATGGCTTTGTAATTCAATGGGTGGTAACGGCGGATTGTGGATGGCATATTCATTGCGGAATAGCTCAATGGCGGATAACGCTGCACCGAGAGCAATAGCAATCTGGTTTGTCAGTTCCGGGCTGACACTGATACCGAACAGGGCAATGATTCCAGCGGCTCCGCGCCACGTTGAAGGCTGCGTTAAGTCCATTCCACAAAATTTCATGGTCATGGCTTCACCATCGGGGCGGTTTCAATCATCGCCCAAGCCTGCCGGTTCATCCGCAACAGCCGGCGATACCAGCCTCGGCCAAAGGTGGCCTCGTTCGGATTCAGTTCGTAGCGCAACGCCCGTTCAGCGGCGAAATCATCCAGCACGTCAGGCATAGCGACTTCGGCGGCCTTCACGGTATGAGGGCCGATGATTCCGTCATCACGAATCCGTAAGGCGCGTTGCAGCAGCTTTATGGCTGTGACCGGCCCTTGGTTGATGGCGCAATCGAGCATCAGCAAATCGAGGCCGGGCCGCAGCAGGTCGCCATGAATCGGCTGCCAGTATTCGAGAAGGTAGATCGCTTTGGCGTTGGCGAGGGTGAGTACGGCAATGTCGAGCGTCGGATAACTGCGCTGGCTGATGCCGTACTTCGTCAACCTGCCCGGATCGTCGGGATGGTTTGACAGGCCGCCCTCTTCGGCCAGAATCGGGTCAATGCAGCGATGGAAGTCGCCCATGTTTCGGGTTCCTGAACGTCGGAAAAGATGGACGCTAGGATTGACGCCAGACATGGGAAAGTCGCGGCAATTGTGGAACTTGTGGCGATTATGACGGTTGGCGTGAAAAAAGTCGGGTGGGGCGGAGCGGCGGAATGGAAGCCGGGGTAGCGTTGCGCTGGTCACGAGGCTTGGCAGGCCATGAAGTATTGAGCGCGAGGCAGAAACTATTGGAAATTGCACAATAGAATATGGGTTGGAGACCGAGGCGACGGGAAACGGTTGCTATTTTTTGCGATTTCGCCGTGCAAAGTTCGATTTTGTAGAGGTATACTTTGCCGAAGGTGCCGCGATGTTTGGAACGCGGGACGCTCTGGAGCCGGTGGGGTGTTTGCTGGCCGGTTTGGGGGGCGTTTCGTTGGGCCGAGTGACGTGGAATCAGCCGGTTAGATGATAATCGGGCAAATAGTACCCCTTGGTGGTGCGTTTGAAGGCACCTGTTGGGGAACTAACTAACAATTAGGCATTTTTTCGTCCTCTTTAATTATCGACGTCAGGAAAATTAGATATAGAATGATAAAATTCCAAAATTAGCACACTATATTTTTATCACATCTGTTAAAGTAGAAATCCACTCAAAGATACAGAAGGATGATCCAATGAAAACCAACAAAACATTGACTTTAGCTTTAGCCGTTGTACTCGCCAGCGGATTCAACGGCACTGCTATTGCTGCGGGCGGCGGCACGGTACTGGCGGATCCTGGCGCTATGGAAGGCAAGCACTTCGACCCAAAAGGCAAGATGCCCTCCACGTTTACCATCGAATTACAAAACGGCTTGCGTAGGACTTTGCCTTTCGAGGATAAACGCGACTTTGAGGAAGCCAAGCACGGTTTCATCGCTGCCCCGACGTACAGGCAGATCATGGCCGAAGCCGGCAACGTGGCTTGGGACATGGGTAGTTATGAATACTTGTTGCAGGGTAAGGACTTTGACAGTGTCCATCCGTCGTTGCAGCGCCAAGCGATCCTGAATATGGCTTACGGTCTATACGAGGTCGTACCCGGCAAGATTTGGCAGGTGCGTGGTTTTGATCTTGCCAACATCAGCTTCATTAAAAGCGACACCGGCTGGATCGTGTTCGACCCACTGACGGCTAAAGAAACCGCCAAAGCGGCGTTGGAATTGATCAATGAGAAAGTCGGCAAGCGCCCCGTGGTAGCGGTGGTTTATTCGCATTCTCATGCTGATCACTACGGTGGAGTTCGCGGCGTTGTCGACGAGGCTGACGTGAAGAGCGGCAAGGTGCCCATCATCGCGCCGGTCGGCTTTATGAAACATGCCGTTTCAGAGAATGTCTACGCGGGCAACGCGATGAATCGGCGGATGTTTTTTCAGTATGGTGTATTGTTGCCGCGTAGCCCATTCGGCCATGTGGATCAGTCCATTGGCAAGAATACCGCCGCCGGCAATTTGGGGCTGATTCCGCCCACCCGCATCATTGAGAAAGACCTTGAGGAGTTAACCATTGACGGCGTAACGATGGTGTTTCAGAACACGCCCGGCACCGAAGCGCCAGCGGAAATGAACACCTATTTCCCGCAGATCAAGGCGTTTTGGGCGGCGGAGAATATCACCGGTACCGTAACTACTCAGGTCATCTTAACTAGCTGAAAATTAAACAGAAGTTACGATAATCCTTGGTGTTTAAGCGACCCGCCTGAAAGGGCCGGCCTTTTATAAATCAAAGACTTGCTGAATGCGTTCGGATCATTCCGTGCCGGCGCAAATCTTAACATTCTGTTTTATCTCGTTTTTTCTGGAGATGTAGACCTGAGT
>CAIRMO010000023.1 GCA_903879705.1 uncultured Candidatus Competibacteraceae bacterium | reverse complement strand
CCTGACCAGGGCGAACCGGAGCGGGGCGAACCTGAGCGGGGCGAATCTGAGCGGGGCCGACCTGTCGGGGGCCACCTGGATCGATGGCCGTCGTATCTGTGCCCTAGGGGCGATAGGGGAATGCCTTTAGATCAGACGATCCGTAGCCTTCGGTTCGGGCGATTGGCTCCTCGCCCGAATCGCTTTAACCCGAGGAGCGCCCATTATGTTGGAGAACGCAATGAATGACCCTGCCAAATTGAATCAACCCAACACCAAGCCACCGAGTGCGGACATCGCGCCGGAGAATATCCCGGTTACCAGCGTCGAACCCGCCCGCTCCAAGCCCCCAGAGAACTTGGATGATGAGGCATTGAAGGGCGTGGCTGGCGGCGGTTATAAGATCGAGTTGTAACCGGCGCGGTAAGCGGTTGCTATGCATGAAAAATATATAATTCGGTCAATTTACTGACCGAATTATTATGTTTGACGAAGCCCAGAAGATCCAAAAGATTGGCCTGTACTTCAAACTGATCATATCCACGATATCCGCATTGTCGCTACCGGGTCATCTTCATTCGATCTGGCGCGCACTATTGGAGAACTGCTGACTGGAAGAAAAACGACGCTGATTCAGTATCCTCTTGTGCAACTGGAACTCACCGCGACCGAGCAACCCCATGAGCCAAATTATTCTTGATATTCCCGACGACACGTTACTGTCGCTTCGCCTCACCGCCCAAGCCGCCGCCGCGGAAATCCGATTGGCTGCGGCGATGAAACTCTACGAACTGGGTAAGCTGTCTTCGGGCGCAGCCGCCCGGTTCGCCAACCTCCCAAAAGTGGTGTTCCTCGCCAAACTAGCTGATTACGGGATCGATACCTTCCGCCACAGCGCCAGCGACCTTGACCAGGAAACCCGCCTTGCTTGAAATCATCTGCAACACCTCGCCGTTGCAATATCTGCATCAACTGGGGCGACTCGAGATATTGCACCACCTGGCCGGGACCTTGGTGGTGCCGACCGCAGTCGCCGCCGAGTTGGCTGAAGGCCGGCAGCGCGGGGTAGATGTTCCCGATCCCGGTGTTTTACCTTGGATCACGCTGCGTGAACCACGCAGCCAAGCCGTTCTACCCCTGATGATCGAGTTGGGACCGGGCGAAACCGCAGTGTTGGCGCTGGCGCTCGAAAGCCAGGATGCGGTGACGATCCTGGATGATGGGCTGGCCCGCCGCCATGCGCAGCGCTTGGGCCTGCGCTTCACTGGCACTCTCGGTCTGTTGCTGGATGCCAAACGAGCCGGTCATATCGAGGCTGTCGCCCCCTTGCTCGACACCCTGCATGTCCTACGCTTTCGGCTTGACCCCACGACCCGCCTAGCCGTCCTGCGCATGGCTGGAGAATTCTGAGTCTGGCAGGTCAATCGTCAGTCACTCGTCAAATTGACATACTGGCTTGATATTCAACACCCTATCGTCGATACGTTCTGAATATGACCCAATCTCGCCCTAACTCCTGGCCGGAACGCCTGACCGCTCAAGGTCAGATTCAGCGCCGGGGCGGCAACCAGCCCCTGCGGCTCGATAATCCCGCCCAAGCCTGGCTGGTGTGCGAGGGCCAGGTGGAACTCTTTCTGGTCAGCCTGGCGGAGGACGGGGCCGAGGGCGCACGTCACCACTTGGCGACCGTAACCACCGGCGGACTGTTATTGGGCATCGCCGCCGATGGACTGGCGGATTTCGCCCTGCTGGCCGTGCCCCATGTCGACACCGAACTGCTGGAATTACCCTTTGCCGCGCTCGCCACTGAATCCAGCGCCGCCGATGTTATTCCGGCCCTGGCACCGGCGCTGGAGATTTGGCTGCGCGCCCTGAGCAGCGGCATGGCCCGCTGGGCGACCCCGCGCCCTCATATCGACTATGGCCTCGGCGTGGCGGAGACGCTCGCGATCCCCGCTAACCGGCGCTGCGGCGGCCAGCACGCCCTGGCCTGGATTCGGCTGGCGCCAGAAGCCGGCGTTTTTCTCGACATCCAGGACTTGCCGCCCACTGACGGTGAATTGACCTTCCCGCTGGCCCCGGAAGCCTGGCTGCTGACCAGCACCGCGCTGGAACTCCACTCCCGACCCACCGTGGCGGCGCTACAGGATGGCGATGCGTGGGCCGGCGTCGCCCATCTGCACCAGATTCTGTTCGACACCGCCAGCCTGAACCTGCGGCTGGCCAATGTTGATGAATACAACCGGCTGAAAGCGCGTCGGACGACGACCGAAGCTGAGCGCGATCTCGCCTTCAAGGCGCTGCAGTCGGTGACCGCGCCGCGCCCCGGCATCGCCGTCGCTTTGGTTCGTGGCGACACCCCTCTGGTGAGCGCCTTGCGACTCATCGGTCATGAAGAAGGTTTCGAGGTCCGGCTGCCGGCCAGCCTGAAACCGGGAGATACCCCCAGGCTGGAGGAGATCGCCCGCGTCAGCGGCTTGCGGCTGCGCGAGGTGATCTTGCGCGACAACTGGCAGCGGCACGATTTCGGGAACCTGCTGGCCTTTGACCAGAACACGAAACAACCGCTGGCCCTGTTGTGCGGCGCTCAGGGCCGGCCCCGGCTGATCGACCCGGCCCAGGGCGAGGAATTGCCGTTCGACCCGGCGCGGGCGCGGTTGGCCCCGACGGCTTTTGAACTGACCGCGCCGTTGCCGTTCCGGGCCATCAACTTTCGGGAACTGCTGGGATTCGCTCTGGCGCGGGGCTGGCACGACGTCATCCCCATGCTGCTGATGGGAGTACTCCTCGGACTGCTGGGCATGGTGACGCCGATCGCCACCGCCTACATTATCGATAGCGTGATCCCCAACCACGAGGGCGGCCACCTGATTGAACTTGGTCTGGTGCTGGCGGTGCTGGGCGGTACGGCCTTTGTCGTCAGCTATGCCGGCACCCTGGCGTTCAGCCGCGCCGAGAGCCGGATGGGCCGGGCGGTCCAATCCGGGATCATGGACCGGGTGCTGCGCTTGCCGATGAGCTTTTTTCAGAACTATTCCGCCGGCGATCTGGCAACCCGGGTCATGGCGATCACTCAGATTCAAACCCTGCTGTCCACCTCCAGCGTCAATACGATCCTGGGCGGGATCTTCGGCATTTTCAGCTTCGGGCTGATGTTTTTCTACGATGTCCGCCTGGCGCTCTGGGCGGCGCTGCTGACTTTGGTTTATCTGCTTCTGAGCTTCGTGCTGAGTTATTTACGCCTGCGTCAGGAACGCTCCCTGGCGGCCTTGACTGGCAAGCTGAGCAACACCCTGCTGCAACTCATTCTGGGGGTTGCCAAGATTCGCCTAGCCGCCGGCGAGGATCGCGCCTTCGCCCGCTGGGCCAGTCTGTTTGCCCGGAGTCGTCGCCATCAACTGGCCTCGCAACGACTCGGCGCTTGGCAGGCCGCGCTGAATCAGGTCCTGACGCTGGTCGGACTCCTGATGTTTGTGCTGCTGATCGGCAAGCCTTCGGAGAACGTCAGTCTGATCGCGATCGGCGCTTTTGCGGCGCTGCTGGTCGCCTTCCAGAGTTTCGCCGCCAGCCTGGCGATGATGATCATGGTCGGTACGGGACT
>CAIRMO010000022.1 GCA_903879705.1 uncultured Candidatus Competibacteraceae bacterium | reverse complement strand
TAAAGAACGCGCTAAAAAACTAGCCGAAAGTGCTAAGAAGTTAGCTGAAAGCATAGCATTATTACCAGCAACTGCTTCTGTAGAAGCTTAGGAGAAAAGAGTTTTTCGACAGTCTCTTAGAATCAAATACCAGGAAGAAAATTTTATTTTACCGCAGCAATACCATGTTCCTGACTTATTCATTGAGGAATTTGAATTTAATCAGCAGAATCTGGACGTATTCTCATCCAAAGCATCCCGATGCGAAATTATTATCTTCCCGATATTGCGAGAAATTTATAAAAAATACCATCAGCAAATTTCGCTATGGGTGCAAAAACCAATCACTTATAATGATAAACTTGCGGGAACTCCTGATTATATCGTTTCAAAAAAATCGGAATTGGGAAAAACTTTTCTTGAATCGCCATTGCTGATCGTTACCGAAGCCAGGAAAAACGATTTTGAACAAGGCTGGGGGCAATGTCTGGCTGAACTGGTGGCGGCGGAACATATCAATGCCGCCCCTGAGTGGCCGGTTTATGGAATTGTCACCGACGGCAGGTTGTGGGAATTCGGCAAACTCACTGAGTATGTTTTCACAAAAAACATCGCGGGTTTCACCATTGATGAATTAGCTCAACTATTCGGCGCGTTGGATTTCGTTTTCCAACAAGCTATCGGCAAGCAATAGCACCTGGCCTTAAAAAAACCAAACTCCAAACCGCAATCCACTGCAAGAGGCTTACATGACTACCCCCGTAAAACGCGACAAACCCTGGCTGATGCGGACCTATTCCGGCCATTCTTCCGCCAAGGCCTCGAATGAACTGTATCGCACTAATCTGAGCAAGGGGCAGACCGGGCTGTCAGTCGCCTTTGACCTGCCGACCCAGACCGGTTACGACGCCGATCATCCGCTGGCGCGGGGCGAAGTCGGCAAGGTTGGCGTACCCATCGGCAATATCAGCGACATGGCGGCGCTGTTCGATCAAATCCCGCTCGGCCAGATGAATACCTCGATGACCATCAACGCCCCCGCCGCCTGGCTGCTGGCGTTGTACGTTGCGGTTGCGGAACGGCAGGGCGCAACCCCGGCGCAATTGCAAGGCACCACCCAGAACGACATTCTCAAGGAATACCTGTCGCGGGGCACCTACATCTTCCCGCCGCAGCCCTCGGTGCGGCTGATCACCGACATCATCGCCTACACGGTCAAGCACATTCCCAAGTGGAATCCGACCAACATTTGCAGCTATCACCTACAGGAAGCTGGCGCGACCCCGACCCAGGAACTGGCCTACGCGCTGTCCACTGCCATCGCCATTCTCGATGCGGTGCGTGATTCCGGGCAAATCGGCGCAGAAGGTTTCGAGCAGGTGGTCGGGCGGATTTCGTTCTTCGTCAATGCCGGCATTCGCTTTATCGAAGAAACCTGCAAGATGCGGGCGTTCGGCGAGATGTGGGATCAACTGGCCGCGCAACGCTACGGGGCGCAAAACGAGGAGATGCGCCGGTTCCGTTACGGGGTCCAGGTCAACTCGCTCGGTCTAACCGAGGCCCAACCGGAAAACAACGTCCAGCGCATCGTGCTGGAAATGCTCGGCGTGGCCCTGTCCAAAAATGCCCGCGCTCGCGCCCTGCAACTGCCGGCCTGGAATGAGGCGCTCGGTTTGCCACGGCCCTGGGATCAGCAATGGGCGCTGCGGATGCAGCAGGTACTGGCGTTTGAAACCGACTTGCTGGAATACGGTGACATTTTCGACGGGTCGCCGGTGATTGCCGCCAAGGTCAAATCACTGGTGGACGGCGCGACCGCAGAAATGGCGCGAGTGCAGGAGCAGGGCGGGATGGTGCCGGCCATTGAATCCGGCTATGTCAAACGGCAACTGGTGACCAGTCACACCGCACGGATGCGGGCCATTGAACGCGGCGATCTCAAGATCGTCGGCCTGAACTGCTATCGGGAAACCGAGGTGTCACCGCTCACCGGCGGCGTAGATAGCGGCATTATGAAGGTCGATCCCCGCGCCGAACGGGAGCAGATCGAGCGGCTCAACGCCTTCCGCGCCCAGCGCAATACCACCGAAGTCAAGGCGGCGCTGGCCAATTTGGCCGAGACCGCTCGCAGCGGTGCCAATATCATGCCGGCATCGATCCTGTGCGCTCATGCCGGGGTGACGACGGGCGAATGGTCGCAGACCTTGCGCGACATCTTCGGCGAATACCGCGCTCCGACCGGGATCGACATTCCCGCCAATGACGACAGTCGCAGCGCCCGCGCCGTGGCAATTCGCACCCAGGTCATTCAGACCGGCGAAGAACTGGGCCGGCCGTTGCGGCTATTGATTGGCAAACCCGGCTTGGACGGGCATAGCAATGGCGCGGAACAGATTGCCGTTAAAGGCCGAGATGTCGGCTTTGAGATCGTTTATGAAGGCATCCGCCTGACCCCGGAACAGATCGCCAAGGCGGCGCTGGAAGAGGGCGTTCATCTGATCGGACTGTCGGTGCTGTCCGGCAGTCATGTTGAAATGGTCGAGGACGTGTTCAATTATCTGGAGCAGGCGGGCTTGAAAAATCTGCCGGTGGTGATCGGTGGCATCATCCCGGAAAGCGACGCGGTGTTATTGAAAGCGCGGGGCATTGCCGCCGTCTATACACCCAAGGATATTGATATGAACGGGATCATGGTGGACATCCTGAATCTGATCCGCAAACACCACGATCTGCCCCCGGTTGCGGCGATATGACCCGGCTGGCGCTTCCCGACCCGGCGGCACTGGCCTTGGCGGTCAGCGCCCGCGACCGGCTGGCGCTGGCTCAGGCGCTGAATCTGCTCGATGATCGCCGGCCCGCCGCCCGCCAATGTGCGGCGACGTTTCTGGATGCGCTGCCGGCGGAGAAACAGGCTAGCGGCGGCCATTTAATCGGGATCACCGGCCCGCCCGGCGCCGGGAAATCCTCGCTGACCGCTACCCTGATTCAGGTGTGGCGGCGGCGCGGTCTGAAAGTGGCGATTCTGGCGGTCGATCCATCGAGTCCAATCAGTGGCGGCGCGTTGCTCGGCGACCGGTTGCGGATGCACGCCAGCGGCGCGGATCGGGAGGTGTTCATTCGCTCGCTGGCCTGTCGCGGCGAATTTGGCGGACTCAGCGCCGAAGTGTGGCCAATGAGTCTGGCGATGCTGGCGGCGTTCGACATCGTGCTGGTGGAAACGGTAGGTGTGGGTCAAAAAGAGATTGATGTATCGAAAATGACCGACACCACCTGTTTCGTCGCTCAACCGGCCTCCGGCGACAGCATCCAGTTTCTCAAAGCCGGGATCATGGAAATCCCGCATGTTATCGTTGTCAACAAGGAAGACATCGGCATGGCGGCGCGGAAAACCTTGTCGGAGTTGAAAACGACCCTGGGTCGGCGCACCGACAGCGACGGCTGGCAAGCGCCGGCCTTGTCCGCCAGCGCCGCGCTGGGCAGCGGCATTGAAGCGCTCGCCGATGCGCTGGACCGTCACCGACACTGGTTATTAGAGCGTGGGCAATTCACGGTTCGCCGCCACCGCTGTCAGGCTGAATGGCTGGTCAAGCACCTGCGTGAGGAATTTGGTCGGCATGGGATCAACCGGCTGGGCGGCGAACAGGTGCTGTTTGCTGAATTGGCTCATGCCCCGCGCCGGTCGCCGATTGCCGCCTACGAAGAGTTACGCGCCCGCATTCTCCCTAATCCCTAACTCCCTAATCCCCCAAAAACAACCCCAACCAGAGAGCAATACAACATGGTCAAAGAACTCTATAACCTCGGTGAAATGCCTCCACTGGGCATGATTCCCAGGCAAATGCACGCCTGGCTGATTCGGGCCGATCGTTTCGGTAAGCCGACTGAGGCGTTCCAGCAGGAAGTGGTCAATGTACCGTCCATCGCTGATGACGAAGTGCTGGTTTACGTCATGGCAGCGGGCATCAACTACAACAATGTTTGGGCCGGTCTGGGCATTCCAGTCAACGTGATCGGCGCTCGCAATAAGGCCGGCGAACCGGAAGACTTCCACATCGGCGGGAGTGATGCGTCCGGCATCGTCTACAAAATTGGCAAGGATGTCACCCACGTCAAAGTCGGCGATGAAGTGGTGATGCATTGCGGCACCTGGGATCGCAGTTGTGCATGGGTTAAGAGCGGCGGCGATCCGATGTACTCGCCCAGTTTCCGCATCTGGGGTTATGAAACCAATTATGGCAGTTTCGCCCAATTCACCAAGGTGCAGGCCCAGCAGTGCATGCCCAAGCCCAAGCACATGAATTGGGAAGAAGCGGCGGCTTATGTGCTGGTCGGCGCGACCGCCTGGCGGATGCTGCATGGCTGGGGCGCGAACGCGGTCAAGAAGGGCGATGTGGCGCTGATTTGGGGCGGGGCCGGTGGTCTCGGCTCGATGGCGATCCAGATCGCCAAGGCGGCAGGCGCAACCCCGGTGGCGATGGTGTCGGGCGAGGACAAGTTCGAGTACTGCATGAAGCTCGGT
The DNA here is from genome assembly GCA_903879705.1 of uncultured Candidatus Competibacteraceae bacterium. Taxonomy (GTDB): domain Bacteria; phylum Pseudomonadota; class Gammaproteobacteria; order Competibacterales; family Competibacteraceae; genus RXIV01. Next base: position 13,847 of record CAIRMO010000022.1, on the reverse strand, counting down.
GCGAAAGGCTGCGTCAATCGCAATAAATTTGACCATTGGGGGATGTTGCCGCACTGGAAGGACAGCGCCGGTTACGCCAAGTGGCTGAAAGGCGTCCGGGGATTTGGCGCGGCGATCTGGGAGGTGCTGGGCGAGAAGCGCGCCCCGAACATCGTGTTCGAGCATCCGGGTGAGACGACGATCCCGTCGTCCATTTTCGTCTGCGAAACCGGCGGCATGGTCGCGGTCTGCGCCGGCACCACCGGCTATAACGCGACGGTTGATCTGCGTTATTTGTGGATGCGCCAGAAGCGTCTGCAAGGTTCGCACTTCGCTAACGCCGAACAGGCTTATCAAATGAATGAGCTGGCCCTGCGGGGCTTGCTCGATCCTTGCATGTCGCGGGCGTTCACCTATGCAGAACTGCCAGTCGCTCATCAGTTGATGCACGACAACAAACACCCGCACGGCAATATGGCGGTGCTGATTGGCGCAGCTGAATTTGGCCTCGGCGCGAGCGGCAAGCCGCCGGTCGCTATTCCGCATCCGACCCTGCCCAAGGGCGATGTCCACACTACCCCGCATCCGTACCCGATGTCCGAGCCGTTGCCCAGCGTAGCTCAGGCCGAGGCGATCACGATTGCCGATGACGGCAGTCTGGTCCGGGATCTGATGCATCGCGGCATCGTGTCCTGTTCGCCGGAAGATAAGGTCGGAACCGTTGCCAAGATCATGATCAACAAGGAGATTCATGCCGTAGTCGTCATGGATACCGCGGGCAAGGCGGTGGGCGTGGTGTCGCAGACTGATATGGTGCTGGCGCGGCAGGGCCGGACTCCGGTCGAGGCGCGGGCGATGCTGGCCAAGGAAATTATGACCCCCGGTTGTGCTACCTGCGACGCTGGTATTCTGCTCAGTGAAGCGGTCAGCCAGATGACCGGGCGACGGATGCACCGGCTAGTAGTCACTGAAAATGATCAACCGGTCGGCGTGATTTCCATGACCGATGTGGTGCGCAAGATTATCGGCGAGTAGGTCAGCAGCCTCAAACCACCCCGGCGCTTCGCGCCACCCCTCCTTATCCAAGGAGGGGAATCGATAAAATTCCCTTACGCTGTCGTAAACAGCAAGAAGGGAATTTTCGTTAAATCCGGCTGAAACGATAGAGATCGCCTCGATATGAAAGCCATCGTCTGCCATGAATTAACCGGCCCGTCGGCATTGCGGCTGGAAGAGGTGCCGGAACCGCACCCCACTCCGGGTCAGGTGCGCGTGAAGGTGCGGGCCTGCGGAGTCAACTTTGCCGATAGCCTGATCATTCGCGGCCAGTATCAAATGCAGCCGCCATTGCCATTTAGCCCCGGTTTTGAAGTGGCTGGCGAGGTGCTGGAATTGGGCGCGGACGTGAATGGAATTGCCGTCGGGGATCGGGTGATCGGCATGGCTGGTCATGGCGGTTATGCCGAACAAGCGGTGATCAATGCCAAGCGTTGCGTACCTATGCCGACGGCGATATCCTTTACCCACGGCGCGGCGTTTCCGGTGGTATTTGGCACCTCGCATATTGCCTTGTGGCACCGGGCGCGGTTGCAAGCCGGTGAGACCTTGGTCGTGCATGGTGCGTCCGGTGGCGTAGGTTTAACCGCAGTCGCCATTGGCAAGCAACTCGGCGCAGCCGTTATTGCCACCGCCAGCAGTCCTGAGAAGCTCGAAATCGCCCGGCAACAGGGCGCGGATTATTTGATCAATAGCAGTACCGAGGAGGTGCGGGTCCGGATTAAGGCATTGACCGGCGGACGCGGCGCGGATGTCATTTATGATCCGGTAGGCGGCGATTTATTCACCGCTTCATTGCGCAGTATTGCTTTCGAGGGGCGGATTCTGGTCATTGGTTTTGCCGGCGGGACAGTGCCGCAAATCCCTGCCAATCATTTGTTGGTCAAGAATGTGGCGGTGATCGGTGTGAATTGGCCGGCTTACGCTGAACTCAATCCTCAAGTAATGACTACCAGTTTTCGCATATTAATGGACTGGTATCAGGCCGGTACGATCAAGCCCCACATCTCGGCCACTTATCCGCTGGAGCAGGCGGTCGAGGCGCTTAATCAGGTCATCACTCGCCAGTCAACCGGCAAGGTTGTAATCACGGTGAATGAGTGAAACATGGTGACTGATCTGACGATCCATCATTCAGGGCGAATGACGCGGGCTACCGTTACTGGTGGCGATGCTCAGCTTAAAAAACTTCGCAACGCACTATTGCTCAAGGATTTTGTGATTGCTGCCGAGCGAGAGAATGTGCTGGAATTGCGGCGGCGCGCTTATCTGAGTCAGGATGATTGGCCAATACGAATCAACATTCGTCACAACGGCCATCAGATTGACATCTGCTACTTTCTCTACATTCCTTGGGGCTGGATTAGCGGCTTTGTGTTGTTAGCGTTGCTGGTATTACCCTTTGCCGGTATTCCTAATCCCGTTCCGGCGTTTGGATTGGCGGCCGTAGCGGCGGCATTGGCGATTTACAAACAGAAATTTGATTGCCGGCCTAATGCCCGGTTCTGGCAACAACGACCCCGACAACGCTGGGGTGAGACGGTAGAGCGGCTGTTGACCGAGGCGCGTTAGTCCACAGCCCGTTTTTAGCCACGGAGGGACACGGAAGATAGAGAAAAAGGCTAAAGGCCAATAATCCTTAGCCTTTAGCCTTTAGCCTTTAGCCTTTAGCCTCTTTAGCCTGGCTTTTGAGCGGTAATTCCGGCAGTTGCTTCAACTTCCAGATTTCCGCGTTGTACTCCAGCATGGTGCGGTCGGTGGAGAACTTGCCACTGGAAGCTGTGTTGAGAATGCTCATCCGGGTCCAGCGTTCTTCATCCCGATAAGCGAGCGAGGCCTGCTCTTGAGCGTCGATAAACCCGCGGAAGTCGGCAATGGTCAACCACGGATCATGCGGGCTAGTCAGTGAGTGCAGAATCGGGTCGAAAATGCCCTGCTCAAACTGGTTGAAGTGGGCGCTTTCCAGCAGATGCATCACCCGGGTAATGTCCGGATCGCCGTGAATAATCTCGACCGGGTTGTAATTCTGTCGCCGCGTTTCCACTTCCTCGGCGGTCAGTCCGAACAGAAAGAAATTCTCGTCGCCGCATTCCTCGCGAATCTCAATATTGGCCCCGTCCAGCGTACCGATCGTAATCGCGCCGCTCATCATGAACTTCATATTGCCAGTGCCGGATGCTTCCTTGCCGGCGGTCGAAATCTGTTCGGACAGGTCAGTGCCGGGGGCAATGATCTCCATGGCTGACACCCGGTAATTGGGCAGAAACGCCATTTTCAGCTTGTCGCCGACACCGGGATCGCTATTGATCACTCGCGCCACGTTACAGGCCAGCTTGATGATCAGCTTCGCCATGAAGTAACCGGGGGCCGATTTGCCGCCAATCAGCACACAGCGCGGGGTCCAGTTAGCTGTATCGCCGCGCTTGATCCGGTCGTACAGGTGAATGACGTGCAGGATATTGAGCAACTGGCGCTTGTATTCATGAATGCGCTTGACCTGCACGTCAAACATGGCTTTGGTGTTGAAGGTTACGCCGCAATCGGCTTCGACCAAGGTCGCCAGCCGCACCTTGTTGTTGTGCTTGACCTGTTGCCATTGGGCCTGGAACTTGGCGTCCTTGGCGTGTGGCGCCAGTTTTTGCAGCTCGTCCAGATGGACCACCCAGTTCGGGCCGATGGTGTCGGTGATCAGCGCACTCAGGCCCAGATTGCACCCGGCCAGCCAGCGCCGTTGGGTAACGCCGTTGGTCTTGTTGTTGAACTTGTGCGGCCACAGTTCGTAAAAATCGCGGAACAGCCCTTGTTTGAGCAATTCCGAGTGCAGCGCGGCGACGCCATTGACCGAAATACTGCCGACAATCGCCAGATACGCCATCCGTACCTGCTGCTCGTAGCCTTCTTCAATCAGCGACATATTGCGCTGGCGATCGATGTCGCCCGGCCAGCGCCGCGCCACTTCACCCAGAAACTGGGCGTTGATCTCGTAAATCACGTCGAGAACCCGTGGCAGCAATTGCCGGAACAACCGTACCGGCCACCGTTCCAGTGCCTCCGGCAGAAGCGTGTGATTGGTGTAGGCCATCACCTTGCCGGTGATCGCCCAAGCGCGATCCCAGGTCAGCCCGTGTTCGTCCATCAGCAGCCGCATCAACTCTGCTACCGCAATGGTCGGGTGGGTGTCATTGAGCTGGAAGCAGTTCTTGGCCACGAAGTCGCTGAAATCCTCACCGTGGACCCGCACCCATTGCCGCAGCACGTCCTGCAAACTGGCCGAGGCCAGGAAATACTGCTGGCGCAACCGCAGTTCCTTGCCGCTCTCGGTCGAGTCGTTGGGGTAAAGCACCATGGTGATGTTCTCTGCCATGTTCTTCGCGCCCACTGCTTCGGTGTAGCTGCCGGCGTTGAAATCATCGAAGTCGAATTCATCGGTGGCCGCCGATGACCACAGTCGCAAAGTATTCACCGCACCATTCTCGTAACCGGGAATCGGCACATCGAAAGGCACCGCCAGCACGTCGTGGGTATCGACCCAGCGCCAGCCCATGGTGCCGTCGGCTTTCATGTAGCCCTCGTTGCGCCCGCCGAACTTGACCCGCTGGGTGTATTCGCGGCGCTCCAGTTCCCAGATATTGCCGCTGCGCAGCCAGTGATCCGGCTCCTCGACCTGGTGGCCGTTCTCGATCCGCTGGCGGAACATCCCGTAGGCATAGCGAATCCCATAGCCGACCACTGGCAGGCGCAAGGTGGCGCAACTGTCCATGAAACAGGCCGCCAGCCGGCCTAGACCGCCATTGCCCAATCCGGCGTCGTTTTCACATTCGGTCATTTCCTCCAGGGTCAGCCCCATTTCGTACAGGGCTTTGCTGACCGGGTCGGAAACGCCCAGATTGAGCATGGCATTACTCAGCGCCCGGCCCATCAGAAATTCCAGCGACAGGTAATAGGCTCGCCGCACCCCGCCACCTTCTTCATAGGCATAGCGGGTATCTTTCCACCGCTCCCACAGCCGGTCGCGCAGGGTCAGCACCAGCGCCTCATACAGATAGTAAGGATATTTGGTGTGCCGGTCGCGGCCCAGGGTGTGGCTGAAATAGCGCCGGAAGTCGGCGACGATGCTCTTGGCATCCATGCCCAGAGGCGGGAGTTCGGTCAGCCAGGGCGCCGGGGTGCTGGTTTCCAACATTTTGATTGACATATTGATTAAAGGTCCGCTGCGGGTGCTGGGGAATGGGAGCCGCCCGGCGGGTCAGTCCCGGCCGGACGAGATCGAAGCCGCATTGAGAATTTTCAATGCGGAACGCGGCTGGCGCGAAGTGGCCAATTGCCGCGAACATCATTCAACGATAGTCGGGCAATTGGCATTTGCAAGGGTGGCGGACTAATCGCAGCAGCAACCGGCGGCTTGCTCGCGGGTATAGAAGCAGCCTCGGCGAAGAAAACCGGCGACGACGCTGGTTTTGATCGCCACCACCTGACCGGTGGCGCTACGCGCGATCACCAGATGATCCGGCAGGCCGTCGAGGGCGTGGAAAGGCGCGGGTGCGCCGCTGGCCCAGCGGGAATGGTAAATTGCGCCAGTTTCACGGTCGAGAAAGCCCGGGGTGAACCCGAACTGCCGGTTTTCCTGGCTGATGCCACCACTGCCGGCGAAAAACCGGTTATCGGCGGCTAAAGTGTTCAAAGTGAGCGTCTGCGCCATTGGTCAATGCCCTCGCGCCCGGCGGGATGGGGCCTTATGGGAGATCAATTCCGTAAGGCGGATGTGTCTAAAAAACAACTTAAATAGCTTTTTGCCAAAACGAGACGAATTTGTTGTAAATTTAGTTTAGGAGTTTCCGGGAAGCAAGGCAACCCTGAATAAAAAATCGCAACTGGAGGAAAATCCGTGAACAGCATGATGAAGCATCATCATTTGTATGTTGCCCTGTCCGGGCATGGTTTCGGCCATCTGGCCCAGGTGGGGCCGGTGCTGAACGAGTGGCGCCGGCGCTGGCCCGAGGCGCGGCTGACGGTGCAGAGCGCCTTGCCGGCTGAAGTGTTGCGGCAACGAATCAGCGGGGAGTTCACCGTGGTGGCCGGCGCAGCGGATTTCGGGATGATCATGGCGGATGCGCTGACCGTGCGGGTCGCGGAAAGTCTGGCGGCATACCGGGCGTTTCATGCGGAGTGGGACGAGCGGCTGGCCTGGCAGGAGCGGCTGTTGCGGGAAGCCGCGCCGGATATGCTGTTGGCGGATGTTCCCTATCTCACCCTGGCGGCGGCGGCCCGGCTGAAGATTCCGGCGCTGGCGCTGTGTTCGCTGAACTGGGCGGACATTCTGGCCGGCTATTGCCCGGATGTGCCGGATTTGGCGGAACTGCGGGCACCGATGCTGGCTGCTTACCGCGGTGCTGTGGCATTTTTACAACCAACCCCGTCGATGCCCATGCCGGAGTTGGGCAATGCCCGGTCGATTGGCCCGATAGCGGCGCTAGGCCGGAATCGCCGTCTGGAAATCAATCGCCGACTCGGGTTGCGGGGGGATGAGACCCTGATCCTGATGGGCTTGGGCGGAGTAGCAATGCGACCACCGCTGGAAATATGGCCGACCCTGCCGGGGATGCGCTGGCTGACGCCGCCGGCCTGGAATCCTTCGCGGGCGGATATGGCGAGTTGGGCGGGGCTGGATGACTGCTCAATGCTGGAGCTGATTCGCTCCTGCGATGGACTGTTTACCAAACCGGGTTATGGCGCGTTCACTGAAGCGGTGTGCAATGGGACGCGGGTGCTGTTTGTGGCGCGGGACGACTGGCCGGAGGAGCCGTGGTTAAGCCACTGGCTCATCGAGCAGGGTAACGGGGTCAAAATCAGTCCCCGGCAACTGGCGACCGGCGAGCTGGCGGAACCGTTGCGGGCGTTGCTGGCTCAGTCAGTCCAACCGCCCGTCGCCCCGACCGGAGTAGCCGAGGCCGTGGATTGGCTGGAACGGGTAGCGCTGCTAAAAGAGTAAGATAAACGCCCACGGTATGTCCCGATGCCATGATTGACCTGGCTGAAGTATTTCCTGACTCATCATAATCGAATCCATTACCCTATGGCTGAACTCGCACTCTTTACTAATGACGCTTCTGAACGGCTGCCGCTGAAAGTTTTTACCGAAAAGGCGTATCTGGATTATTCCATGTACGTCATTCTGGACCGTGCTTTGCCGCATATTGGCGATGGCTTAAAACCGGTGCAACGGCGGATTGTTTACGCCATGTCGGAATTGGGTCTGAATGCCGGATCAAAGCATAAAAAATCCGCTCGCACCGTTGGCGATGTCTTGGGCAAATACCATCCGCATGGCGATTCAGCCTGTTATGAAGCGATGGTATTGATGGCTCAGCCATTCTCCTATCGTTACCCATTGGTGGACGGTCAAGGCAATTGGGGTTCACCGGACGATCCCAAGTCCTTTGCCGCTATGCGCTACACTGAAGCCCGTTTATCGCCATTCGCGCAGGTGTTATTAACTGAACTTGGGCAAGGCACGGTGGATTGGACGCCCAACTTTGATGGCACTCTGGATGAGCCCGTGCTATTGCCGGCCCGCTTGCCGAATGTATTGTTGAATGGCGCAATGGGCATTGCTGTCGGGATGGCGACCGATATTCCACCGCATAATCTGGGTGAAATTGCCGCTGCTTGTATGCACCTGCTGGATCATCCTGACGGCGATACCGAAGCGCTGTATGAACTGATTCCCGCGCCGGATTATCCGGGCGGAGCGGAAATCATTACTCCTCGCGATGAATTGCAAAAGATGTATCAGACCGGCAATGGCTCAGTGCGGTTGAGGGCAGTTTTTGAACGGGATAACGGCGACATTGTGATTATTGCACTACCACATCAAGTTTCCGGATCGCGAATTCTGGAACAAATCGCTGCGCAAATGAATGCGAAAAAACTGCCAATGGTTGAAGACTTGCGCGACGAGTCCGATCACGAAAATCCGACCCGGATTGTATTGGTGTTGCGCTCCAACCGGGTCGATGCGGATTTGCTGATGGATCACCTGTTTGCCACCACCGATCTGGAGAAAAGCTATCGGGTTAATCTCAACATAATTGGTCTCGATGGCCGACCGCAAGTTAAAAACCTCCGGCAGATTATCGAAGAATGGTTGCAATTTCGAATCACTACCGTGCAGCGACGGTTGCAATTTCGTCTGACCCAGGTTGAACAGCGCTTACATATTCTCGACGGCTTGCTCATTGCCTATTTGAATCTGGAGGAGGTGATTCGGATTCTCCGCTTTGAGGATAAACTCAAGCCGGCCTTAATCGCCCGCTTTCAACTCTCCGACGTTCAGGCCGAGGCCATTCTGGAAACCAGGCTGCGGCATCTAGCCCGGCTGGAGGAAGTCAAACTGCGCGGCGAGCAGGGCGAACTTTGCAAGGAACAAGCGCAGTTGCAGCAATTGCTCGGTTCTGAACAGCGGCTGAGTACGCTCATCCGCAAGGAAATTCAGGATGACGCCAAACGGTTTGCCGATCCGCGCCGCTGCCGGTTGGTGGAACGGCGACCGGCACAGGCACTGGATGAAACCAGCCTGACGCCGAGTGAACCGGTCATCGTGGTGCTGTCGCAAAAAGGCTGGGTGCGGGCCGCCAAAGGGCGCGAGATCGACGCCGGGGCACTCAGCTACAAATCCGGCGATGGCTTTCTGGCCCAGGCGCAGGGCCGCAGCAATCAATCCGCCGTGTTTTTGGATACAACCGGGCGAACCTATACGCTACCGGTGGCGGGGCTGGCTTCGGCGCGGGGCTATGGCGAACCGCTGACCGGCAAGCTCAGTCCGCCGGATGGAGCCCGTTTCCTCAACGTGTTGCTGGGCAATCCCGAAGACCTTTATTTGCTGGCGACGGACGCCGGTTATGGTTTCATTTGCGCCTTTGACGACCTGGCCAGTCGCAACAAGGCCGGCAAGGTGGTGCTGACCGTGCCGGACGGGGCCACGATTTGGCCGCCCCTGCCCGTCGCCGGTTTGGAAACCGACCGGCTGGCGGCGCTCAGCAGTGACGGGCGGCTGTTGCTGTTTCCAATCAAGGAGTTGCCGCGTCTCTCCAAGGGCAAGGGCAACAAGATTCTCGATCTGCGCAGCGAAGAACGGTTGCGGGCGCTGATCATTGTGCCGCCGAACCACAGTCTGGTGCTGACCGCCGGTAAGCGCGATTGGAAACTCAAGCCGGCGGATCTGGACGGTTACGTCGGCGAACGGGGCCGGCGGGGTAAGCCGCTGCCGCGTGGTTATCAGCGGGTGGAGCGGGTGGTGGCGGCGGAGTGAGTGGTTTCCCTGTCAATTCCCTCTGTACATGATAAAAAATGTAACTCATTGATTTTAAGTTAATCTATTCGTTTTGCGGCTATTGAAAATCAATAAGTTACAAAATGTTTTTCGTTGTTTTTGTTTTTTGTCGTGTACAGAGAGCTATTCGCCACTCGGCAAACCCGAAAAATGAAGCCGAACTTCGTTCGACCCACTATCCCTCCCTGGCATGAATGCCGGGGTTTCTCGTGGAGAAACAGATGACCCATATTGATCCCCATACTGATCCTGATCCCCATCCTGATTCCCATCCTGATCCCCATCCTACCGTTGCCTTGGCGCTGGCCGAGGATGTTGGCAGCGGCGATTTAACCGCTGCACTGATCCCGGAAAGCGTTGATGCCCAAGCCACCGTGATCAGCCGTGAATCGGCGGTACTGTGCGGCGCAGCCTGGTTCGACGCGGTCTTCCGGCAACTCGACCCGCGCATCCGGATTCACTGGAGCGCCGTTGACAGCGACCGGATTGAACCGGATCAGTTACTTTGCAGCCTGCATGGCCCGGCTCGCCCCCTGCTAACCGGGGAACGCACCGCGCTGAATTTTCTGCAACTGCTGTCCGGGACCGCCACCCTGGCCCGCCGTTTTGTCGATGCGGTGACTGGAACCGGCGCGACGATTCTCGACACCCGCAAAACCCTGCCCGGCCTGCGGCTGGCCCAAAAGTACGCGGTGCGCTGTGGCGGTGGACAGAACCACCGAATCGGCTTGTTCGACGCAGTGCTGATCAAGGAAAATCACATCATGGCTGCCGGATCAATCAGCGACGCTATTGCCGCCGCCCGCCGCCTGCATCCGCACGTCACCGTCGAGATCGAAGTCGAAACGCTGGCGGAATTGCAGGAAGCGCTGGTCGCCAGACCCGACATCGTGATGCTGGACAACTTTGCACTGGCGGCGATGACCGAGGCGGTGAAACTGGCTGACCGGCAGGTCAAACTGGAGGCTTCGGGTAACGTCAATTTCGCCACGGTGCGCCAGATTGCCGAGACCGGCGTCGATTACATTTCCATCGGCGGGTTGACCAAGGATGTGCGAGCGGTCGATCTGTCCATGCGTTTCCGGATGTAGCCCGGCATCCCGCCGGTGATTCCTTGAAACTGAATGAGGAGAAAAGTCATGAGTCGTTTATTACTGCCGGGACTGCTCGCAGGAGCGTTGGGTGGTGTGTTGGGTGGCGTGTTGGGAATGTTGGCGATGGCGGCTGACGCCCAGGAAATCGGCAGTGTGGACACCGCGTTTCAGTGGCTGGGGCCGAACCATAAAATCGTGATCGAAGCCTTCGACGATCCGAAGGTCAGCGGCGTCACCTGTTATGTCAGTCGCTCCCGCACTGGCGGCGTCAAGGGCGGGCTGGGCCTGGCCGAGGATACTTCGGATACCTCGATCGCCTGCCGCCAGGTCGGACCGATCGCCATCAAGGACAAGCTCAAGGAGGGCGAAGAAGTTTTTACCGAGAGCCGTTCCCTGCTGTTCAAAAAAATGCGGGTCGTCCGGTTTTTCGATCAGCCCCGCAATACCCTGATTTATCTGGTCTACAGCGACAAGCTGGTGGAAGGCTCGCCCAAAAACTCCATCACGGCGGTCCCGATCATGCCGTGGGCTGCCGCATCCCCTTCCAAACCGTTGATGTAGCACAGGCATTCTGTCTGTGTTTTGTTCACGGGCTGGAAGCCCGTGCGACATCATGCAACCGCCGCAACTCGACTAATGCCTGGTCGGGCGTCAACGCATCGAGATTCAGCTCGGTCAGTGCGGCGATCACCGGGTGCGGCGTTTCGCCGAACAGCGAAATTTGCGGAGTGACCGCTGATCGGGCCGGCAATTCCCGCCGCAGCATTTGCCGCTCCAGCAGCCGCAACCGCTGGCGGGCCTGCTGAATCACGACAGGCGGTACTCCCGCCAGCGCCGCGACCTGCAAACCATAACTGCGATTGGCCGGCCCCTCCTGAACCCGGTGCATGAAGACAATCGCCTCGCCATGTTCTACCGCGTCGAGATGCACATTGGCGATGCCCGCTTGCTCATCCGGCAACCGGGTGAGTTCAAAGTAATGAGTAGCGAACAGGGTAAAAGCCCGCACCACCCCGGCCAATTGCACTGCACAAGCCCAAGCCAGCGCCAGTCCATCAAAGGTGCTAGTGCCTCGCCCGATTTCATCAATCAACACCAGGCTGTGCGGCGTGGCATTATTCAGGATATTGGCGGCTTCGCTCATTTCCACCATGAAAGTCGAACGGCCACCGGCCAAGTCATCGGAAGCGCCAATCCGGGTGAAAATCCGGTCAATCGGGCCAATCACCGCCCGCTCCGCCGGCACAAAACTGCCTAAATGCGCCAGCAATACGATCAAAGCGGTTTGGCGCATATAAGTCGATTTACCGCCCAGATTCGGGCCGGTGACGATTAACATTCGCCGCTGTTGCGGTTCCAGCTTTAAATCATTCGGCACGAATGGATCATCCAGCACCTGTTCTACCACCGGATGCCGCCCGGCCACGATGTCAATTCCGGACTGATCGGTTAATTCCGGCGGCTTCCAGTTCAGCGCCGCAGCCCGTTCAGCCAGATTGGCCAACACATCCAGTTCGGCTAAAGCGGCGGCGCTGATTTGCAACGCAGGCAACCGGGCAATCAAGCATTCCAGCAAAGCGTCGTACAGCGCCTTTTCCCGCGCCAGCGCCCGCTCCTGGGCGTGCAGAGCCTTATGCTCAAACTCCTGCAATTCAGGAATGATGTAGCGTTCCGCGCCTTTGAGCGTCTGGCGACGCTGGTAATCGGTTGGCACCGCCTGGGACTGGGCGCGGGTGACTTCGAGGTAATAACCATGCACCCGGTTAAAACCGACCTTGAGATTAGCGATCCCGGTCCGCTGCCGCTCCCGCGCCTCCAGTTCCACTAAATGCTGGTCAGCCCGTTCACCGAAACTGCGCAACTCGTCCAATTCCTGATCGTAGCCCGTCGCAATAACGCCGCCATCGCGCAGCCATTGTGGCGGATTAGAAATGATCGCCCGATTCAGCCGATCGCTCAGTTCAGGATGAGTCCCGGCCCGCCCGGCCAAGTCGTGCAACAGCGCTGCTTCAGCCGGTTTGAGAAACTCGTGTAGACCGGGCAGCCGATTCAGCGCATCAGCCAGTGTGGTCAAATCCCGGGGCCGGGCCGACTTTAGCGCCACCCGCGCCAAAATCCGCTCCACATCGCCGGTCCCGCGCAACTGGCCGCGCAGGGCTTCATAGCCGCTGTTCTCCAGCAACTGCCGCACACTGTCCTGGCGTTGCCGGAGTGGGTGCCGATCCCGCAACGGCCGGTGCAGCCAGCGCCGCAGCAATCGCCCACCCATCGGCGTCACGCACCGGTCGAGAATGCCCAGCAGCGTATGCTGGCGACCACCGTTAATACTTTGTTCCAGTTCCAGATTACGGCGGCTGGCGGCGTCGAGAATCACGCTGTCTTCATGGCGCTCCACCCGCAAGCCGGTCAAATGGGGCAAAGCGCTGCGCTGGGTATCCTTGACGTAGTGCAACAGGCAACCGGCGGCAGCGACCGCGACCGGCTGATCGGCGCAACCGAACCCATCGAGGTTGCGGACTCCGAACTGGGTACACAAGGCGCGAAAGGCGCTGTCCCGATCAAAATGCCACGGCGCTTGCCGGCGCAGACCGGGATGCTGCCGCCAACCTTCGGGCAGGCCGAACGCCTCGCTAATCAGCACTTCCGCCGGTTTCAACCGCGCCAGTTCATTGTGCAAGGCGGTTTCGCCCTGAACCTGCATGAGGGTGAACCGCCCACCGCTTAAATCCAGCCAGGCCAGCCCGTAACTGTTTTTGACCTGATGCAGGGCCGCCAGCAGGTTATCGCTGCGTTCGTCGAGCAACGCTTCGTCGGTCAGAGTGCCGGGGGTGATGATGCGCACGACTTGCCGCTCCATCGGCCCTTTGCTGGTGGCCGGATCGCCTATCTGTTCACAGATCGCCACCGATTCGCCGAGCTTGACCAGTTTGGCGAGGTAGGTTTCGACCGCGTGATACGGGACGCCGGCCATCGGAATCGGCGCGCCGGCGGACTGGCCACGGGTGGTGAGGGTGATGTTGAGCAGATCGGCGGCGCGACGGGCGTCGTCGTAGAACATCTCGTAAAAATCGCCCATCCGGTAAAACAGCAGAATGCCGGGATGCTCGGCCTTGATCCGCAAATACTGCTGCATCATCGGGGTATGCGAGGACAGATCGGGGGCGGAATTAGCAGTAGACTGGTTGTTCATTTCAATCGCCGGTGGGGGCGCAGCCCGTCGCCGGGTCGCTGTGACTGCAAGTATAAGCATCCGGTTGGAGTTGTGGAATTTCCCCTCGCTGAGGAGCGAACCACCCCGGCCCCTGACGGGGCCACCCCTCCTTATCCAAGGAGGGGATAAAACCAGCACGGTACATCGCTTTTTCCCCTCCTTGAGTAAGGAGGGGTGG
>CAIRMO010000021.1 GCA_903879705.1 uncultured Candidatus Competibacteraceae bacterium | reverse complement strand
CTGAGGAGCGAACCACCCCGGCCCCTGACGGGGCCACCCCTCCTTACTCAAGGAGGGGAAAAAGCGATGTACCGTGCTGGTTTTATCCCCTCCTTGGATAAGGAGGGGTGGCGCGAAGCGCCGGGGTGGTTCGAAGCGGCGATCCCACAACTCAGGTCGGATTCCTATAGCGGGGAACCGCGTAGCCGGCGGCACGGAGCGCCTCAAACGTCAGCCGCTGGTCGGATCGACGTTATAGAAGAACATTACCCCGGCGTTGACGACTGGCGACCGTGGTGCGTGCAACCGGCAGTGGCGCAATGCTTGGACTTGCCGCTGCCGTACCCTGTATAGATAGTGACTGACAAAAAACCTATGCTGTAGTTGGCAAAAACGAAGTGTTGCCTACAGCGTTTCGGGGTTTCCGGCCAGGCGCGAGATATTCTGGACGTTAGCCGGGATACCTTGACCGTGGCGACTATAGGGCCGACCTTCGACGGTGATGTGGAATTTCTTCTCCATCGCTGACTGTCAGTAACAACCCAACTTTCCTTTCAAAATGTTAAGGACTTTTGATGACCGCAAGAACTCTCATGAACCCCGATCCGGCGACGCTGCGTCCGTCGGATACGGTCGCGGCTGCCGCCGATCACATTCTCAAACATCACTTGCGCCATCTGCCAGTGGTGGATGAACGGGGTCGTTACCTCGGCACCTTCAGCATTTATTCGCTGCTGCAATTGACCCTGCCCAAGGCGGTGCTGGACAAACATGGACTCGAAAACGTGTCCTTCGTCACCGAACACGTCAGCGATCTGGCTCAGCGTCTAGGCGGACGCCGTGAGGAGTCCGTGCAGAACTGGCTGAATATCCATGAGGTCGCGCATCCCGATACGCCGGCGATGGAGGTCATGCTGCTGATGCTGCACGGCCGCACCACCAGTGTGCCGGTAGTGGATAAGGAGAGCGGTCGGCTGGAGGGTGTCGTGTCCTTCTGGGATGTGCTGGAAAAACTACAGGGGGAGAACGCCTAAATGCATGGTTCCGAAACGCAATTGGCCAGCACGGTCATCTTTGGCCTGAACCCGATGTGGTACGCCGCGATCCTGTTCATTTTCACCTATGTGGTGATCATGACCGAGCGGATCAACCGCGCCATTGTCTCCCTGCTCGCCGCCGGCCTGATGATCTTCGGCGGGGTGCTGAATCAGGAAGCCGCCATTCGCGGCATCGACTTCAACACCATCGGCCTGTTGATCGGAATGATGGTGATCGTTGCCATTACCCGCCAGTCCGGCGTGTTTCAGTATCTGGCGATCTGGTCGGCCAAGAAGGTCAACGCCAGCCCCTGGGGCATTCTGGCGATGCTGTCGGTGGTTACCGCGGTGGTCTCGGCGTTCCTGGATAACGTCACCACGGTGCTGCTGATCGTGCCGGTCGCCCTGCTGATCACCGAAGAACTCAGGGTCAAAGCCTATCCCTACCTGTTTTCAATGATCATTTCCTCGAACATCGGCGGCACCGCGACGCTGATCGGCGATCCGCCCAACATCATGATCGGTTCAGCGGTCAATCTGACCTTTAACGATTTTGCTTTCAATCTGGCGCCGGTGATCATCGTGGTCTTGATCGCCAATCTGATTCCCATTTATTTCATCTGGGGCCGGCATCTCCATGCGGCCGCCGAGGATCGCCAGCGGGTGATGGATTTCAACGAGCATGAAGCCATTACCGATCAGTTGTTGCTGAAAAAGTGTCTGGCGGTGATCGGTGTGGTGGTGCTGTCATTCATCTTCGCCCGTTTCCTGGGATTGGAAGCCGCTACCATTGGTCTATTCGGCGCCGCCGCACTGCTCCTGCTGCAATGCTGGCCGCACGACGCCGACGAGCAATCCAGGCTGGTGACCCACGCCTTTACCGAGACTGAGTGGATCACCATTTTCTTCTTCGTCGGACTGTTTATCGTAGTGCATGGTCTGGATAGCACCGGCTTGCTCAAACTACTGGCGGATAAGGTGCTGGCATTGACCGGCGGCGAGCTGAACGCGACCGCGATGGTGGTTCTCTGGTCATCGGCCATTCTGTCGGCGTTCGTGGACAACATTCCCTTCGTGGCCACCATGATCCCGCTGATTAAGGCTATGGCCCCTCAATTCGGCGGCCCGGAAGGCTTGATGCCGTTGTGGTGGGCGCTGTCGCTGGGTGCGTGCCTGGGCGGTAACGGTACTTTGATTGGGGCCAGCGCCAATCTGGTGGTTGCTGGTTTCGCCGAGCGTGCTGGTCAGCCGATCCGCTTCGTACCTTTCATGCTGACCGCGTTCCCGTTGATGCTCATGTCGATCGCGATCTGCACGGTCTATATGTACTGGCGGTATCTCTAATACGGAAACCGGCGGGTCGCAGCCAATGCCGCCCGCCGGGTTAAGTGGAATTAGATTTAGCCTTTTGGCAGCAATACCGCGACGTAAACCGCTGCAAAGATCGCGGTAGTAATGACGCCGCAGATATTGGCACCCAGCGCGTGCGGCAGGATAATCACGTTCGGCGCGACCGCTGACACCGATTTTTGCGCGACTTTAGCCGTAGTCGGTACGCAACTCACCGCCGCAATGCCAATGGTTGGGTTGTACTTCTTGCCCGACCAGTAATACAGCACATAGCCGCCGAGAATCCCGCCAATCCCGGAAATCAGCAGCGCCAGACAGCCCAGAATCAGCAATTTCAGCACCACCGGATTCAGGATCGTATTGGCCTCGCACAAAATCCCGAGCAGCAGCCCCAGAAAGAAGGTCGATCCGTATAGCACGGTATTAGAGAACAGATCGTAGAAGTTGGGCAAATCACTCTCGCGGATCACCACTCCCAAGAACAGCGACAGCAACAGTGGCGCAGCGACCGGGAACAGCAGACTCAAAAAGACGCACGCCACTACCGCAAACACCAGCTTCTCATTCGAGGTAATGGGCCGGGTCTTCTCCATCGGCATCGGCAACGCTCGCAACCTTTCCGGGATCATCAGCTTGATCAGGTAGGGATACCCACCATACGTCAATCCCAGATAGAGATAAGCCACCACCGTGATCGGCACAAACAGCGGTTTCGCCAGCGACAGCGAGGTGAACAGCACCATGGGGCCGTCCGCACCGCCGATAATCGCCACCGATGCCGCCTCGCCCGGCGTCAGGCCCATCGCCACCGCAATCGGATAGACCAGCGCCGTACCCAACTCGGCGAACAGCGCCAGAATCATGCTCTGGTAAGGCCGCACCATCACGAACCCGACGTCCAGCAGGGTGCCGATCCCCATGAACACGAAGCAGGCGATCAGGCCGTTGCTGAACATGAAGGTGTAAATCGGCTGCAACCAGTCGATTTGCAAAATGTTCATCAGCGCATCGGTGTTCTGCGCCAACGGAGCAACGTGCAGAGTGCCGGCGATCTGGGCGGGAACCGCATGACCCGCGGCCCGGAGCGCCTCAAACGTCATGCCATTGGTGGGATCGGTGTTGTAAAAGAACATCACCCCGGCGTTGACCGTCGCCATTCCCAAGCCCATCGGAATCATCAGCAGGGCTTCCAATACCCCTTTACGCCCCAGATAAAACAGCAGAATGCCTAAGAACATCAGGAAGATGCGGCCAAAGGCGATCTTCGGGTCAGTCGAGAACCCATGCACCAGGGTGCTAATCCCCTGGAACAGGTCGAGAAAATTGAGGGATTCCATAACGGAACGCTCCCCGGCCTCAGCCGATCGTCAGCAAGGTCTGTCCAGCGTCCACCGGATCGCCCGGCTTGACCGCGATGCTGATGACTTTGCCACCCCGGCGGGCGACGACGTGGGTCACCATCTTCATCGCTTCCAGCGACACCACTTTGTCACCCTCGTTGACGATCTGGCCGACGCTGACATGAATGGTCTGCACGACCCCACCGAGCGGTGCGACTTCATCGCCCGGCCCGGCAACTCCGGGAGAACTGGCGGAGAACGCAGCGGCGGCCACCGGTGGCGGGATCGCACTCAGGACTGCCGCGGCGGTGTCCTGATAGATATTCTGGGCGTCGGCAGTGATGTCTTCGACCGTGACGACATAAGGCTTGCCTTCGACGGTGATACGGAATTTCTTCTCCATGTGATGAGTTCTCGCAAAAGGTTGAAAGGAAGGTTAGGAAATAAAATCAGTGTGATGCGCGGGGCGCATGGGAGGTGTGATGGCTTGAACGCGCCTCGGAGGTCCAACCGAAGCCACGATCTGGCGTTTCGATGCGGACGACGCGGTGCGCACCCAACATGGCGGCAACGGCGGCGGTAATCACCGCCAGATGCTCCTGCGGAATGCCGGTCCTGATCGGTTGCAACGCGACTGGGGCGGGTTTGGCCGGAGCCTTGGCCGCTTCCTTGTCGGCCTGCCGCGACAGCACGATGACGATGCCGCGAATCACCGCTGCAACCAGCATCGAGACCACGATCACGATGCCGTAGATCACGAACATATCGCCAATGGCGTCCAGCGTGGTGTAAGTCTTCATCTACAGGTTTCCCTTGACGTGGAGGCGGTGGCACTTAGAGCGGAATATCGCCGTGCTTTTTGGCCGGACGCAATTCACGCTTGGTCAACAATTTCCGCAGCGCCAGCGCAATGGTGGCGCGGGTGTCAGCCGGTTCGATCACGTCGGTAATGTAGCCGCGTGAGGCCGACATGTACGGCGAGGCGAACTTGGCGCGGTATTCATCCGCCAGTTCCTTGGACATAGCCTTGCGATCCGGGGCTTCCTTGAGTTCGCTGCGATAGAGAATATTGACCGCGCCTTCCGCGCCCATCACCGCGATTTCGGCAGTCGGCCAGGCGAACACCATATCCGCCCCCATTTCCTGAGCGCACATCGCCAGATAGGAACCGCCATAAGCCTTGCGCAGAATGATGGTGATCTTCGGCACCGTGGCGGAAGCGTAGGTGTAGAGCATCTTGGCCCCGTGGCGAATGATCCCGCCGCGCTCCTGTTCAATGCCGGGCAGGAAGCCGGGCACATCGACCAGCGTTACCAGCGGAATATTGAAGGCATTGCAGAAACGGATGAAACGGGCACCCTTGTCCGACGAGTCAATATCCATTGCCCCGGCTTTGACCAGCGACTGATTGGCAAGCATCCCGACCACGATGCCTTGAATCCGGGCAAAGCCGACCACGATGTTGCCCGCCCAACCGGCGTGGACTTCCAGAAACTGGCCGTTATCCACCAGCCGCTTGATGATCGGCTGCACATCCATCGGCTCCGAAGAGGTTTCCGGGATCAGGGCATTGATGTCCTCGTCCGGCGATAGATCGAGATCAGGATAAGGCCGGTGCGGCGGGTCTTCGGTGTTATTGGACGGCAGATAGCTGAGTAGCGACTTGGCGATCTGCACCGCGTGGCGGTCATCCTCGGCGATGAAGTGAACGTTGCCGCTGACCGTGGCGTGCATCATCGCGCTGCCGACTTCATCGAGGCTGGTCGTGCGACCCGTCACCGCCTTGATCACCTCCGGGCCGGTGATGAACATGTAGGCGTTGTTGCGGGTCATGATGATGTAGTCCATCAACGCCGGCGAGTAAGCCGCGCCACCCGCACACGGCCCGACGATGATCGCGATCTGCGGCACCACCCCCGACAACAGCACATTGTTGTAGAACACCTCGCCATAACCGGACAGCGCATCGACCCCTTCCTGAATCCGGGCGCCAGCGGAATCCTTGAACGCCACCACCGGTACGCCGATCTTGAGCGCCATTTGCATCGACTGGACGATCTTCTTGGCGTGCATCTTCCCCAGGGTACCGCCCATCACCGTGAAATCCTGGCTAAATGCCGCGACCGGTCGACCATCGACAAAGCCGGTGCCAACGATCACGCCGTCCGACGGCAGTTCCTTATCGGCCAGTCCGAAATGCTTGCCGGCGTGTTTGGCGTGGGTGCCGATTTCCTGAAAGGTGTCGGGCTGAAACAGCGCCAGCAACCGTTCGCGGGCACCGAGCAGGCCCTTGGCGTGGCGTTCCTGGAGTTTGTCCTCACCGCCGCCAGCCAGTACCTTGGCGCGACGTTCATGCAGGATGTCGAGATGTTTCTCAGCGATCATGAACCTTACCTCGTGGTCTTGAAATGAATGGGCAAATGGACAGTCAACAGATCCCCGCCGACCCGCATCCGGGCAACGCGGGCGGGTGGTTATCGTTATTTACGCGGGAAATCGCCTGGAGTTGATGGGTTGGGCGGCAGCGGGAATCAACGCCCGCTCCGCCTGCAATGACTCGTTCCGGTGATGCGTTGCCGTTTAAGCGTAGTCGAAATCCGGTTAAACGCGATAGGCGGTCATTTTTGCAGGTCAGCCGCTAAAAAATGGATTACTCAACCGCCGTTGCCTCGGATGGCGGCACGGCATTTTCGCCGGATCGGGGCGGCGGAGACGCGGGTTCCTCTTCTGGCAGCACCCGGATCGACTCGCAACGGCGATGCGAACGCTGCACGGCAACCTGACTGAGCAGGCGACGGGCGGGTTGGGCCTGGTTGGGGGAGCGGGTCATGGCCGCAGCGCCTTGGCCGCGTCGCGCAAAGTCTGGCTGTTGATTGCGGCATGGTAGTGAACGCTGTAATCGGAGCCACGCAGCGCCTTTTTGACCATGCTTTCCAGATTAGGGCGCTTGTCTTCCGGGTTAGGGCCGCTACCCAAGCCACCGCCAAATTCCACGATAGTGGCGATTTCATCGTGAAAGGCGGTTTCCAGATTGCTCATCCAGTGGACCGGGTGAAAGAGCTGGAAGAACAGCCGGGTCTTGATCGCCGCCGGATCGGGATCGTGCTGAATTCCGGTGTAGTTGGAAAGAACCCGAATCGCGGGCGTTTTCATCTCGGCGGCATCCAGCGTTGGACGGAAATGCAGCGCCGCGGCGATCATATAAAAGGTGTGGAATGCGCCTTCGGTTTTGAGCCGGGTCGGCTTCTTGCGCGGGAAGTGGGTCAGCGCCTCTTCGGTCAACCGGTCGAGGTCGGGACCGCGTCCGCCGACCACAGTCTGATCAGACAAATTGCAGGCGGCGATGGCGCAAAAATGCTTTTCGGCCAGCGGCCGCACCGTGTCCAGATGCAGCGGAAAAGCCAGCATTTCGCCGTCGCCGTAAGTCCCCATGCACTCGCCGCGCTGCTGGACCAGCCGCAGGGCGGTCTCGAAATCCAGCGCACCAGCAGCGACCAGAGCGCAATATTCGCCGAGACTGTGGCCGGCCGCCAGCACCGGCTGTATTTGACCCTCGGTGAGTTCGCGGAAAATTTCGAGGCAGATCAGCGAATGGGTGAGCAGAGCCGGCTGGGTGTGGCGGGTCAGGCGGAGCTGCTCTTCCGGCCCTTCCAGGCAAAGTTTAACCAGGTCGTAGCCCAAAATGGCGCTGGCTTGTTCGTAGCGCTGTTGGGCGACCGGAAAATCCCGGATCAGGTCGCTGCCCATCCCGACGTATTGGGAACCTTGCCCCGGAAAAACGAACATGATCTGCTGGTTTTGGCTCGACACGGCTGACGCGCTCCGGTTGAAGATCGGGAAAGCCGGCAAGGGTACGGACAAGGCGCTGACAAGGCAAGGGCGTACCGTAGGCGGGTTGTAGTAGCATTCACCGATCCAGTTCAGCGATTACGAGGACGCTCATGGCTACGGCCACTCTCATTGATGGCAAACAGTTCGCTGCCCGGCTACGCGCCAGCATCGCCGCCCACGTTGCCCAACTTAAGGCCAGTCACGGCATCGCGCCCGGTTTGGCAGTGGTGCTGGCCGGCAATGATCCGGCCAGCCAGATCTATGTCCGTAACAAGGGCTTGCAGGCCCGGGAGGCGGGGATGAACTCCTTTGAATATCGTCTCCCGGCGACCGTGACCCAAACCGAGTTGTTGGCCCGCATGGCTGAATTGAACCGTGACCCGGCGATCAATGGCATTCTGGTGCAACTGCCGTTGCCACCGCAGATTGATCCACAAACGGTGATTGAGGCGATTGCGGTCAGCAAGGATGTCGATGGTTTTCACCCGCTCAACGCCGGTTTGCTGGCGGTGGGTGGAACCGCGATGGTGTCCTGCACTCCGCTCGGCTGCCTGATGCTGATCAAGGCGCAGGTGGGGAATCTGGCCGGACTGCGGGCGGTGGTGCTGGGGCGTTCCAACATCGTCGGGAAGCCACTGGCGGCGTTACTGCTGCGCGAGCATTGCACCGTCACCATCGCCCATTCCCGGACCCGTGATCTGGCCGACGAATGCCGGCAGGCGGATATTTTGGTCGCGGCAGTCGGCAAGGCGCAAATGGTCAAGGGCGACTGGATTAAGCCGGGGGCGACAGTGATCGATGTTGGGATCAACCGGATTCCGACCCCGGACGGCAAGGGCCGATTGGTGGGCGATGTGGATTTTGCCGCGGCAGTTGAGGTGGCGGGGGCGATTACTCCAGTGCCGGGCGGGGTCGGGCCGATGACCATTGCCTGTCTGCTGCTGAACACCCTGACCGCCGCTTGCCGGCAACACGGCATTCCGGTTCCCGAGGTCAAGCCGGCGGCGGGATAAGGCGATTTCCGACAAAGAAAATACCAGACCAATAACGCCCCGACTTCGTTTCCGTCATTCCCGCGTATGCGGGAATCCAGTCAGCCGCTGAAAAACTGGATACCCGCTTTTGCGGGTATGACGACATTGGGAAAAGTTTTGCGTCAATTCACCCGTTGCCACTGCTGCTGTTTGCTGATGAACATCCATTTGCCGGTGACTTCCAGGGTTTTACCGCGGTCAGTCAGCTTGGCTTTGCTGTCGTAGGTGCCACCGTCCGCCGGGTTGAAAATCTTGCCGTCGGTCCATTCATCGCCTTTTTTCTTCAAGTCCCACACGATCTTCATACCCACCAGCGGCTTATCTTTTAGATCGCCTTCGCACTTGCTGCACATTTTCTGGGTCGCCCCTTCCAGCAGTTGAACGATCTTGCCGGTCAGCACGCCATTATTTTCCGTGATTTCGACAATGCTTTTCGGCTTTCCAGAATCCTTGTCCATGGTTTTCCATTTACCGACTGGCGAATTAGGATCAGCGGCTTGAGCTGAAGCCAGCAGCAGCATTCCGCACAGCAAGCCGAATCCGGCTTTAAAGTGAATTAGTTTCATTTTGGAGTCTCCTCGGTTCTGGGTGGTTTCCGCCGTCACACGGTAGTTGAATCCATTGTAGGTTGGACGGGTTGCGCTTGCTTGGCACATACCGGTCACTGTGGAGCAAATTGCATTAATGCTGCCCATCGAATTGAAAGTACTGCTGCTGATTCTGATCGCCAACGGCGTTCCGGTGATCGCAACCGCGATTTGTGGGCGGCGGGGCGCTCGCCCGCTGGATGGCGGACGGCAGTTGACCGACGGACAGCGGCTGTTAGGCGATTCTAAAACCTGGCGGGGGTTGTTGCTAGCGCTGGCTGTGACCGGTTTGGCAGCGGTAGCACTGAAGTTGCCGGTGCTGACCGGCGTCAGCATCGGCGGGGCGGCGATGGTGGGCGATCTGCTGTCGAGCTTTGTCAAGCGACGGTTGGGCATGGCCTCCAGCAGCATGGCGCTGGGGCTGGATCAGATCCCGGAATCCTTGTTGCCGTTGCTGGCGGTGGCAGGCGAATTTGGGTTGAGCTGGACCACGATCGGCCTGATCACCATCGGGTTTATCGTGGTGGAACTGGCGCTGTCGCGGGTGCTGTACCGGCTGGGCGTCCGCAACCGACCTTATTGACCCGGCGGCGTCCGCAAGTGATGCAGGGTGATTTCCGGCAGACAGTTGAACCGCACACCGACCACCGAAGACCCCGATCCGACCGAGGTGTAGCCCTGCATGGCATGGTAGCGCCACGCGCCTTTGCAGAATGGGCGAGGGCAAGCGGCATTGGTCATCAGCGCTATCCCGCCCGGCAAACAAATCTGGCCGCCGTGGGTGTGACCGCTGAGCATCAAGTCGAACCCGGCGTGCGCCGCTAATCGATACGGTTCTGGAGAATGCGACAGCAAAATGGCAGTGGCATCCGACGGGATATGCTGGGCGGCCTTGTCAAAGTTGTCCACCTGAAAGTAATGCGGATCGTCAATTCCGGCCAGATGAATAAACGTACCATTACGCTCCAGCATAACCGATTCGTTGATCAGCAGATGAATCCCCAGTGCCTCGATACCTGAGACCATGCGAATGGAGTCGTGATTGCCGAGAATGGCGTAAACCGGTTGGTGAAGATGCCGGCGCACTTGTGCCAAAGCCGTTATCGCCGCCTCATAAGGGCCGTAGGTTTTAGCCCGGAAATCGCCAGTTATTACGCAAATGTCGTAATCGACTTGCGCTAGCCGCTCAATCAGTGCTGCCGGATAAGCCGCATTCATATCCAGGTGCAGGTCGCTGAGATGCAGCACAGTAAAACCGTCAAACTTATCCGGTAGATGCGGAATCACTACTTCATTATGGCGAATCTGAAGGTTGGCGGCATTGCGCAAACCCCGACCATAGAGTCCAGTACAGCGCAAGACCAGGCGAATCAGGGTGTGAATCGAGTACCAGTTCTCGATGTGAAAAAAGGTGCGACCACGCCCGAAAACTTGAGTGGCATAATCGGCTTCAATGCCGATCCGCTGCTGTAAATGTACTCGCCCGATCCGCTTTTCCAAGCGTTTAAGTTCAATGATTTCCTGGCTCACGACCACGTTGGCGGATCGTTTGACTGGGGCGTCGGATTCACGGAAATAATGACGGGCTCTTTTCATCGCTGATGCTCCTGATTCACTCGATTTTGGCGGTTATTAAATCCGGTCAGAAACTCCGTACTTCCACTCGGCTCTGGCCGCCGGACTGGCGTTGCACCTGAATCTGCACACTGATACGCTCGGTCATCTCCTGGACATGGGAAATGACGCCCACCTTGCGGCCTTGCGATTGCAAATGGTCCAGCGCATCCATGGCTACGCGCAAAGTGTCGGTATCGAGACTGCCAAAGCCTTCGTCAATGAATAGCGATTCGACTCGCACCCGATTGGAAGACAGCGAAGCCAGACCGAGGGCCAGCGCTAACGAAACTAAAAATGATTCACCACCGGACAATGAATGCACCGAACGGTTTTCATCACCCATATCCTGATCCACAACCATCAGCGCCAGAGTGTCCTTGACCCGCTCCAGTCGGTAACGGCGGGACAAACTGGATAAATGGTGATTGGCGTAGCGGAGCAAAACATCCAGTGTTAATTGCTGGGCGTAATTGCGAAATTTCTTGCCATCGGCGGAACCAATCAACAGATCCAGCTTGCGCCAGATTTCAGTTTTAGCCTCCTGTCTGGCGATATTTTCCTGCAAGGTCGCGGTGGTCTGTTTGCGGTCATTGTCCCGACGCAGATCAAGCGCCGCTTCATTATAGTAGCTGATCGCCGCTTGCAAGGCGTCGCTTGTTTGCTGTTGCGTGGTTTGTACAACGTCCAGGGAATCCGGGCTGGCGCGTTGCTGCTCATGGGCTTCCCGTTGCGATTGACGTTCTTTGAGCGTTGTTTCGGCTTTCTGCACGTTATCAGTCAGGGTTTGTAATGCGCTGCGCTCCTGCTTTAACCAGTCGCCGTCATGGGCAAGCAAGGTGCGGAGTTGAATTGAATCCAGCCTTTCACTCATAGGGTGGACATTAAAATCGACCAGCCACTGATTGAATGCCGCATCGGCTTCAGTTGCGATCTTCTGGCGGTCGGCAAGGAGTCGGGTTACACCTTTTAACTCAGTTGCCGCTTGAATATCCGCTTGCGTTGCTTGCTGGGTTGTCTGCTGCTGTTGCTGAAGCAGGGTATTAGCATCAGTCATCGCCTGATCAAAGGCTTTTTCCATCTGAGCAACGGGACGCCCATTAAACAAGTCTTGTCGCTGCCGATGTTTTTCCTGGAGATTACGATCAGCTATTTCAAACTCTTCAGCGGTCCGTTGCCGTTGTGCAGTTTTTTCGGCGTCAATTTCGGCCAGGTTGTTAATCTCAATGTTAAAACGGTTAAGGTTAGCTTGCTGGCATTCGAGTTCCTTGCCCTTCGTACTCCATTGGGCAGCCCGCTGTTTATGTTCCTGGTAAAAAGTATTCGGATCGCTTTCCCAGACCGGACGCCAATTTTGATCGGGAAAAGCGGGATTCAGCGCCACTAACCGATCATTGAATTGTTGAGCGGCTTCCATTTGCCGGACAGTGATAGTTTGCCCAGCGGAAATCACTTGATCAAAGGCAGTCTGTGCCGCAGTAGCCGTGTCCCGAACCATGGAATGCTGTTGTTGAGCTTTATCCCGATCCATTTGCGCATTATCCCTGACTTTAATCGCTTCGCGTTGGTGGTTTTCTTCCTTGATAATGGCATCAAGCTGTTGCTGAATGTGCTGATTGCGCGAGGTGAACCAGCCCGGATAATCGGCCATCGCTACAGTAGTCAATTTCGCTGCAATCGGCTGGGCATTCCACAGCGAGGTATTTTGTTCAATGGCTGCGAGCAACGGTTCCTGTTCTTTGCCGATAGCTGCCAACCGTTGCTGACTGCTATCAAGAACCGTCTGGCAAATCGCTTCCTGTTTAACCAGAGCATCCAACGCTTTCCGGGATTGGTCGACTTCGGTCTTGAGATTGACCAACAGAGCGCGGGAAGGCGCATCGCCAGCAGAATAGGGATGTTCGGTTGCGCCGCAGACCGGACAGGGTGATCCGGTTTCCAGGGTATCGCGTAAAGTTTCAACATTTTTGGCGCAAGCGGTTTCAGCGATTTTCAGCGATTTTTCGGCCTGTTTCAGTCGGGCAATCGTCACCGGCTGTTCAATGTGAAGCCGCGTCAATGCAGTTTCTGCCTGAGCAATCTTCTCTTGCACCGGGCCGGTTTCAGTATTTAGCGCCTGTTGGCGAGTCAGCGAATGGGCTAATCCGGTCCATAATTTTTCGGCTTCGGCCAAGCGGCTACGATGGATTTCCGTAGTAGCACGACGCATCGCCAGAGCTTCCCCGTCAAAGCCGGTCATGGCCTGAATCGCCTTTTGCAATTGTGCTTCGGCGGTCTGAAATGCCGCTTCGGCTTTAGCGAGCGCCATAACAGCGTGGTCCCGCACCTGCTGTTTTTGCTGTTCATCCTGCCGGCAGACCGTGATATTTCGCTCGATGTCGCGCAAGCTGATTTGGGCAGCAGCGGCTTCATTAAACAGTACCTCCCAGCGCGGCCAGTTCTCCGTCAAAACCCGCAAGGATTCATGCGCGGTCAGCCAGTCTTGCGCAGATTGCAGCGCTTGGGCGGTCTGATTGCGCTCGGCCTGCTTGCCGGCGAGCATCTGCTGTGTCCGGGTTGCTGCATCGCGTGCCTCGTTGCGGATTTTAAGGGCGGCGGCATGACCGGGCGCAAGTGTGTTGATCTCCGCCTCAAGCTGTTTGGCGAGAGCCAGATCGGGACTGGCTGCAACCTTGGCTTGTCCGGCGTCGGCAACTCGCTGTTGTGCTTTCACCAACAGTTCATCCGCTTGTTGCCGGATTTGCCGCGCGGCATCCCGCTTTCGTTCTGCATGACTAACGGCCTGACGATTTTTCTCAACATCTCCGGCAGCGCGATCCATCTCTACCAGTAGCGAACGGACGTCCTGCACCACTTCCACCTGGATGAAATAAGCCTTTCGAGGCGCAGCGTTATTCTGGGCGGCGCGGCTTTGCGCTACAACTTCAAGCGCCTGTTGTTCGACCTGTTTCAGCTTTTCCCACGCCGCATGCCACTGTAATTGCTGATCCAGTTCAGTCTTGCGTCGTTCCAGTTGCGCCGCTTCCGCTTTGGCGGAGATCAAACCCTGCTCCACTTGCACGCGATCTTCGGCGGCAAGCGGTTGCTGACCGGCGCATTGGTCGATCAAGGCTTGCAACGCCTGCTGTTCGGCCTTGGCGCGTTCGTAGGCGCGAATTGAAAGGCCGGTGTACACATCCAGCCCGGTCAGAGTTTCGAGCAGTTCCGCCCGGTCGTTATCGTTGGCTTTCAGGAAGGCGGAAAACTCATTCTGCGCCAGCAGTACGGCACGGGTGAATTGGGTAAAAGACAGCCCCAATCGCTCCCGGATCGCCTGCTGGACTTCCAGTTTCACTCCACCAATCCGTTGTTCGCCATCGAGGGTTTGCAACAGCATTTCGGCGTTTTGCAGCTTGCCGCCGGCCTTGCCGCGAGCGCGGCGCACACTCCAGCGGGCGCGGTAGGCGATCCCATCGTTGCCGACAAAATCGACTTCAGCCAGCGCTTCAGCGGTGCCGCGCCTGAGCAGGTTGCGCGGGTCTTGCGGGGTGATGGTGTCATTGCCCACATCCGGAAGACTGACGCCCTTGACGGCAGCGCGGGTCAGGCGGGGCGTTTCGTCATACAACGCCAGACACAGGGCATCGAGCAGCGTACTTTTGCCCGATCCGGTTGGCCCGGAAATGGCGAACAGCCCGGTGGACGCCAGTGGTTCTTGATGAAAACGCAGTTCAAATTCACCGGCCAACGAGGCCAGATTTTTGCCACGAATGGCGAGAATTTTCATGGAGCTACCTCCCCGCCCGTTTCCCGTAGCAGTTCTGCGAATGCGGCCAACAGCGCGGCAGAGGGTTCTTCGCCGTAGCGGCCTCGATGCAGTTTTCGGAAAATGTCGTCGGGTTGCAACCGGCCCAGATCATCCAGCGATTG
The DNA here is from genome assembly GCA_903879705.1 of uncultured Candidatus Competibacteraceae bacterium. GTDB lineage: Bacteria > Pseudomonadota > Gammaproteobacteria > Competibacterales > Competibacteraceae > RXIV01. The sequence goes on along the minus strand of CAIRMO010000021.1, from coordinate 2,746 downwards.
CGGGCCAGCGCCGGTTTCCGGGCGAACGCTCGCGCTGTAGGTGGTTTTGATTTTGGCGCGGCGCACCGGTTTGCCCTCCAGTGCGGCATCAATCCGGGCGGCCAATCCCGGCTCCGGGCCGGTCAGCTGCACCTGCACTTCCAGATAAGGCCGGGCATTGAAGGGCGTATCGGGCACATTGAGCGCCGCCAGCAGCGCCAACACGTCGTCAACTGGCGCGGGTTGGGCAGGGATTCGCAATAATTCAACGAAACGCGGGATCCGGATTGAAGCAATCTCCCGTACCGCTTCACCGTCCAAATCAATACGAATCACCTGATGCCGATAATCCATTTCGGTGAAGGACATCGGTAGCGGACTACCGGAATAGCGGACTCGATCCTGACCGCCGACTTTTTGGGCGCGGTGCAGATGGCCCAGGGCGACATAAGCGATGACTGGATCGAAAATATCCACCGGCAGCGCTTCAGCCCCACCGATAACTAGGCGTCGCTCTGAATCTTCCGAAGTCAGCCCGCCGGTCATGTGGCAATGACCGAGCGCGATAAGGGCTTGACCGGATTCCCGGCGACTCAGGGCATGATCCAGCACTTGCCGGTACAGCAATTCGACGCCTTTCAGGTAGCGATCACCGTCGGTTTCCACCAGTGGCACATCGCCGGATCGCAGGAACGGAATCGTCAGACCCCAGGCCGCAATCTCGCCAGCGCGATTGCGGAGCGGCGTAACCAGCCGGTCAAGGTCAATTTCGCCATACTGACGGGTGTAGCCAATGGCAGTAGCGCCGAAAGCCGCTAACAGTGGCGCGGGCGCTTCCAGCCGACCCGGTGAGTCGTGATTGCCGGCGATGATGACGATATTAAGATGCGGAATACGCTGCTTGGCGGCGGTGAGGAAACAGTAGAGCTGTTTCTGGGCGGCAGCGGACGGGTTGGAATGATCGAACACGTCACCGGCAATCAGCAGGGCATCAACCTGTTCAGTTTCCAGAGTGCCAATCAGCCAGTCCAGAAAGGCTTGATGCTCATAATCCCGCTCGAAATCATGCAAAGTCTGGCCGAGATGCCAGTCTGAAGTGTGCAGCAGGCGCATGATGGGAATCTCCCGGTTGGCGGGTTCAACGCCGCTTAACTCGGACAAATTAACATTATGGTTGAATATCTACAACGACATCAAAGATTCGTGCCGGTGGAGTGTCTTTTTCAAAAGTGCGATGGTAAAGAAGACGTAAATGAGTGACACCTGGCTTTAGCGATTTGAAAGTGAAAGTAAACACCCCTTCTCCACCTTTCAAGTTGCTATTTGAGATAAATTTTGGCTCACCCATCGGCTTCAACAAATCAGTATCCAGCTTTTCAGGTTCCCAAGTAAAACCAGTAGTAGGATTGCCTTCGATCTGGATACGCACCGTGTCATTAACAACCATAGCAATCATTCCGCCATTTTGTTCTTCATTGATTTCCAGAATTTCTTTATCAGCTTCACTTTTAATTACCGTGATCGGGGTATCAACATTCAATTTAGGCGACGAATCAATGATCGCTGGATTATCCTGTGAAGCTAATTCCACGATGTTGAAATTTCGTGGTTGAACAAAAAATGAGGTTGAGTTGGCCGACTGTCCAAGGCAAGCCATTATTATCAAGAGCAATGGATTCACTACGCGGGGCATTAGCATTACAGATCCTTAATAGCTTTAAAATGAAAAGAACCAACGAGACCAGATAATCCCGTTGGTTCTATCAAGACCAGTTAGCGAAGTTTATAACTCCGCCGTTCATTGCGACTCAACGTGAGTGTTCTGGCACGGATGGCTGAGAAGGATTATCAGAAAACTCCTGCTGGTCGGCCTCGATCATTTCCGCAGGCTCGTATGATGCAGCAGTGACAGGGCCGAGCGTCGCCCAATCTACTTGCAAGGACTGAACGGTGACACCACGATACATGCCGACTCCCACCTGCCCACTGATCAGGGAACTGTCGGAACCTGTCCACACCAATACATTATTGATGTAGAAACGGAGTTGGCTGCCATTGGCAACCACCTTCAATGTGTTCCAGTTGTTAAGGTCAATCGAACTGGTAGTAGTCCAGCCTTTTAGCGCTGTCGTAACACCACCAACGTTCTTCCACACACTGAAATTACCATTTTGCGAATACAGAAACCGGTAAGCATTCTTCCAGTCATTCCCGGCATAAAAGGCAGTCGGCAAGCCACGCACTATCAATCCACTGGCATAGGCATAACCATCATCAAAGGTATCAACCCGTTTCATCCTCACAGTATAAGTGAAGTTGTTGAAGTTTGCGTTATAAGAAGCCGTTGACCACTTATCGGTCATCCCATTGGTGTAATACACCGCACTGGTCACTGGCCAAGACGCGCCTGGACGGGCCACCCATCCCACCGAACTGCCATTGAACTGCGAATTGAAACCGCCGGATGAGGTGCTGGTGCTGAAAGCCATCCAACCGCTAAATGCGCCACTGCCTGCCGCCGCCCGCCACTGGTAGCCCTTGTTACTGGTCAGGGATACGCTGGGCGTATACGAACACCGGTTAGTGGTCGCGTTGCAGTATGAACTGCTGACGATCATATTGATCGGATATACTTCACCCCGCTACAACCTGTGATTCCTCAAAGGTCTGAAAATTGAGGGTTAGTAATGAATCCAGCTCTTTCTTGTAGGTGGTATGGGTCTGGGCTAAACAGTCGGAAATCGCTTGCTTGAAGTCAGTGAAGTGT
>CAIRMO010000020.1 GCA_903879705.1 uncultured Candidatus Competibacteraceae bacterium | reverse complement strand
CTTATCCAAGGAGGGGATAAAACCAGCACGGTACATCGCTTTTTCCCCTCCTTGAGTAAGGAGGGGTGGCCCCGTCAGGGGCCGGGGTGGTTCGCTCCTCAGCGAGGGGAAATTCCACAACTCCAACCGGATGGCTATATCCGACCATTAGAATTGTTGGTGAAGGGGGTGAAGGGGGTGAAGCCGTGGGCGATCATGGCGATCAGGCCGGGGCATCCCAGAAGCAATAGCGGTTCTTGCCACGCTGCTTGGCCAGGTACAAGGCCTGATCGGCGTAGCGCAATAACTCGTCAGGGTCATCTCCGCTCGGCCCCGGATAGAGGCAAATGCCGATGCTGGCTCCCACCACCACCGTTTCCGCGCCCAACCGGATCGGCGTTTGGACGCTCTCCAGAATCCGGTTCAAAATGGCCTCGCTCTCTTTGACCAGCGCCAGTTCCAGCATCAGCACCACAAATTCATCACCGCCCAGCCGGGCCACCGTGTCCATATTGCGGACCGCCTGTTCCAATCGCCGGGCGATTTCGATCAGCACAACATCACCTGCGGCATGGCCGTAGCGATCATTAACCGGCTTGAACCCGTCCAGATCCAGATATCCGACCGCCAGCCGTGTGCCGCTGCGTTTGGCCTGGGCGATAGCCTGCCGCATCCGATCCGCCAGCAACAGGCGGTTGGGCAGACCCGTCAGCGCGTCGCAATGGGCCAGCCGCTCCAACTTGCTCTGGTCCCATATCAAGCCGAACAGCATGCCACTTAATACAATACCGCCGCACAGAACTGACCAGGCGACTACATAATTGACGTTGACGGCAACGGCGGCGGTGTGATCAAACACCAACAACCACTGATGACCATTAAAGTCGATGATCCGTTGCTGCCGAAAAAGCCAATGCCCTTCGGGCGTCAGAGCCGCTTGGCTGTCGAACAGCAGGACGTCGGACGTGGCTTGCAGGCCATCATAAATGTGCAGATTGAGGGTCTCGCCTCTTTCATGCGCCCATTCGTAAAGAATATCGGTCATCAGATTATTCATGCGGTAAGGGCTGTAGACCCAGCCCAACAGCGCCGCCTGTCTCTGTTCCAGCGTGTCCACCGCTGCGCCGTTGCGATAGACGGGAACATACATCAGCGTTCCGGCCTGGACTTCCTGGCCGATCTCCTGCACCAGTTCAACCTTACCTGACAGCGCCGCCATACCGGTGTCGCGTGCCCGCTCCATCGCGGCGCGGCGGATCGGCTCGGAGAACATGTCAAAACCGAAGGCGCGCAGATTGCGGTCGCGGAACGGTTCCAGATAAACAATGGCGGTGGTGATGGTGCGCTGACCGGGAGGCCACACTATGTAGTCGGGGAATCCCGCCTGGCGAATACCGGCGATGTGGGTAGTAAGCTGACCTGGGGGAATGACTTGTGCGAACCCGATCCCCTGTACGCCGGGGATCGTTTTATCGGGCTGAAGTTTTTCGATATAAGCCTGCCAGTTTTGACGATCCACTGTGGCCAATGCGGCGAAAAGCCCGGTAGCGCCGCGTAAAATCAGCGCATAGGTCTCCAGACGCTCATGAATTTTGAGGGTGGACTGATCGTAGGAAAAGGTCATTTGCGCCGCATCATAGACTTCGATGCGGTGTTTAACATGGATGCTGACGAGAACAGTAAGCAACAGCCCGACACCTAACGCGACCCAGGCAAGCCCTATTTTTCTGGTTGGACCGTCTTTCAGCAACCTGGTGATCTGCACATTAAGTGACGACAACTCCTGTTTTTTGCCCAACATCGGAACGCCTCGCGGATTTTTGTATGGCCCGTAATTGAGCGCAGGTTTGGATTCCGGTTATGCCCTGTTGCTACTAGGTTTTAGCCCGGTTCCGGCCTGGTTTCAAAATTCGGCGCGGGAACCGGGTCGATGGCGTCGAATTGGGGAGTGGAGTCCGCAAAAATGGGTCAGCCGTCTTCTGCCGCCCAGCCGCCCAAGTGCTGCCAGCGGTTGACGATTTGGCAAAACAGTTCCGCCGTGCGTTCAGCGTCGTAAATTGCCGAATGCGCCTCGCGCTCATTCCACGGAATGCCCGCCGCCTGTAAGGCCCGGGCCAGCACGGTTTGGCCATAAGCCAGTCCGGCAAGGGTGGCCGTGTCGAAACTGCTGAAGGGATGAAAGGGGCTGCGCTTGATCCGGCTCCGCCCGACGGCTGCATTCAGAAAGGCCATATCAAAAAACGCATTGTGGCCGACCAGAATAGCGCGGCTGCAACCGGTATCGCGCATCTCCCGGCGGATCTCGCGGAAAATGGTGGTGAGCGCCTCACTCTCAGGTACGGCAAACCGGAACGGGTGATCGGGATCGATGCCATTAATCGCCATCGAGGCCGGATCGAGCCGAGCGCCGGGAAACGGCTGGATGTGATGGGCCAGCGTTCCGACCGGCAGCAAATGGCCCTGCCAGTCCATGCGGACGATGACCGCGGCGATTTCCAGCAGCGCATCGGTCTGCGGATTGAGACCGCCGGTCTCAACATCGACGATCACCGGCAGAAAACTGCGGAAGCGGCGGGAAATAAGAGAGTTGGGGGCAGGTTCAGTCATGGTTGCAGCATAGCGGATAGCCTGCCGGAACGCACCCAAACCGCGCCGGCTTAGTCAACCCGGCGTATTGTGTTCCACCCAGTGCGGCCCGGCGGCGGTGTCTTCGCGCTTCCAGAAGGGCGCGGTTGATTTGAGTTCCTCGATGAGGAACCGGCAGGCCGCAAATGCCGTTGCCCGGCGCTCTGCCCAAACCGCGATCAGGACAATGGGATCATTCGGCTGTAATGCGCCGACCCGGTGCATGACCAGCGCATCCAGCAACGGCCATTGCTGGAATGCCGATTCAACGATCCGCTGCAACTGCCGTTCGGTCATGCCGGGATAGTGTTCCAGCGTCATGCCACGTACCCATTCACCGTCATTGGCGTCGCGCATCGTTCCGATAAAGATCGCCGCCGCGCCGTACTGGCCGCGCTGGTGGTTATCCAAACCGGCCTGATAACGCGCCAGTTCCGCCAATGGCTCGAACGGTGCCGTTCGGAGTTCGATATTCACCCGCTTACCCCCCGGTCACCGGCGGAAAGAATGCCACCTCGTCGCCATCAGCAACCGGCTGCTCCAAACCGGCATAATCCAGATTGACCGCTGCCAGAGTGTTCGGTGGCAGTGGCGCATCCGGCCACAGCGTCGCCCACACTCCGGCGACGGTTAGCCCGTCAATCGCTTCCAGCCGATCCCCGGCCCGGCCCAACCGGTCGCGCAGACTGGCAAAATACTTTATTTCAATCGACATCGTGATGACCTCCCGGTTATTTGACCTGTCGCAAATTTAATTCTATAGCGATCCGGTTCAAGTTGTGGAAAAGGGAAAAATCCCCCCGCTGCTAACGCAGCTTCCCCCCTTTGCAAAAGGGGGGTCAGGTTGGGCGGGCATGAGGAGAGCGCCTTGCTGATCGATGAACGTGGGATACCGATGAAAGTGGGATACCCAAGAAGGGAATCCATTCGGTCGGGGTAAGCCGGCAGTGGTGTGTCCAATGGGGGAAAGTCGAGAATTGCGAGGGCACTAAAGGCTCGTTGCGGGTGGAGATGCTTCAGCAACGGGTGTGGTTATGGGACGGGGAAGAAGCGCCCGGCGGCTGACCATGAAGGTGGCGATGCCTTCCACTACGATTTTATCGGCCACCGTGCAAATCGTGGTCATCACCACCCGCCGCCGTTCCTGATTGATCTCCTGGATGGTGCAGGTTGCGGTAACGGTGTCGCCGATGCGTACCGGGGCCTTGAAGCGCAACTGCTGATCGACGTAGATACAGCCGGGTCCCGGCAGGCGGGTGCCGGCCACGCAGGAAATCAGCCCGGCGCAGAACATGCCATGCGCGATCCGGCCCTTGAACGGGGTTTTAGCGGCAAAAACCTCATTGCAATGCACCGGGTTGTTGTCCCCGGTCAATCCAGCGAACATCACCACATCGGTTTCGGTCACGGTCTTGGCGTGCGAGGCGCTCATGCCCACACTCAGGTCTTCCAGATAGTAGCCGTGGATGCTGTCGTTATAGCCTTCATGATTCGAGTACATACGCTGCTCCGGTGGGATTGAGAAAACGGGTTTGGGGTAGAATCAAAATTCAGGTGAGGGACTGAATTTCGGTAGCCAATAAAGGCATTGCATCGCTAACCGGGACTAAATACCATAACTTGGCAGGGTTTAAACCCGTTGGGTTCCAACCGGGTTCATTCCACCCACATGAACACTTAAAGGTGAACGATGAAAATTCTAGTCGCCGTAAAACGGGTCGTTGACTACAACGTCAAGGTTCGGGCGAAAGCCGACGGTTCGGGCGTGGAAACCGCCAACGTCAAGATGTCGATGAATCCGTTCGACGAAATCGCCATCGAAGAAGCGGTGCGGTTGCAGGAAGCCGGCAAGGCTAAGGAAATCGTGGCGGTATCGCTGGGCGTGGCCGCTTGTCAGGACACCCTCCGCACCGCGCTGGCGATGGGTGCTGACCGGGGCATTCTGGTAGAAACCGATGTCGAGTTACAACCGCTGGCCGTCGCCAAATTGCTTAAAGCGGTCGTGGATCAAGAGCAACCCGATCTCATTATTCTCGGCAAGCAGGCGATTGATGACGATGCCAACCAGACCGGCCAGATGCTGGCGGCGTTGCTGGGCTGGGCGCAAGGCACCTTTGCCTCCAGAATTGAGATCGGCGCGGGCGAAATCAACGTCACCCGCGAAGTGGACGGCGGGTTGGAAACCATTGCCATCAAGCTGCCGGCAGTGGTTACCAGCGACCTGCGGTTGAACGAGCCGCGTTTCGTCAAGTTGCCCAACATCATGAAAGCCAAGAAGAAGCCGCTGGCAGTGCTGAAGCCGGCGGAACTGGGGGTGGACGTTGCTCCCCGCCTGGTCACGCTCAAGGTACAGGAACCGCCCAAGCGCCAAGCCGGCATCAAGGTCGATACCGTCGCCATTCTGGTCGACAAACTCCGCAACGAAGCGCACGTCATCTAAGCCGCGAGTACCCAAACCATGAGCATTCTGGTCATTGCCGAACACGACAACGCCGTTCTCAAGGCGGCGACGCTGAACACGATCACCGCTGCTGCGCAACTGGGCAGCGACATCACCATTCTGGTCGCCGGTCAGGGTTGCGGCGCAGTCGCCGAAGCCGCCGCCCAAGTGATTGGGGTCAAGAAAGTGCTGGTTGCTGACGCCCCGCATTACGCCAATCAGCTCGCCGAGAACGTCGCAGCGCTGGTGGTCAGTCTGGCCGGCAGCTACAGCCACATCCTGGCCCCGGCGACCGCTGCCGGAAAAAACACCCTGCCCCGGGTCGCGGCGCTGCTGGATGTGGCGCAAATTTCCGACGTGATCAAGGTCGAGAGCGTCAACACGTTCGTCCGTCCGATCTATGCTGGTAACGTGTTGGCGACAGTGCAATCCAAAGACGGGATCAAGGTGATGACCGTGCGCGGCACCGCCTTTCCCGCGGCTACCGCCACCGGCGGCTTCGCCACGGTTGAAGCGGTCGCGGCGGTGGCGGATGCCGGTGTGTCCCGTTTTGTCAGTCAGCAACTCACCCAATCGAACCGCCCGGAACTGACTGCGGCCCGGATTATCATTTCTGGCGGGCGCGGCATGGGCAACGGTGACAATTTCAAGCTGCTGGAAGAGGTGGCCGACAAGCTCAATGCCGCAGTGGGCGCATCGCGGGCGGCGGTAGACGCCGGTTTTGTCCCCAATGATTATCAGGTCGGCCAGACCGGCAAGGTGGTCGCGCCCGATCTCTATATCGCGGTCGGCATTTCCGGGGCGATTCAGCATCTGGCCGGGATGAAGGACAGCAAGGTGATCGTGGCGATCAACAAGGATGAGGAAGCGCCGATCTTTCAAGTCGCTGACTACGGGCTGGTCGCTGATTTGTTCGTGGCTATCCCCGAATTATCCAGGGAACTGGATCAGCTGAAAGCCGCTGGCTGAACCGTTTACCCGTACTTTCTGCGCCGTCGTTTCCGGCGGCGCTGATTTTCCCCGTCTCGTATCGTTAATCCCGAATCCTTTAAGGAGGCGTCCATGACCGCCTATACCGCCCCAACCCGCGATATGCAGTTTGTGATTGATGAATTGGCCGGCCTGGCCGAAGTCGCTGCGCTACCGGCTTTTGCCGAGCAGGATATTGGCCCGGAACTGGTCGAAGCCGTGCTGGAAGAAGCTGCGAAACTGGCGGCTGAAGTGCTGGCGCCGCTGAATCATTCCGGTGATGTCCAGGGGGCGCGGCTGGTTCCGGGCCAAGGTGTGATCCCGGCGGAAGGCTTCGCCGAGGCGTATCGCAGCTTCGTCGCCGGGGGCTGGAACGGCGTCAGTTCGCCGGTTGAATATGGTGGTCAAGGCTTGCCGGAATTGTTCAATACCGCCGCGCAGGAAATGTGGAACTCGGCGAATATGGCGTTTGCCCTGTGTCCGCTGCTCAATGCCGGCGCGATTGAAGCGATTAGCCAGGCCGGTTCGGCGGCGCAGCAGGCGTTGTATTTGCCGAAGATGATCGGTGGCGAATGGACCGGCACCATGAACCTGACCGAGTCGCAGGCCGGTTCTGACTTGTCGGCGGTGCGGAGCCGGGCGGTGCCGGAAGGCGACCATTACCGTATTTTCGGCCAGAAGATTTTCATCACCTGGGGCGAACACAACATGACCGCTAACACTATTCATTTAGTGCTGGCGCGTATCCCGGATGCCCCGGAAGGAGTCAAGGGTATTTCGCTGTTCATCGTGCCGAAATTCCTGGTTAACCCGGACGGTTCGCTGGGTGCGCGTAACGACGTTCATGCGGTTTCGCTGGAACATAAGCTGGGAATTCACGCCAGCCCGACCTGTGTGATGGCCTTTGGCGATGAGGACGGCGCAGTGGGCGAGTTGGTCGGACAAGAGAATCAAGGCTTGGCCTATATGTTCATCATGATGAACGCGGCCCGGTTCAAAGTCGGCCTGCAAGGGCTGGCGATTGGTGAGCGGGCTTATCAGGCGGCGCGTGAATTTGCCAAGGATCGGGTGCAGGGTCGGCTCATCGGGGTTCGCAGTGGCGACCGGGTGTCGATTATTCATCATCCTGACGTGCGGCGGATGCTGTTGACCATGAAAGCGCAGAACGAGGCGATGCGGATCCTGGCTTATGTAGTGGCCGCGCACATCGACATCGCCCGTGACCATCCCGATCCGGCGGTGCGGCAGCGCCATCAGGCGCGAGTGGATTTGCTGATTCCGGTGGTTAAAGGCTGGTGTACCGAGATCGGCATCGAAGTCGCCTCGCTCGGTGTGCAAGCGCATGGCGGCATGGGTTTTATCGAGGAAACCGGCGCGTGCCAACATCTGCGCGACTCGCGGATCACCACTATTTACGAAGGCACCACCGGGATTCAGGCAGCGGATCTGGCCGGGCGCAAGCTGAACATGGATAAGGGTGCTGCGATGCAGGCGCTGATCGCGGAGATGGAAACGACGGTCGGCGAGTTGGAGCAGGCGGCGGGCGATGATCTGGCGGTGATCCGGGCGGCGCTGGTCGATGGGGTCAAGGCGTTATCTGGCGCGACCGAGTGGATTTTGAGCTGTCGCGATCCCAGTGCGGTCATGGCGGTGTCGGTGGATTACCTGATGCTGGCGGGCTACGTCTGCGGCGGCTGGCAAATGGGCCGGGCGGCGTTGGCGGCACAGCGCAAACTGGCGACTGGCGCGGACCTGGTATTCCATGAGGGCAAGCGCATTACCGCCCGCTACTACGCCGAACACATTCTACCCAAGGCTGGCGCATTGCTGCGCTCTGTGCAGAGCGGCGGAGTTTCGATCCTGGCGATGACCGAAGAACAGTTTTAAGGCTCCGACCGCGTTTGCGCGCCGGGATTGAGATCAGCCCACAGGGGAGAACACGCCGCCATGTTAGCCAGACTGGATGAATTCGAGCGCGCCCTGCTGGCGCTGGATCGGGTGCGCGTCAGCGAACTGCTGGACGCCGTCGCGGCGAGTCAGACGCCGCTGCTGGCGGTGGAGAGCCTGATCCGCCCGGCGCTGGAGCGGATCGGCAAGCTCTGGGAAGACAACCGTTGCGCCCTGTCCCAGGTTTACATGAGCGGGCGGCTGTGCGAGGAACAGGTCGATGCCCTGCTGGGACCGGCGGCAACCACCACGCGGGTTGCGCCCGGCAACGCCCGGCTGGCGCTGACGGTGCTGGAGGATTACCACCTGCTCGGCAAGCAGATCGTGCGCACCGTGTTGCGGGCGGCGGGCTGGCCGGTACTGGATTACGAGCGGCAGACCGTCGCTGGGCTGGTCACCCGAACCTGCGCGGATGAGATAGACATCCTGATGATCTCGACGCTGATGCTGCCCTCCGCCCTGCAGGTGCGTGAGGTGACGACACAGCTGCGTGAACAGTCGCCCCGGACCCGGGTGGTGGTAGGCGGAGCGCCGTTCCGGTTCGATCCCGAATTGTGGAAGGAAGTTGGGGCCGATGCGATGGGGACAAACGCCGCCGAGGCCGTGGCGATTGTCGAGGGGTTGGCGGGAGGTGCGCCATGATCCGGAACATGACGCCCATGCAGCGGATCGTGACGACGCTCGGCCATCGCCCACCGGATCGGGTCCCGTTTTTTCTGTTGCCGGCCTTGCAGGGTGCGCGGGAGTTGGGCCTGTCGATTCGCGAGTATTTCTCCCGGCCCGATCACGTCGCCGAGGGTCAATGCCGACTCCAGGCCAAGTTTGGACATGATTGCCTGTACGCTTTTTACTACGCCGCCCTGGAAGCGGAAGCCTGGGGCGGCGAGGTCATCTTCCGCGATGACGGCCCGCCCAATGCCGGGCTGCCCCCGATCAGCGATGTGGAGGACATTCTGCGCCTGACCCCGCCGCGGATCGAAGACAGCCCCGGTCTGCTGCGGGTGCTGGAGACCATTCGCCAAATGGCGGCGCGGACCCAAGGTGAAATCCCCATCATCGGAGTCACCATGTCGCCCTTCTCGCTGCCGGTGATGCAGATCGGGTTTGAGGCGTATCTGCTGTTGCTGCACGAACGGCGCGATCTGCTGAACCAGTTACTGGGACTCAATGAAGCCTTTTGCGTCGCCTGGGCCAACGCGCAATGCGCCGCCGGAGCCAATGCCATCTGTTATTTCGACCCGGTCTCCTCCAGCACCATCATTCCCCGCAGCCTGTATCTGGACACCGGATTTCCTTGCGCCCGGCGGATGTTGGCGCGGATTCCGGCGGCGGTGGCCATTCACCTGGCCTCGGGCTGCGGTCTGCCGATCGTCGATGAACTGGCAGCCACCGGCGCGGCCATGATCGGGGTCAGCAGCAGCGAAGATTTGGCGGAGTTCAAACAGGTTTGCAGGGGAAAGATCGGCCTGTTAGGCAACCTGAATGGCATCACTATGCGGCGCTGGACGCCCGCCGCGGCTGAGGCGGCGGTCAAGGATTGCATCGCCAAAGCTGGGATCGGCGGCGGCTTTGTGCTGGCGGACAATCACGGCGAAATTCCCTGGCAAGTCCCCGACGAGGTGCTGTTTGCCATCGCCGAAGCGGCGCGGCGCTGGGGGCGGTATCCGCTGGACTGGTTGACCACTGCCGGCGAAGTCTGAAATGCACATTTGGATCTGCTGCCATTTTGTGGCCGAGGCCCGTGCTGCCGCGGTTGGCGTCCCGAAACGGACGCCGGTGACGATTCATGCGTTTCCGGCCTGCTGTGGCTGTCCTGCTTTGCCGGTGGCGGCAATCCGCACCCAGATCGCCACGATTCCCGCGGGTGAGCCGGTGGTCTGGGTCGGCGGAATCTGTTTGCAGCCGCTGATCAAGGAACTGGCAGACGAACGCCGCATTCAGTTTCATCTTCTGAAGCAGTGCTTTCATCTGGTCGCCGATCCGGACTGGGTCGATGCCCAACTGCGGGAAGGCGCTTATCTTTGCACCCCCGGCTGGCTGGCGGATTGGCCGGATCATCTGGCCCGGCTGGGGTTGGCGACCCCGGAAATGGCCCAGGATCTGTTTGGCGGGAGCATCCAGCGGCTGGTGTTGCTGGACGCCGGGCAGGATCCGCAAGCGCCGGCGCGGCTGACGGCATTGGCGGCCCATGTGGGGTTGTCCGCCGAAACGGTCTGGACCGGCCTGGATTATTTGCGCCTGTACCTGTTCCGGTTGACCGAAGGCAAGGACGCTGCCGCCGCTTCGAACCACCCCGGCGCTTCGCGCCACCCCTCCTTATCCAAGGAGGGGATAAAACCAGCACGGTACATCGCTTTTTCCCCTCCTTGAGTAAGGAGGGGTGGCCCCGTCAGGGGCCGGGGTGGTTCGCTCCTCAG
>CAIRMO010000019.1 GCA_903879705.1 uncultured Candidatus Competibacteraceae bacterium | reverse complement strand
AGTCACTGCTTGTTTCTTCATGGTGTGTTCCTCATCCCAACCTTGCACGATGCGGGTTCAAGCCCCGGCAACTGTTCGGGTTTTAGGTTTACGGAAAAAACCAACGTGGCGCGTCAAGCTCCTTAGCGGGATCGCAAGTCCCAGAGGGGTATCGCGCTGCCACGTTGACCTACACTTTAGCCGACTCCAGACATACAAGGGGTGGCGCGTTAGCGCCGGGGTGGTTCGAAGCGGCAATTCCACAACTCAGGTCGGATTCCTATAGCACGGGCATCCTGCCCGTGCTACGCCTAACTCGCCACAACTCATTGGGGAGGCTGCTTAAAACAGTTCGCTTAAATCCAGTAGCAGATCGGGGAACGCCAATGGAGCCAGCACAATCGGCGAAGTCAGACGCTGTGAATCCTGATAGCGGCCCGCTTCCGGTTGGCGATGCACATCTAATCGACTCAAGGCCAGATCGACGATCCAGACTTCAGTAATGCCATGCCGGGCATAAAGCGGCAATTTAACTTCCCGGTCATAGCGCAGCGAAGAATCAGCCACTTCGATCATTAACAGTACATCACCAGCGTGAGGATGGCGGGTCTTGTAGAAATCAGCACGAGGCCGCAATAGTGCCACATCGGGTTCCGGTTCGGAATTCTCGCCCAGCGCTACCGGATTCTGCACCCAGACTACAGACTGATCGCCGACCGACCGCGTTAATAGCCGGATCAGATAACTCACGGTTCCCGCATGAAGACTACTCATCGGCGCCATATCAAATAACTCTCCCTCAATCAATTCCACATGGATGTCTTCCGCTAAAATACCGAGGTCGCCCATTCGTTGATCATCAATTACCATAAGCCGATGCCGGGGTAACCAGTCCAGAGCCGCATTCATGCTTTGATCACTCCAGATATAAGTTATCGCGGGCGCGTTTGGCCCGCTGGAATGTGGCAAGAATCACCGCGTGATCATCATCGCGAATCGCTTCCGCCAATTGCGCCAGATCGGTATTAAACAGCGCGATCATTTCCAATAACTGTTCACGATTCGCCACGCAGATGTCGCGCCACATAACAGGGTCGCTGGAAGCGATCCGGGTAAAGTCGCGGAACCCGCCGGCGGCATAGCGGAAAAATTCGGCCCGATCATCCAGTCGGGCCAAAGTATCGACCAAGGTATAAGCCAACAGATGCGGTAAATGGCTGGTCGCGGCCAACACCGCATCGTGATGCCGCACCCCCATGTTCACCACTTCGGCCCCGGCCAGTTCCCACATCTGTTTAATTAGGCTATGCGCGGCGGCGGCGGTTTCCGCCAATGGCGTCAGGATCACCCGCCGGCGTTGAAACAGGGTGGCGAATGAGGCTTCGACGCCGCTGTTTTCAGTGCCGGCAATGGGATGGCCGGGAACGAAGTTGGGCGGGATGCCGCCGTAAATCCGCGCCACATCCGCCACCACACTGCCTTTGGCGCTGCCAACATCGGTCACGACGGCATCAGGCGCCAGATGCGGAACGATGGTTCGCAGCACCGCTTCGATGGCTCCCAACGGCACCGCGATCACCACCACATCGGCCCCGGCCACCGCTTGAGCGGGATCGAGCTGGTAACGATCCACCACGCCGAGGCGGACGGCGGTTTGCAAATTAGCTTCGCCGCGCCCACAACCGATCACCTCGCCGACTTCGCCCGCTTCACGCAGAGCGCGAGCCAGCGAACCGCCGATCAGGCCGACGCCAATCAGGCACAACCGTTGAATCAAAGGAGATTTTGCGGTCATATCAATCCTTCAGCACCGCACCCAGCGCCGCGATCAGCCGGGCGTTTTCGGCCTCGGCACCGACGCTGATTCGCAAAAAGTCCGGCAAGCCATAGTTATCTACCGGCCGGACGATGACCCCGTGTTTCAGCAATTCGAGAAACACCTCCCGCCCGGGCCGCCCCACGTTTACGCACAGGAAATTGCCGACCGAGGGCAGCCAGTTCAGGCCCCAATGACGGCAAGCCGCCTGCAATTGCTGCATCCCGGCCCGGTTCAGGGTTCGGCTGCGCTCCAGATAGTCGAGATCGGCGAGCGCCGCCGTTGCCGCCACCAACGCCAGACTGTTGACGTTGAACGGCTGGCGCACCCGATTGAGCAGATCAGCGACTTGGGGATGAGAAACTGCGTAGCCGACCCGCAATCCGGCCAGGCCGTAAGCCTTGGAAAAGCTGCGGGTCACGATCAGGTTGGGGAAACGGTCAAGCCAGGGCAGCGCGGTCGGGCAATCGGTTTCCGCCTCGACATATTCGACATAGGCTTCATCCACCACCACGATGACGTGTTCAGGAACCGCCGCCAACAGGGTTTCCAATTCCGCCGTTTTCAGCCAGGTGCCGGTCGGATTATTGGGATTGGCGATGAACAGCACCCGTGTGCGGTCGTTAATCAACTCCAGCATGGCCGCCGGATCGTGACCGTAGGGCATGGCGTGATCGGGCCGATTAGCCTTGGCAACGCGGGCGGTCGCGCCAATCGCCTGCGTCACAATCGGATAAACCGCGAAGGCGTGTTCGGAAAACACCGCTTCATGCTCCGGGGTCAGAAACGCCCGGGCGACCAGTTCCAGCACATCGTTGGAGCCATTACCCAGAGTCAGCATCGACATGGACAGGCCCAGCTTGGCCGATAAAGCGGTTTTCAGTGCAAAGCCGTTACCGTCGGGATAGCGGGCTAGTCCGCTCAGGGCTTCACGCACGGCGATCAGCGCCAGGGGACTGGGGCCAAGCGGATTTTCGTTAGAGGCCAGCTTGACGATGTCACTGAGGCCGTATTCCCGGCGTAATTCGCTTTCCGGTTTGCCGGGCGGGTAGGGTTGCAACATGCGGACGCCGGGGGCGGCGAGAGCGAGAAAATCGAAGTCACAGGTCATGGCGGGACACCTTGCCAGGGAAAGGCCCTATTTATGGCAATCCGGTTATGGCAATCCGGTTGGAGTTGCAAAATTTCCCCTCCTTGGACAAGTGAGGGGTGGCGACGAAGTCGACGGGGTGGTTTGAAGCAGCGGCTCCACCCCTCAGATCGGACTCCTTTATCAATCATATCAAATCGATTAGTTATAGCGGCTTTTCTCCCGGCGTCCCCTGCTTGATATGCAGATCGCGTTGCGGGAAGGGAATTTCGATCCGGTGTTCCCGCAGCGCCGCGAAAATGCGGTTATGCAGGTCGTGAGTCAACGGCAGCCGATTGGCCAGTTCCCGCACAAACACCCGAATCTCGAATTCCAGCGCACTCTCGCCAAAGTTGATAAACAGCACCGCCGGGGCCGGTTCTTTCATCGCCAGCGGATGCGCGACCACCGTGTCCAGCAACACCCGATGAACCTGTTGCGGATCACAGTCGTAAGCGACCCCGACCCTAATCACCACCCGGGTCACCGGATCATTGCGCGCCCAGTTAATCAGCGAACTGGTGATAAAAGTGTTATTGGGGACAATGATTTCCTTGCGATCCCAATCGGTGATCGTGGTGGCGCGGATATTGATGCGCGATACCGTGCCGCTCAGCGTGCCGAGCGTGACCGTGTCGCCGACCCGGATGGGCCGCTCCAGCAGCAGGATCAGCCCGGAAAAGAAATTGCTGAAAATTTCCTTCAGGCCGAAACCCAGCCCGACGCCCAGGGCGGCCACCAGCCACTGCACCTGATCCCAGCCAATTCCGATAATGTCCAGGGCGATCAGCAA
Organism: uncultured Candidatus Competibacteraceae bacterium; assembly: GCA_903879705.1. Lineage (GTDB taxonomy): Bacteria > Pseudomonadota > Gammaproteobacteria > Competibacterales > Competibacteraceae > RXIV01. The sequence continues at coordinate 15,975 of CAIRMO010000019.1, read as the reverse complement.
ACCCGCGCCGGTGATCAGATAGCGGCTGATGGTGATGATGGCATTGCGGTTGCCCGAATCCACTGCCAACCGCTGCAAGACCACCAGTTCCAGCACACCGGGCAGATTGCGGGCCAGAAAGACGATCAGTAACAAGAGCGCTCCGGCAACCACCGTACTGCCCAAAGTAATGTCCGCGACCTGTGCGCCGGCGGCGGTCTGCACCGTTTGGCGCCAGAGCGTGATGTCGTTAAGAATGGCGAACGCCGGGACCAGGCCGCCCCAGATTTGCCACAGCCCGAAACCCAGCCCAGCCAGCACGGTGAGCCGCATCAGACTGCGGGTTTGCTCGCTGATGGTGTGCAGATTCAGCTCCAATTCGGGCAGATTCAGCGCGTCGGGCATGCCTTCGCCGGACGCAGGGGGGGCTTCCTTGGTGCGGGCGGCCAGCTTCGCCTCGCGTTTGACCAGAGCGTGTTGCAGGGCCAGTCGCCGCTGGCTGATATTCAACCAGCGCAGGGCCAGGTTGATCAGCAGCACCGCCCCCATGATGAGCCAGCCCGTCAGCCCTAACCGGTTGCGCAGTTGCAGCGCGGTGTAGTAGTAGCCCGACAACGCCAGGGGCGCCATCAGCAAATGCCCGCCAATCATCAAGGGATACCAGAGATAGCGCAGGCGCCAGGTCACTCCCGCCGTTCCCCCCTTCGCCAGCCCGCTGAGCAAGGAATGGCGCGGGTCAAGCACCTGCCATAACAGCACCGTTAGCGCCAGCAAACTGATTGAAAACGTCAGCCGGCCCAGGGTATCGCTGTACAGCGTATCAGTCTGCACTTCGCACAGCCGGACCATGATCGCGCTCAATGGGCCAATCCACAGAAACCAGTTGATGTGGCGACGCAGCAACTGGCAACCGGCCTCGCTCCAGCCGAAATGGGCAATGGCGACGCCCGACGGACGGCACAACTGACGCAGGAAGGTAATGTTGGCCGTGACGAAAGCGCCGCTGACCAGGCCTTGGCTCAGTCCCCGCGAAAATTCAGCGTCCACCGCCGCGTTACGCAACAGTCCAGCCAGCCCAAACAACAGCCCCGGCCAAGGCGACGCCAGCAGCAGGGTGATTCCCAAGGCGCGTGCGGTGAGCCAGAAACTGTCAGCGCTGACATCGCCAACAGCGTCCACGCCAGCGCTCAAGCGCCGGATCAGCGCCCGGCGGTAGTACAGCAATCCCAGCAGCGCCAGCAGCGCTAACGCGGTTGCCACCGGACGGTTTTGCGCGCCGTGCCGCAGATTTTCCCCCGCCGCCTGCCAGTGCGCAGGGTCCGCCAGCCAGTCCAGCGCCAGTCCCAAGCCGTTCAGTTCTGTGGCGTTGAGTGGCGGGCTGCTACGGATCCACAACAGATAACGGTCGAGCAGCGCACCGTACTGTTCGGCCTGGTCGCCCAGCTTGCGCTGACTGCTGTCCAGCGCCACCAACCCGGTGATCAGGTTGGCATAGCCGCTGCTGAGCTTTTTCAGTAACTGCTGGCGGTCGGTCAGCAAAGGCCGCAACTCGGCCATCACCGTTTGGCGTTGCGCCTCCGGCCATTGCGGATCAAACCGGGCGATCAGTTCCTGGAGATGGTCCTCAACCGCCCGGGCGCGGCGCAACTGTTTTTCAGTCTTGTATTGCTCCAGGCGGGCCTGAATGATGTCTTGCTGGCGGTCGTCGGCGTTGTGCTGATATTGGCGGACATCCGGCAGATTGCGCCGCTCTTCCAACAGGATCGGGCCAATGGCGTCGCTAAAGCCGGCAATGCCGAGTTGTTGCTGGATGCCGCGCATCCGTTCCGTCAGTAGCATCAGTTGTTCGCTAAACTGGGTTTGGCTGGCGCTGATCTGGTCGCTTTGCTGGACGATTTCCTCCAGACGGCGGCTGATCTCGGCGTTTTCCGCCGCGGTGTCCTGCACCACCGCCGGTTTAGCGGCTGCCTCCTCCTGGGCCTGCGTGGTCTGTTGCACTACCGCCGCCGCTTCATCGCGCCGGCGAGCGTTGAGCAGGCTTTGCAACTGCTGAACCTGGGTCTGGGCCTGTGCGACCTCCTGGGCGGCAACGACGCGCTGGGCGTTCAACAGGGGCAAGCGGGCGTCGTAGCTCAGCCGCTCCTGCTCCAGCATGGCGATCTGCTGATTGAGCGCCTGACGTTGAGCGGTCAGCGCCATCAGCCGCGCATCGGCCAGCAACGGCGTCGTGGTGGGGGCGGCCGTCGCTTGCAGCTTGGGGTCCAGGTCGGCAACTTGCTGTTTCAGGGTACTCAGTTCAACCGGGATACTTTTGGGCCGCGTCTGTTGCGTCGCCAACTGCTGGTCGAGGTCGGTCAGGCGTTTTTCGGCATCGCTCAAACCGGCCTGGTTATTCGCCAGTTGCCTGGCTAAATCCTCCGGGGACAGGGCCGGGGAGGGCGCGGGACGTGGTTCGCTGGTCAGGGTTTGTTGCAGACGGGCGGTTTCCGCCGGGGCCGTTTGCTGAAGCTGCTGATAGAAGACGGCGCTGTCCGTGTAGTTCCTGGCGGCCTGCAACTGGCTGATCGCCTGCTGATACAAATCCTGCGCTTGAGTGCGTTCGATCTCCGGCAGATCGCGGATAGCAATGAGGGCGGCCAGCCGGGCCTGAGCCTGTTCGAGCGTCGGCGCAGTTGCCGGTGGAGCGGTGGGCGGTGGCGATGCGGTTGGAGGTGTGGTAAATGCCGGCGGCGGCGCTGGGGGAACGGCAGCAGGCTTGGGTGCGGCCATGCTCATCTGAAAAACCAGCAGCAACAACACGGCCAGAACCAAGCGAAAATTAGTGGCGATCATCGCAGGATCACTTCGTCGGTTACCTTTAAACTATTGGCCTTCAAATCAGCGCTCCTTCTAAATTTTCCTGTGATAATTCAACGCCTCATTTCCCAGCGCCAGGCGTCAGCGATGATCGTCGCCAGATCAGCGCGGCGCGGCGTCCAGCCGAGCTCGGTTTGCGCCCGCTGTGAATCGGCGACCAGCCGGGCCGGATCGCCCGCTCGCCGCTCGCCATATTCCACCGGAATCGCCCGCCCGGTGACGGTGCGGGCGGTATCGATGACTTCCCGCACCGAGAAGCCGTTGCCATTGCCAAGGTTGTACGCCGCGCTGGTACCGCCATCCCACAGCCGCTGCAAGGCCAGCAGGTGCGCCTCGCCCAAGTCATTGACGTGAATGTAGTCGCGGATACAGGTACCGTCCGGGGTCGCGTAATCCTCACCAAAAACCGTGATCTGTGGGCGGCGGCCAGCAGCGACTTGCAGCACCAGCGGAATCAGATGGGTTTCCGGGTCGTGATGCTCGCCCAACGCGCCATCGGGATCTGCGCCAGCGGCATTGAAATAGCGCAGACATACCGATTTCAAGCCATAGGCGATGTCGTAATCCTCCAGCATCTGCTCCACCATCCATTTGCCGCGCCCGTAGGGATTGATCGGCTGTTTAGGATGCGCTTCGTCGATCGGGATGCGGACCGGTTCGCCGAAAATTGCCGCCGTCGAGGAAAAAATGAAGTTGCCTACTCGATGCGCGATCATCGCGTCCAGCAGATTCTGGGTCTTGAAGACATTATTGCGGTAATACTTGGCCGGCTCGCGCACTGATTCGCCGACCTGGATGTGGGAGGCGAAGTGCATAACGCCGTCAAAGCGGGTTTCCTCGAACAGCTCATCAAGAATCTCCCGTTCGTACAAATCGCCCAGCACGAATCGCGCGCCCTGCACCGCATCACGATGGCCGTTGCAGAGATTGTCCAATACCGTGACTTCAAGGCCACGCTGATTCAGCAGCTTGACCATGTGCGAGCCGATATACCCGGCTCCGCCAACAACCAGTACCCGCATGAACCCTCTCCTGATGATGGGTGGAATTTCCAAAGTCCGGTTTGTGTGGTTACGCCAAGCCTAGGAGTCGCCGGGCCTGATCGGGGTCGATGTCCGATGCGATCAAACGATCCAGAGCTTGCTGCAAACCCTGTTGCAATCCTTCCTGCAAACCCTCCTTATGACCTTGCCGCCGCTCCGTTTCCGCCCGTTGCCGTTCTATCACTCCGGTGGTTCAGGCTACCGCCAGATAATCCTCAATCTGCACCTCATCGATCTGTTCCGGTCGCAAAAAGCGGTCGGCATAGCGCCGGTAGACGCCAGCCCGCAGAAACAGCTCGAACAGATCTGGATCAATGTGCCCGTCCTCGCGCATAAGGGCCATGATCCGCAACGCTTCGGTCAGGGTTTTGCCCGATTTGTATGGACGATCAACCGCAGTCAACGCCTCAAAAATATCGGCAATCGCCATCATCCGCGCCGGTACGCTCATCTGGTCACGGTGCAGCCGTTTCGGATAACCACAGCCATCCATTTTTTCATGGTGGCCACCAGCGATCTCCGGGACTCGCCGCAGCGGTTTCGGGAAGGGCAGCCGCGACAGCATGACGATAGTCTGGACGATGTGTTCGTTGATCTTGTAACGATCTTCCTCGGTCAACGTGCCGCGCCCAACGCACAGATTGTGCAACTCGCCCCGGTCATACAGCAGTTCCGGCACGTCAAGCCGGAAGCCCCAAGGATTATCCGGTGCGATCCGATCCTGTGGCCGGCGCTCGAAGCGATGCTCCAGTTTGTCGGCCAGCAACGGTTCCATAACCGGTAACGGCAAAGCGGGAGCGCGTTCCTTGCGGGTTTGCTCTTCGTGGGACAAGCCGATCCGGTCATCGAAAGTGCGTTGCCAACGGCGTTCGGCAATCTGCTGGAGCCGGGCGAGCTGTGACGGATCCATGAATTCACCGCCCTGATTACAGCGGGCGATAAAGGCGAACTCGTCGTCCAGCGTTCGCCATTGCGCTTCCAGCTCAACCCGCAGAGCGTCCCGGTCTCCGCCGTCGGCGACGTGCCGCCAATAGTCGATTTCAGCGTCACGCTTGAGGACTTCAAAGCGCATCCGTACTTCGTGAATCCGGTCGTAAATCGTTTCCAGCTTGGTGGCTTTGTCCACCACATATTCCGGGGTGGTGATCTTGCCGCAGTCGTGCAGCCAGCCGGCGATATGCAATTCCTCCCATTCCGCTGCACTAAGGCTGAAGTTCCGAAACGGACCACCGCGAGTCGCACACGCCGCCTCGGCCAGCAATTTAGTCAATTCCGGCACTCTGGCGCAATGACCGCCGGTGTAAGGACTCTTGGCATCAATCGCATCGGCCAGCAGCCGGATGAACGCTTCAAACAGATTCTTCCGGGCGTGCAGCAAGCGCTGGTTTTCGATAGAAACCGCCGCAGTGCCGGATAGCGCCGCGATAAAGGCCAGCAGTTCCGGCGAGACGCCCTGACCGGCAGCCAGCAGCGCCAGCACGCCGACCAGTTCCTGCTGGCGATTGCACAGCGGCACGATGATTAACGGGCCGGGGCGTTCAATGAGTGGGGCCAGATAGTCGGCCAGTGGCCCATCGGCAGCGAGCGGTTGCACCTGGGGAATGGCGGCTTGCGCGGCTTGAACCAGCGGGTGCGGCGCGGGACCGGTCAGCGCCAGGGCGGCAAACGATGTGAGCGCTACCGGTTCGTCCGTGCGCCGCCGCCGGGCCGCCGCCGGCTGCAATTCGCGCTCATCGTCGCTGACCAGCCACAGCAGCCCGGCATCGGCTTCCGCCAGCGCCAGGGTTTCGGCCAGCACCCGATCCAGCAGTTGCTCAAAATTCTGTTCCGCCGCCAGCGCCCCGCTGATGTCGAGAAAGCGGCGGATCGTGGATTTCATCTGCGCCATTGCGTCGGCTAACTGGTTGACTTCGGTGATGATCGAGCGCACGACAATCGGTTTTTGGAACTCCAGATGACGAATCCGTGTGGCCTCGCCAACCAGGTTTTGCAAATGGCGGGCGATCCGGTTGGATAGCAACCAGGTCGCCGGGAGCGCCAGCAGCACCAGCCCCAGCGCGATCAGCACCGACTGATTGCGAATCCGGGTGGCGTCGCTCAGCAGATCGTCCAGTGGAACGGCCAGCGCCAGATACAACGGCTTGCCGTCCTTGGCAGGCAGCGCTTTTACGGTTCCCCGCCAGAGTTGCCCAGTGATTTGCAAGGTAAACCCCGCCGGGTCCAGCCGCGCCGCTCGGTGCTGAGGATCGCGCAGATCGCGGTCAATTTGCGCCAACACCGGTTCGTCCAGTTCCAGCAGATTTGCCAGGTGCGGTTCGATATTGCCCTCCAGTCGGGGTAACCGTTCCAGCTCAGGATAGGCCAGCACTTGGCCGTGTTGATCGAACAGCGCCACTTCGACGCTGGGTAGAAACCGGTTCGCGGCCAGCGCGGCGGAGAGCTGGCGCAGGGTGACATCGGCACCCACGACCGCGTTGCCGGTCGCCGTGCGATGAGCCAGTGTCAAGCCGACCTCGCGGGTGGTAAAAAACAGGTAGGGGTCGGTTTTCACCCGATCTGCCTGATCCCGCGCCAGCCGGTACCAGGGCCGACTGCGCGGTTCAAAGCCGTAATCAGGCCGGGGATCACGGCGCAGCAGGTTCAGATTGGCGTCGTAAAACAGGAAGGTTCCGGTCGTTGCGCCCGCTGCATCGCGTTCTATGCTTTGCACCAGGTAATGGGCCGCTTCCGGGGGATTAAACGCTGAGCGCAACGGCGAATCCGCCGGCAGGGGCCGCAGCAGGAAGAAGTCGCCGTTGTCGTAGCCGATGAACAGCGCCGATACCTGATCCGACTGTTCCAGGGCTTCCCGCAGGTAATGGAGGCTGTTGAGACGTTCTTCCAGCGAACCGGCGAACGCGAGCGGCTGCCAGGCCAGCTGATCGACCGTGACGCCTACCGGAGCGAACAGGCTATAGAGTTGCTGGCCGGTGCGGTCAGCGATTCGCTCAAAGCGATCGTCAGCCACTTGCAACATTAGCCGGGTGGTCTCGGTGTAATTGTTCCCGATCACCGCGCTGCCCAACAGCAGGATCAAGGCGATGAATAACGTGGCAATGTGGATGCGCAACGGCAATTGGCGCTGACCGTTCAGAGCAGGGAGATGAAGCGGGATCAGGGATCGCATGGCAATTCCTCGATGCGGCATGAAGGAGATTATAGGAAACCGGCGGGGGTTAAACTGGGGCGCAGAGCCTCGCGAACTGCCGCCGCACAATTCCCGGCTGCGGGCCTGGCGGTTGTTTCCAAGCGCGCTGTTGGCCCCGGAAGAGCCGCGTTATGACTGCGTGCGGGGGATCGCCGAATCGGTGAATTAAGCGTCATTCCCGTGGATGCGGGAATCCGGTCACTCGCTGAAAAGCGGGATACCCGCTTTCGCGGGTATGACGGAACTGGATTTGTTGTTTTTAGATAACTTGTGTTGCTAAACAACAAAATTTTGTTGCAGTGCGGGAACGAAACAAGTATGAATAGGGCCTAAGCCGATCAAAGCTCATTAACCGAGAGGAAGCCAAGCCATGACTCGTTCCCATCCTGTTCATACCGTTTGCCCGCATTGCAAGCGCCCGGTCGTGGCGTTGCGCGAACAGCAACGCGCCCGTTGCGCCGAACACGGCATCGTCGTTCCCATGCGCAGCGTGGTCGCCAATTCGCCGCTCCGGCCCGTTGCGACCGCACAGGCTCTGGCCGGTTGACCCGTTCCATGCCGGCTGAATCGACCCTGACCCGGCACTGCCATTAAGTTAAGGATTCAGGACGTTGGGTTGCCTACTTTTTCCGTCATTCCCGTGGATGCGGGAATCCAGTCAGCCGCTGAAAAACGGGATACCCGCTTTCGCGGGCATGACGAACGGGGTGGTTTTCGACCTGAAAAAGATAAAATCTATCGGGAAACGGTATTACCCCGCCACACCCGTTAATTTTGAACCGGACTCATTCGCCAAACTCCGGCATAGCTTCGGTCACCGTCGGCAACTCGAACCGCTCCGGGTAACGCACCGCCAACAAGTACAGCCCTGCAGCGGGTGCCGTGATCCCGGCCCGGATCCGGTCACGTTGCTCCAGCACCTCCTGCGCCCATGCCACGGGTCGCTCGCCAGCGCCAATCGCCATCAGCACCCCGGCGATGTTGCGCACCATATGCTGCAAAAACGCATTCGCTTCCACTTCCAGCACAATGCGCGTGCCGTGCCGTTGCACGGTCAATTCCCGCAACTCCCGGATCGGATGCCGGGCTTGACAGGCGGCGGCGCGAAACGAGCTGAAGTCATGTTCGCCGAGCAGCGCCCGCCCGGCCTCCGCCATCCGCCTCGCATCCAGCGGTCGGTAATGCCAGGCGGCCCGTCCCTGCCACAGCGCCGAGCGGTACGGCTGGTTGAGAATCAGGTAACGATAGCGGCGAGCCTGCGCCGTGAACCGGGCATGAAAATCAGCGGGTACGGGGCAGGCCCAGCTCAGGCTGACATCATCAGGCAGGTTGGCGTTGCCGCCCAGCACCCAGGCCCGCACCGAACGAATCGCGGTCGTATCGAAATGCGCGACCTGCCCCATTCCATGCACACCGGCATCGGTACGCCCGGCGCAGACTAGCCGCACCGGGTGGTCGGCAACCTTGGCCAACGCCTGTTCCAGACTGGTCTGGACGGTGCGTACCCCCGGTTGCTGCGTCTGCCAGCCCCGGAAGCGGGCACCGTCGTATTGAACGCCGACCGCAATCCGCACCCCGTCAACTTCCGCCACACCCTGCCCGATCGGGCGCATCACTCCGCGATCAGCGTAATACGCTCGTGGGGATTGCTGCCGTTGACCACACGGGTCTGCAAGCCCCGCCAGGCCGGAGCCAGCAAATCGGCGGGGGCGCGGGTCTGCGGATCGTCCACCGCAAAGGTAAACAGGCTCATGCGCGGCTCCAGTTTCTGGTGGCTGACGCTGCCCGCCCACACCGGTAAATCACCCTCCTCCAACCGCACCCCGACCTCCCAGAATCGCAGCACCCAGCGGCTATCCGGATCAGCGCCGTAGTAGGCCAGCCGCAACTCATCCTCGCGGCCATCGTGGATTTGCGGCAACACCGGCAACTCGCGTAATTGCACCTGCGGACTGAGCCACAGCAACATGCTCCGCACGCTCGGCGGAGCGGGCTGCCAACCGGCTTCTTGCAGCCGCCGCTCCAGATCGTCGCGGGTCCCCGCCCATTGCAAGACGAAATCCTGGCGGGGATTGCCCCGGAAATCCTTGCGCTGCTGCGGCAAACTCCGCCAGCCATTTTGTTGCCATTGCTCACGGGTCAGGGTTCGCAGCACGGTTTGTGGTTGATAACGCTGTAGATCAGCGCGGAAGTCGAGGCTAACATGCACCAGATCGGTGGCCAGCAGAGCGATGACGCTATAGGCCAGCAATCCCCGCCAGTGGATGGAGGACGATCCGGGATGGCGGCTATAGGCCACCCCCAACGCGGTGACCCAGAGCAGCCCCAGACACAGCCCGGCCAAGGAATCGGTCAGCCAGTGAACGCCTAGATAGAGCCGGGCGAAGGTGATGGGGACGATCATGAACGCCGCCGCCAGATAGACGATCCAGCGCTGGGCCAGTGGCAATTCCCGGGCGATCAGGACTGCGAGGAAGCCAAACACGAGGGTGCTGAAGGTGGCAGGGCTGGACGGGAATGAATAGCCGGGGATGCCTTGCGCGATTTCGGCGGGACTGGCGACCGGCAACAGTCCCTTGAACAGCAGGTTGGTGACCATGCCGAAGCCGAGTGCCGCCAGCCAGTGCCAAGCTGCTGATGAATTGCGCCGCCACAGCAGCCAGCCGAACACCGCCAAACTAACCGGCAGCATGACCTGATAGTCGCCCAGCTCGGCGGTGAACACCATCAAGGCATCAGCCCACGGGGTGCGCAAGCCCTGAAAGAAATGGTAAAGCGTCCAATCCAGGCCACTGGGCAACTGCTGACCGGCGGCACTCAAACTCAGGTTGATCAGCACTACCCCGCCCAGCAACAGCACCGCCAGCGTCGCCAGACCCCGCAGTTCGCCCTGGGCCGGGTCCAGCAGCGAGGCGCTGATCGGGCCGATGAAGCGCCGGCCCCGGCTCCATTGGTAGAAGCGTTGCAGCCAGTCGGTCGCATGAGCCTGAAACAGCCGCACCAGATGGTTGACCAGCCAGGTGGTCGTCCACAGCACCACTACCACGATCACGATCAGCGCCGCCAGCCGGCCCGCCACCCGTGAAGCAATCTCCAGCGATGCGCCGAACGCCATGCCCGGCAGCAGATAGACTGGTGCCCACAGGATTCCCGAAATGACGTTAGCGATAGTGAAATTGCGCCAGGTCATGTTCATCATCCCGGCGACGGTGGGAATGGTGCCGCGCACCGGACCGAAGAAGCGCCCGAATAGCACGCTCTTGCCGCCGTGCTTGCGGAAGAACTCCTCGCTGCGGGTGATCATTTCCGGGTGTTTGGTGAAGGGCCAGAGGCGGCGGATGCTCTGGTGGAACACCCGGCCGATCCAGAAGCTGACGGCATCGCCCATGATCGCGCCCAAGGTTGACCACCAGTAGGCGGTCCAGAAATCGATGTGACCCAGGCCAATCAACGCGCCCAGGCTGAACATAACCAGGGCGCCAGGGATGATGACGCCGACAATGGTCAGCGACTCGGCCATCGCCGTGGTGAAGATAAAGGCGCCCATCCAGCCAGGATGAGCCGCAACCCAGGTAAACAGGGCGGTAACGAATTTGGATTGCATTGGGAGGTTTCGGGCGTCAGGCGGGTAAATGAAATGAGGGAGATCGGTTCGCGGCAAGCGTAGCACGGGCTGGAAGCCTGTGAACAGAACACGGGTTGGAAGCCCGTGCTATGCGACCGTGCAGCGCTCCGTCGGCCCAGTCCAGCAACTGCATTAGCGTCTGCCGGGTATAAGCGGTTAGCGCCGCCATGCCGAGGCTGACCGTCACCTGGATCGCCCCCTTTTCGGTGGGTAGCTAATCCTTACCCGACCGGGACTTTCACCCGGCATTCAGCGCGCTGCGCCGCCAAACTTGAAAACAACAAGCCGCTTCGTGGTGCGGGTACACTGGAACGGTTCGTTAAGCAACGAAATAGCGCGAACGATGCGAGGGATTAAGCTTCGAACACCCCAGCCGAACCGCAACATTTTTTGTATTTCTTTCCGCTTCCACAGGGGCAAGGATCGTTCCGGCTAATCTTTTCAGATTGCACAGGTATTGGTGGATTTAATGCATTTTCCAAATCAGAAATATCTTCTGGCTTATCTGGCTCAAACCCAATGATGTAGTGCCACCCATGTTTTGCGCATGTTTCCGCGACATACCTTGCTTTTTTGTCCGATTGTACACGAACAATAATGGGTTTACTTTTAGTTCCTGTTTTTGACATCTCTTTATCAGCCTTAATGTTGTCTACCTTTTAATGCTTAACGACCTGCTTCACCTGCCCCGCGTAGCGGGGTCAGGTGCAAGCTACAGTTAGGCCGGTTATGTTAAGCGGAAATATCTATCTGGCTCGAATGAAGTTCAAGGCATCCATAAACTCCTGAAAGTCAGTAACAAATTTTCTCTGCTTTTCAAGGTCTTTGAAAATTCTTTCTAGGATGTACTGAGCCAGTTTATCAGGGACTACCATCCACATTGCATTGCCAAATGTGCTTGGAAACCCCAAATCGCTTTCCCCAACCATCCAGCGCATTCCAATGGAGTCACAATCAGAATCCTTACGTCCTTGTTATGCAATCCATTCCTAATAGCGACCAACCGCAATCGGAGATTCTTCGGAAATTCGCATCAACCGTTTTCCAAAGCGGTCCAACTCTTGCTTTCTTTGCTCATCATTCATATGGGCAGGGGCGTAAACAATCTGCGGGGCCAAGACATCAAAGCCAACGAATTGAAGCATCCCTCTGTGGATGGGCTTCAGAATCCCATGAATATCGCCATTGAATCCATCTTTCAAATAGGCATCCTCCGGCCCGCCAGTGGTCAGCGACAGGAGTGCGCGCTTACCTCGAAAAACCCCCGTCTCATAAATAAGACCGCCACCATAGATGCGTCCCATCGCAAAAACCCGGTCCACCCAGCCCTTCAACACGGCTGGCAGGCCGAACCACCACAGAGGGAACTGCCAGATCATCAAATCGCACGTTTCAAGCTTTTGCATTTCATCTTCAAGCACCCGGGAAAAACCATGCACTTTGGTGGCGTGCATTTCCTCCAGTGGCAGCTTGAGAAAATCCGGGTCTTTAACGGTTTGAAAGTTTTTTCGGCTGGATACCGGATCAAAGGCCATAGCATGAAGATCCGAGGTCTGCACCTCTGCGCCGGTCTCAGCCAATACTTTGCAGGCTGTAGAAAACATCGCGGCATTGAAACTCTTCGGCTCGGGATGCCAATAAACAATGAATACGTTCATATTATTTTTTCCTATGTTGAAAGTACTCGTTCACCTGCCGTGCATAACACAGTCAGGTGCAACGCCCCAGTTAGGCATTATCGTTACTAAGCATCTTAATGATGTGTTTCGCCAAGTGTTCATTAACTTCTCGATGTCGAGGGACGGGTTGCGATATTTTGGTTCGTGGATTTTGATACCAATCATGGTTGCCACCGTGGCGGATAAAGACGCAGCCCATATCCTCAAGTTTCTTTATTAAATCCTTGCTTTTCACGACACTTCCATCTCAGCAACTCGGCGGATATTTGAGATTGTTCCGCTAATCAATTCATTATAAATATCAATTAGATTTTTTTTCAATTCTTCTTCTGTTTCACCTTGAGTCCAGTAATCTGGAAATTCATCAAAGTAGCCCAACCACATACCTTCATCTTTCCAATAAGTATATTTCTGTTTCATTGTGCTACCTCACCAATCATTATCAGCATGTTTAGATATTCGATATGCCTGCCCCGCGTAGCGGGGTCAGGTGCAACGTCCAGTTAGGCCAGTTGAACTTGAGTTGCTAAAGGAGGACTGCAACCTAACCTATTAGGTTGCAACTTCAATGTATTCAACTCTACTAGAGGGTTCTGGGATTGATAAATTATCTTCACGCATTCCATGTAGGTGAAACTCAATAGCTTCCTGAATTTGGGTTTCAGTTTCTTTTACGGTTTTACCCGTGGCTACGCAGCCAGGAAGATCAGGAACATAAGCAGCATAGTTCTGTTCTGCTTTTTCAATCACAATAGCGTAACGCATGTAAACCTCATCACTTTTTCAGGTGGGCTTGCTTCAAAATACTATTTTGCGTTCCGGGAGTTAGATCATCACTCGGTTTGCCAGGTACAGTCACTCGTCCTGATTTCGTTGGATGTTTAAACTGCCGATGACTACCTTGGGTAGCAACCAAGTACCAATCATCCGCCTTAAGTATTTTGAGTATCTCGCTGACTTTCATAAAGACAGAGTAAATTTCCCTGCCGTTAAAGTCAAAAATCAGAGCGCCTAACGCCTTTGCTCACCGGGGCCGCGCCATCAATGAGCGTTCAATCACCCACAACAGACAATGGCGCGGTCTCCGGTGCAGCAGCCAGTTAGGCTCAGAGCGCGTTGATAAAATCATCAACGGATATACCGCCCTGTTTAAGCAAACCTGCTAGAGTACCAATTTTTATTTGATGATGATTAGGTACAACACAACCTTGAGAACCTTTACGAAGAACAATATGACTACCCCGCTGGCGTACAACAACAAAGCCTAGACGTTGCAAGGCGCGGACAGTTTCAGAACCAGAAACAACGGGTAAATTAGGCATGTGCGGGAACTTGGAATGTCGTCAATAAAACGCGCCCCGTGGTAGCCAGCGGAAATTCTTCCAAGTAGAGTTCAGTGGCCTCCTTTAGATTCGCAATGGCTTCTTCAATACTTTCACCCTGAGTAGTGGTGCCAGTTTCAGGATTCAAAGCGACATATCCCCCTTCAATAGCGGGGGTTAATACAGCAGAAAGTTCCATAGCTTCTCCATCAATTTTTATGCCTCAAAAAATTACACTCGGTTGTCTGTTTAATAACCTACAACAGACAATGGCGCGGTCTCCGGTGCAGCACCCAGTTAGGCTTTTTTCGATTCCACCGCTTTACTTTCTTTAACCGAATGTGGATCAACAATGTGGTAATTTTCTGTACGCTCTTTACTTTGCAGGTGAGCTACAAGCGTGTCTAAATCATATCCATGATCTTGTGCTATTTTATCTTTTACATACCAGAGTTCTCTGATGATTCGATCAGTCATCAGTAGATACTCCCATAAGTTCTTGTGGAGTACAAATCTCAGGGCAAGAATATCCATTAATTTCACAAATACGGCGGATAATAGGTTTCGTTTCAGCATTGTCTATATGACGACAATTCCAAGTGAGCAGGTAATCAATTTTATGTACTGCTGAAACCGCAATGTGTAGCGCATCATCTAATGCTTTTTTCGGCAATGCTTTTTCATTGATAAGCAATTTAGCGAAAGCTGCAACTGCTTCAGTAATTGGTAGAAGAGCAATATTTTCAACCACTTCAACTCGGCGGGCTGCCGCTTGGCTATCTCCTTTTTTCGCTTCCTCAATTACCGTAGCTGAAATGTAAAGATCAAATCGCTCTCGTTGTGTATCCCACCAGTCAATGGTGGCTTTTTGCCAAGCAGCCGCGAGCAAATTGCTTGATGGTCTTGCTGTCAAGTAAGAGACAATAGACGTTTCAATATAAACCGTTCTTCTATCCATTTTATCGCCTCTACATACATCTATTTGCAATGATGGCCGCGGCCTTGCTGTCTGTTCAGTCACCAACAACAGTCAATAACGCGGGGTCAGGTGCAAGCCCCAGTTAGGCTCTTTGTCAGGTCTTAGCCAATAATTTGGTCGTATTCCGCATGACTTCCAATCCAAAACCATTGGACACCTTCGGGAACAGGAACGCCCAGCGCCCGATAATGCAAACCTACCCGAACGCTTCTAAACCGTCCTGAACAAACAAACTTGAACTGAAGTGATGGATGTGCAGGATTCTTCTTGAGCAAATCGTAATTGCAACGTGCAAGTTGCCTTACTTCATCTGGTAATGCCTGAAAGCATTTCCAAAATTTTCGAGAAACAAAATGCCTCACAATTCCCGCGCCTGACCATTGTGGTATTCAGCTAGTGCTTCTGCGGCCAGTGCATCAAGCTTACCCGCAGCGGCATCGACTTCAATCTGTGCGTCCCAAGCATCAGCATCGAACTGGGCATACCAACGACGAAACTTGGCAAGCTCTATGTGTGGTAGTTGTTCTACAGATTGTTCAACGAATTCTGCTGTAAGCATTTCTGTCTCCAAGTTATCAAGTTTAACTCTAACCGTGCCTTACTGTCATTGGTATCACCTACAATCCTCTTCTTTTTTTGCTAATCCTGACACAGTGGACAAAATTCTTATTAATCCTCTCAAAGAACTCGCCATCGCTTCTTCAACTATTTTTGGAGCCATTGATACAACTCTTTCACCAACAAAATTAAATATCCATGTTATTTCTTTCATGGATATAAAAATTTCGTAATATGATTTGATTCAGTAGTAAAATCTCTAACTCCAGCAGTTTTTAAAACGATAGATTTTTCTACGTCGTTCCAACTGATGTTTAATTTCCTAAAAGAAACCTCACTCCAACCGCGATTAGTTGCAGTACCACGTCTTCTGATTCTCATAAAATTCACCTTTGCCTAACGACCCGCTTCACCTGCCCCGCGTAGCGGGGTCAGGTGCAAGCCACAGTTAGGCTCCGATTGGTTGGATGTTGGGTTGCCAAGAAGGTGGTAACCCAACCTACTCGGCTATGATAATTTCTGCAAGGTTTGGCAACATTTCTGGTTCAGCTCACAGAATTCATGCCATGAAACATCACGCTGATAATTGATCTGGTATTGCAGGTCAATTTGGCAGATGTCGGGCCGATGGGACTGGTTCAGTACAATTATTGACTAACAAATTGAATCTTATAAACTATAAGACGATAAACCAAAATCCATACGGAGGTTCACGATGTTAAACTCACTGCATTGCCCCCATTGTTT
>CAIRMO010000018.1 GCA_903879705.1 uncultured Candidatus Competibacteraceae bacterium | reverse complement strand
TAGCCAGAGGTTAGAAGTTGCGAAACCGGCCCCTGTGAAAGGGAGCTTAGTTAAGGCTTGAGCCGTATGAAGGGAAACTTTCAAATACGGTTCTTAGGGGAGGGAGTGGCAGTAATGCCGCTTCCTTACCCGACAGCGCACTTTGCAGCGTGGTTTTGCCTTGGTGCGGGATACCAGCGGCCAGCCGGTGACTTCGCGGGCGGCTGCTGGTCAATACGCCCGATTGAGTCTTGAGTTCCACGATGGCGTAATTGCCGTAGAGCGAGGGAGTGACGATGACTAAACAATGCTCAATGATTAAAGCCCGGCATTCACTGGGCCGCTTGATTAAAAGGCTTCAACCCGGCGAACGGATTACCTTAACGCGCCGTGGCGAAACCGTCGCCGTCGTACTGACTCCCGATGAGTATGCCCGATTGGCTGGAGAACAACGCCGTCCGTGGTGGTCAGTCGTTGAGCAATTTCGCCAACAAGGCGATTTTGTAGAACTGGATGATGAGGAAATTGACTCTTGGCGGGATCGCAGTCCGCCTCGGGAGAATGTTTGGTGAAAGCCCGCTATTTGCTGGATACCAACATCCTTTCCGAACCGGTTAAGCCTAATCCGTCACCTACGGTCGTCGAGCAGTTGCGGCGACACCACCATGAATCAGTGACAGCGGCTCCGGTGTGGTTTGAGCTGGTACACGGCGTAGAGCAAATGCCGGTCTCTCATCGTCGGGATCGGTTGACGCGGTATCTTCAGGAACTCAATGACTCTGATTTGCAAGTACTGGGCTATGACAAAACAGCGGCGGATTGGCACGCCAGAGAACAAGCCCGGCTCCGGGCTGTCGGTCAAATACGGCCCTTCGTTGACGGGCAAATCGCGGCTATTGCCGCTGTTCACGGTCTGGTGCTGGTTTCGCGCAATCTCAGTGACTTTCAGTTATTCGCAGGCTTAACCGTGGAAAACTGGTTTAACTGATGAACAACGCCGACTTGAATCCCGAAAGTTTCGATAAAGCCTATGCGGTGCTGAAAAAGAATGCTGATTTTCTGAGCAGTCAGCAGGAACCGGGCATTGACCGGCTATTGCCGCTGGTTGAAGAAAGTATGCAGGCTTACACGATTTGCAAGACGCGCCTGGAAGCGATTCAGCAAGCCTTGGCGCAACACTTGGAGCCAGAGAATGGCAATCCGCCGGTCATGCCGCCCGTGGATACCGCGTTATCGTCGCTTGAGGGGGTGGAACCGCGCTATAACCGGCGCAATCGGCAAGCGGATGAGGATGAGATTCCGTTTTGAGTGCTGGATAGAGCCTGCATAAAGATGTATCGAAATATGCGATTAGACGTGTTCCAAAATTTTTAAGTGGATGTTGGTTTGACACAACGATTTAAAAGGGTATCCTAATCAGCGTTGTCGAAAAATTTGCTTCAGCAACAAGTGCGCTCTTTTCTAATAGCTGATTATGGAAGCCATTGATGCTCGTTCTCATTGACGAAAGTGGTGATGCTGGTTTTAAGATTGCGCGTGGCTCTTCTTCTCATTTTGTCGTGGCTATGGTTATCTTTCGTGACTATACTCAAGCCGAAGAAACCAGTACCGCAATTGCTAATGCACAAGTAATTTTACGGATACCACGCGAATTCAAGTTCAACAAGTGTTGTGATGCTGTTCGGGATCGGTTCTTTGAATCTGTTGCGCCTTTTGATTTCACCATCCGCGCCTTAGTGGTCGATAAAGCTAAGATTTATAACGACCATCTACGAGAAAATAAGGAGCGGTTTTACAACTACTTTGTGAAGTTGTTACTCCATCGTGACCACGGTGTATTGTGTGGAGCGCGGATAAAAATTGATGGAAGTGGCGATCGTGAGTTTAAGCGCGAACTGGAGCGCTATCTGCGATAACAGATGAAAACAAATGAAATTCAAAGCATCAAGTTTGCGGAATCTCATCGTGACAATCTGATTCAACTGGCCGATATGGCGGCGGGTGCCATCGCGCGGTCTTATCGGCAAGAAAGCCGGGATCACGCGCAACGCTGGCGTCAGATGCTGGCCGAAAGTGGCAAAATCGAGGATGTGTGGGATTTTGGATAGAGCAGAAGGGCGTCCTTGTGTCCTAGACCAGTGATTACCGGCCAAGCGCACCATATGGTGACGATTCGAAACACAAGGACTGGGTAACTCTCACTATAGGGTGGCTATCGCCCAAAATCAAGTATGGGTCGCATCGGTTTGTTGCCCGCAGACGTTGTCCAGTCATTTCCCGCCAATGTTGATGGCCGTCACCTTCGGCGGCACCCCCTGACAGTTCTGATCGTGGCAAACGCCACTGATCCAGACTTCGCCATTGCCCAACATCGCGCCATTAGAATTCCGAAAGATGTTATCCGGTGCCTGCTGGAGTACGGCGGCTTTTACGGTGGGCGTGAAGATTTTTCCATACTCTGCACTAAAGCGGCGGGCCGTCACTGAATGGCTCTTCCCTGGAGCCGTATTAACGCGCAGTGGAAATTGGATCAGTGGCGCAACTTGCTCCGGTGAGTTGCTTTTCACCGCGCTTTGCAGCGTGACAACAAACGCTTGCAGCTCTTGAGTCAGCAGACCATCCGGGCCGGTTTCATCGGCGTGAGCCGACATGATGGACAGAGCGCCGAACAAGGCGAGTCCCAAGTTCTGTATTTTCATGAATACTCCTCGATTGACGGGTTAGGGGCCTGAAGCCGGTGAATATAGTTCAGGTTTTTCTCCCGGTTGACACTTGCCCGGACTTAGCCTAGCGTTTAACCCACTAACTAAGTGAAGCGGCTGCCGCACCGACTGCGGTGGTCTGCGTTTACGCGCCTGATCACCTGGTGCGCTTTAGCGCGGATCGATTACGCCCCCTGGCGTGGTCGATAGGAGCGAGATAAGGCGCGGTCACGCCGGGCGCGAATAACTCCAAGCTATCTTCACTTAGTTAGTTGAGGCCACGCCACCCTCAACTCGTGTGGTGTCTGTTAATTGGAGACTCCACCCGTGTCTGAATCCATGATTTTGCGTGATGCGCCGTTACGGCTGGCCCGCCCGCACAAATGCGACCGCGATGTGAAACTGCATCTGCCAGAATCGCTCTATGATGATTTAGCCCAACTGGCCCGTTCTGACAGTCGGGCGGTGGGTGAATACATGCGAGTTGTCTTGGAACGCCATGCCTACGGAGCGCTGGGCCGGAGCTGATTCCGACGATCCTTGATTCAGAGACTGTCGAAAAACTCTTTTCTCCTAAGCTTCTACAGAAGCAGTTGCTGGTAATAATGCTATGCTTTCAGCTAACTTCTTAGCACTTTCGGCTAGTTTTTAGCGCGTTCTTTAAAAATTCTCCGCAACATTAATCGGATCGAAGCCACATAAATATGACTTTGACTGGAGGTAGGTTTCCGCTCATAATCTTTACTTAATCGGCGGTATCGATTGAGCCAAGCAAAGGTTCTTTCCACTACCCATCGCCGAGGTAAGACATGAAATCCTTTCCCTTTCTTCTTCTTACCGACCT
>CAIRMO010000017.1 GCA_903879705.1 uncultured Candidatus Competibacteraceae bacterium | reverse complement strand
CTCGAATAGAATTTTTGCGCTTAAAATAATTTTTTATTACAACCCGCTTTTACCCCTTTATTTTACAGAAAAGCTATTGGAATTCAATACGTTAGTTTTTAGACAGTCTCTCAGGTCAAAAACCACCCCCGTTCGTCATACCCGCATTCGCGGGAATGACGGAACCCGGGAGACCTAAATGCGAAAACCTACTGGAAATTGGTATGACAACCGAGAGGTTACCTGGGGTGGGGGTAGTTTTTTGCGTGATCCTGAAAAGACTCGCCACCCGTATTCAGTCCAGCGCCAGCATTACCAGCGCCAATGTTTCGGCCAATTCGCAGGCCGCGCCGAGCGTGTCGCCGGTGATACCGCCCAAGCGCTGCATCAGCGCCTGGCGCAGGCCGAAAACGCCAATGCCCAGCCCGATGAGTACGCCAGTGCCGATCCAGCCGGAAATCGCCACCATCGCCATAGCCATCAGCGCGATGAGCAGACCGCAACGCCGCCGGGGTAAATAATCGGCATACGGTGCGCCCAAGCCGGCGGGGCGCACATAGGGTGTGGTCAGCAACAACAGAACGATGATCGCCCGCCCCAGCATCGGAGCCAGCAGCAGCGCCGCGCTGGCATTGCCGGTCAACAACGCCTGTAGCGCGGCAAACTTATTGATTAAAACCAAGGCAACGATAGCAAGGGCAATGGGGCCGCTACGCGGGTCTTTCATGATTGCCAGGGTCCGATCCCGGTTGCCCTGACCGCCAATCCAGGCATCGGCTGTGTCAGCCAGCCCATCCAGATGCAACCCGCCGGTGATCAGTACCCAAACCGTCAAAACCAGCGCCGCCGCCACTCCGGGATTGATTCCCCGCAGAGCGAAATTGACTCCAACCAACAATCCGCCAATCAGTAATCCGACCACCGGAAAAAACAGCACCGACTGGCCGAGTTCCTGCGGTTGCGGGGGTGTACTGAATGAGGGAACCGGCAGCCGGGTCAGCAGTTGCAGAGCCAGGCTAAAAGCGCGAATCATCCCAGGCGGCCATTGTGGGACACCAAATGCGGTTCAGATTCCGGATCGCAATGCGCCCGGATTCGGGTCAGGGACGCGAACGGCGCTTCGATTCGCCAAACCCGTTGCAAGGGCATATCCAGTAATTGGCGCAGCACCATCCGGATCGTGCCGCCATGCGCAACCAGAAGCACATGCTGTCCGTGGTAGCGATCCAGCAAGACCTCCCAAGCAGCGCCGATCCGTCGGTCAAAATCGGTAATCGGTTCGCCGCCGGGAATTGGATAAGCCACCGGATCGCGCCAGAACCGGCCTAGCGCCTGCGGATCAGCCTGATGAACCTCGGCGACGCTACGCCCTTCCCAAACCCCGAAGCTGATCTCGCTGAAGCCCGGCACGATCTCCAGTGGACGCTCCAGCCGCTCGGCCAGTTGCCGGGCAAAGGCGGCGCAGCGAATCAGCGGCGAGGTGATGATCGCGTCCCAGTCGCGGTAGTCGCCGACCGCGCTCCGCATCTGTTCCCATCCGGCTGGGCTAAGCGGATCATCGACCGCTCCCCGAAATTTCTGGCCGCCGTCCGGTTCGCCATGCCGCAATAAATCCACGATGGTGAAATCGCTCATCCCGAGGAGACTCCGGCTTCGGCGAAGGTCGCCATGCGGGCGTGCAGGGCGGCGGCGGCGCGCAAAATCGGCATCGCGACGGCTGCGCCGCTGCCTTCACCTAGTCGCATTTCCAAGTCCAGCAACGGCTTAGCCTCCAGCGCCTGCAACAGCCGGCGGTGGCCCGGTTCAGCGGAACAGTGCGCGTAGAACAGCCAGGCGGCCAGTTCCGGGCGCAACCGCACCGCCGCCAGCGCCGCCACTGTCGTGATGAAGCCGTCCACCAGCGCCGGCAGATTCAACTGAGCGCAACGCAGATAAGCGCCAGTCAAGGCGGCAATCTCGAAACCGCCGAGTCGTTGCAAGGCGATCAGCGGCTGATCGCTGCGCTGCTTGGCCAGCCCCCGTTCGATCACAAAGGCCTTGTGCGCGACGCCGTCCGCATTGAGGCCGGTGCCGGGACCGGCCAGGTGCGCGGCGGGCAGGCTCAACAGCGAACAGGCCACGGCAGCGGCGCTGGTGGTGTTGCCAATGCCCATTTCCCCGCCAATAAAGAGCTGAGCGCCGCCAATCGCCGCCCGTTCCGCCGCCTCGCGCCCGGTGTCCAGCGCCTCATGCAACTGTTCGACACTCATGGCCGGTTCATGGACGAAGTTAGCCGTACCGGGACCAATCCGGGCATCCTGCACCCCCGGCAATTCTTCGAGCGGCATTACCGAGCCGACGTTCACCACTTCCAGCCGGGCGTTCCATTCCCTAGCCAGGACGCTGATCGCCGCCCCGCCACGCGCAAAATTGCGGATCATTTCGCTGGTGACGACCTGCGGAAAGGCAGATATGCCTTCGGCCACCACCCCATGATCGCCGGCGAATACGCTGATCCAGACCTTGTCCAGTTGCGGTTGCTGACTGCCCTGCATCGCGGCCAGGGTCGCGCCGAGTTCCTCCAGCCGACCCAGCGAACCGGGCGGTTTGGTCAGTTGCGTTTGCCGCTCACGGGCGGCAGCCAGCACTGTGGCATCTGGGGCGGAAATGAGATCGTCGAACCAGTGGTGGTGGGTCATGCGGGGGAATCCTTAAGGGTAAGAGGAAGACCGGCAATAACGAAAGTCACCCGGTCGCAACAAGCGGCGATCTGTTGATGGAGCAGACCGGCCTGATCGCGGAACCGCCGGGCCAGTGGATTGGCGGGAACGATGCCTTGGCCGACTTCATTGCTCACCAGCAGCACCTGACCGGGCAACATCGGCAGGGTAAGCGTGAGGGCGCGCATTTCTGCTTCCAGCCGCTCATCGCCGGCAGCCAGCAGGTTGCTCAACCACAAAGTCAGGCAATCCACCAACAGGCAACGCTCCGGGGTGGCATGGGTGCGCAGGGCAGCGGCCAGCGCCAGCGGCTCTTCCACCAAGCCCCAGTCAGCCGGACGCTCGGCGCGGTGGTGAACAATTCGTGCGGTCATTTCCGCATCGCGGGCCTCAGCGGTAGCCAGGTAGATGACAGGCAAACCGTGGGAAACCGCCCGCCGCTGGGCGAAGGCGCTTTTGCCAGAGCGGGTGCCACCGAGAATGAGTTCTTTCATTATCAATAAGCTATCGTTTTTTGGAACGCTGGATGCCGGAAGGCCACCTATTATCGTTGATTTTGGGCACTTGCCAAACGCAGCGGGCGCGGCACTGCTTTAGGCTCTGTTTTGAATGAAGTCGAGCTATCCGCGTGGAAGAAAGCACGGGTAAACGCACGTTTCAGTCAGCGTCCGGTCGCCCAGTTTTAACCCGGCGCGAATTTCCAGCGGTTCGGTTCCCGCCAATTCGATATAGAAGAACGCCCGCCAGCGCCGGGTTCCGCTCAACAGTCCAACCGAACAGGCGGTTACTGCGCCACAGGCGGCGGTAACCACCAGTTGAACGGGAGCCTCCTGCGTCAAATTCTCCAGCGGCCCTCCAGCAAAATCGATGACCAGCGTCCCTCGCCGTGAGGCCCCGGACCGTGCATCCAGGGGATCTTCCCAGGCCAGCCGTGTGGCCAATACCCGGCCCAACGCCGGCGCATAGGGCTCGTCGGCTCCCCAGTGCAGCCGATAGTTGAAGTTCAGGGCTGCGCCAGCCGGTGGTGGCGTTTTTGGTACCCAATAGGCCACGATGTTGTCGTTAATCTCGGCGCGGGTCGGAATTTCGACCAGTTGCACCACGCCTTCGCCCCACGGCTCCAGCGGTTCCACCCAGAGGCTGGGCCGCCGCTCGTAAAACACCAGACCATCCTGATAATTTTCAAAGTTGCGGTCGCGCTGGAGCAGACCGAACCCCCGGGGATTGAGGTCGGAAAAAGAAGCGGTCTGTACACTGGGCGGATTATTGAGCGGTCGCCAGATCCGTTCGCCGGTGCCAGTCCAGAGCGCCAAGCCATCACTGTCATGAACTTCCGGCCGCCAGTCCCACACGCGCAAATGGCTGTCGGTTTCGGAAAACCAGAACATGCTGGTCAGCGGCGCGATGCCCAGACGACCAATCGCTTTGCGGGTGAACAACGCTGCTTCAATGGTCATCACCACGTTCTTCGATCTGACGACTTCGATGCGATATGCGCCGCTAAGACTGGGACCATCGAGCAGCGCATGGATAAGCAGGTTCTTGGGATCAGCCGCCGGCTCTAGCCAGAAGCAGGTGAAACGCGGGAACTCTTCCGGGATCGGCAGCCCGGTGTCGATGGCGACGCCCCGGGCGGATAACCCGTACTGGTCGAGTTCGCCGGCACTGCGGAAATAGGATGCGCCCAAGAAACTCAGCCAATCGCCTGATTGAGGCGCTGCGTTCATCACCCGGAAGCCGGCGAAACCGAGATCGTCGGGTAAGCCTGCTGCAAATTGGGCCGGATCGTCAAAAGTAAAGAGTTGGCTGGCGTAAAGAAGCTCACGCGCCGCACCATCCTGCACGACATGCAGCTTCACCGGCTCCTTAAACAAACTGGACAAATGAAAGCACTGCACCGAATAAGGTTCGTCCCCCTGCGCCCAGAGCGCGGCTTCTGGCCGGTAGCGGATCTGGCGGTGAGCATCATAGTCAATCGGCTCCAACGCTTCGGCATGGCGGATCACCGGGGGTTGATAGGGTTGCGCTGCCAACTGCCGGGCCTGGTCGCGCAGCCGATCGAAACTGAAGGCGTGCGCCGGCCCCAACTCCAGTTTCGCCGCCTGGCCGGTCGCATGAGTCCGGTTCGCTGAATCCAGCAACGGCCATAACAGGGTGAGCAGGGTGCTGGTGATCCATTCGCGTCGCGTCATCATCATCGAAAACCTCGACTAAAGAGCCTAATCAAACAAGAGCCTAATCAAAGTGGTGCTTTTTCGTTAAGCTTACCGCATCAATTTTGCCCGGTGAAAAATCCCATGTCCATTCGATGCCTGTTGCCATTATCCCTGTTGCTGTTAG
>CAIRMO010000016.1 GCA_903879705.1 uncultured Candidatus Competibacteraceae bacterium | reverse complement strand
GCTGATCGTGGGCGGCGACACGTTGAAAGGGGTCACGCCCCAGTCCTACACCGTGGTCAATGAATATGGCCCGACCGAATGCACGGTCACGGCCACCCGCTTCACGATTAACCAAGCCGACTACGCCAGCATCCCGATTGGCCGACCGCTGGCAAATACCCAAGCGTATGTGGTCAATCCGCAGGGGCAATTGCAGCCGATGGGTGTCCCCGGCGAACTGTGGCTGGGCGGGGCGCAGGTGGCGCGGGGCTATTGGAATCGGCCTGAATTGACCGCAGAAAAGTTCATTGCCAATCCCTTTACCGACGGCGACCACAACGCTCGTGTCTATCGGACCGGCGATATCGTCCGCTGGCTGCCGGATGGCAATCTGGAATTCATTGGCCGGCGCGATTTTCAGATCAAGATTCGCGGCTTCCGGGTGGAACTGGGCGAAATCGACCACGCCCTGATCCAGCATCCCGCCGTCCACGACGCCATCGTCATCGCCCGGGAAGACCCCAGTGGCGGCCATTATCTGTGCGGCTACTACGTCAGCGCCCCGCCGGTGGAGCCTGCTGAAATCAAGGCGTTTCTGGGCCGTGACTTGCCTGGTTACATGATCCCGGCGTTCCTGATTCCGCTGCCCGCCTTGCCGATCAATGCCCACGGCAAAGTGGATCGCAAGGCTTTACCCGACCCGCATCAGGGTGCCCAACGGCCCTATCTCGCCCCGCGCAATGAGATCGAAGAACAGATCGCCGGGATTTGGCGGGAGATTCTGCACCCCGAACGCAGTCTCAGTCTGGATGATGACTTCTTCGCCCTGGGCGGCAACTCGCTCAAGGTGATGGCGCTGGCGGCGCGGCTGGAAAAAGCCTTTGGGGTCAAACTGGCCTTGGCGGACCTGTTCAATCGGCCGATTTTGCAAGACCTGGCGGCGGACATCACGCAGCGCACCCGGCGGCAGCGCTATACGCCGATTGCGCCGGTGCCGGAGAGCGACCATTACCTGACCTCGGCGGTGCAGAAACGGATGTATGTGCTGCAAAGCCTGCCGGGGATCGGCGCGACTTACAACATTCCCCAGACCTTGCTGCTGGAAGGCTCGCTGGATAGCGCCCGCCTGGCGGATACGCTGGATCGACTGGTCGACCGCCATGAAATCCTGCGCACCCGGTTCACCCTGATCGATGGCGATATTGTCCAGCAGATTCAGCCGCACCTGCGCTATAAGAAGCTGTTCAAGGAAGTCCCGGAAGCCGATTTGGCCGAAGCGCTCAATGAGTTTTGCCAGCCGTTTGATCTCAGCGAAGCGCCGCTGTTCCGCATGGGGCTGTTCAAACTCGCGCCGGAGCGTCATCTGCTGATCATCGACATGCACCACAGCATCAGCGATGGCGCTTCGTCGCTGATTCTGTTCGACGAGTTATTCACGCTGTACGAAGGCGGCGTACTGCCACCCATGCCGATTCAGTATCGGGATTTCGCCGCCTGGCAGAATGAGTTGCTGGATTCCACGGCGATGCAGACCCATGAAGCGTACTGGCTGACGACGCTGGCGGGCGAGTTGCCGGTGCTGCAATTGCCAACCGACCGACCCCGCCCGGCGCACCAGCAGTTTGCCGGAGCGAGCGTCGAGTTCGCGCTGGATGAGGCGCTCATGGCGCAATTGAATGAGATCGCGCAACGCGCTGGCAGCACCCTGTTTATGACGATGCTGGCCGCTTATCAGGTTTTATTGGGCAAATATGCCGGGCAGGAAGACCTGATTATCGGCACGGTCGCGTCCGGGCGGACGCATCCCGATGCGGAAAACCTGATCGGAATGTTTGTCACCACGCTGCCGATTCGGGGCTTGCCCCAGGCCGACAAACCCTTTTCGCGCTTTCTGCATGAAGTCCGCCAGGCGGTGCTGGATGCGCTGGAGCATCAGGATTATCCGTTTGAGCGGATCGTCGAAAATCTGCATCTCCCCCGCGATCCCAGTCGCAATCCACTGTTCACCGCCTCGTTTGGCCTGCTGGCGGCGGAATCGATCCAGCAAGCCGCTCAGCTCACCATCCGCCACTATCCGACCGCCTCAACGTCTTCCCACTTTGATTTGAGTCTGGATATTGGCGTACAAACCGACCGGATCGACGGTTATTTCAATTACGCGACCCACCTGTTTGATGCGGCCACCATTCAACGCATGGCCGGCCATTTCGTTCGGCTGTTGCAGCAGATCGCGGCTGATCCAGAGATTCGGCTGGGCAATATCGAGCTAATGTCCGCCGAGGAACGGCAGCACCTTCTGGTCGATTTTAATGCCACCGCGCTGCCGGTTCCCACGGATCGCACCTTCCCGGAACTGTTCGCCGAGCAGGCTGCAAAAACCCCGGACCGGCTGGCGCTGGTTTATCGGGACGAGCGTTATACCTATCAGCAACTCGACGCTAAAACCAATGCGTTGGCGCGGGCGCTGCGGGATCGAGGCGTTCAGCCCGACGCCATCGTGCCCATCCTGCTGCATCGTTCCGCTGAAATGCTGATCGCCGCGCTGGCGATCATGAAGGCTGGCGGCGCGTATTTACCAGTCGATCCTGAGTATCCACAGACCCGCATTGACTTCATGCTGGCCGACAGTGGCGCGACGCTGTTGTTGTCCGAGGCCGCATTGCGCGAGAAGGTCGGCGTCTTTGCTGGCGCGTGGCTGGAGGTCCACGACCCCGCACTTTATGCCGGCCCCGCGACACCCTGGGAACCACTCGCCCGCCCGGAGCATCTGGCCTATGTGATCTACACTTCCGGCTCTACCGGCCAGCCCAAGGGCGTGCTGATTGAACAGCGCAATCTGGTCAATCTCTGCGCCGGGGAAAACGCCGCCAATGCGACGACTGCGGAGGACGCGGTCGCCAATCATTACAGTTTCAGCTTCGATTCCGCGGTCAGTTGCCTGTTTCCGCCGTTGTTGGTCGGCGCTGTGGTCCATCTCGTTCCTGATGAGTTGCGCTTGGCCCCGGACACCCTCAGCGCCTATTTTGAAGATCAGGGCATCACCATCGCCGACTTCCCGACCCAGTTCGGTGAGCAGTTCATGCAACTCACCCGGAATCAGTCGTTGCGGCTATTGCTCGTGGGTGGCGAGCGACTGAAAACCGCCACGCCCCAGCCTTACACGCTCATCAATGCCTATGGCCCGACTGAATGCACGGTGACGGCGACCCGCTTCACCCTTGAGCGGGCTGATGATGTCAACATCCCGATTGGCCGACCGGTAGCGAACACCCAGGCGTATGTGGTCAATGCTCGCGGCCAGTTGCAACCGATTGGCATTCCGGGGGAGCTGTGGCTGGGCGGCGCACAAGTGGCGCGGGGGTATTGGAACCGGCCGGAATTGACCGCTGAAAAGTTCATCGCCAATCCCTTTGACGCCCATCGCCCGGAGGGAAAGGGGCCGGGGGTGAGGGGGGTGTCTCGTGTCTACCGGACCGGCGACATCGTGCGCTGGCGTCCCGATGGCACGCTGGAGTTCTCCGCCCGGCAAGATCATCAGGTCAAGATTCGCGGCTTTCGGGTAGAACTGGGCGAAGTTGAACAGGCGATCCTCAGTCTGCCCGCAGTGCGGGAAACGGTGGTGGTGGCGCTGGATGACGACAGCGGCAATAAATATCTGGCCGGTTATCTGGTCGCCGAACCGCCGACCGTGGAACTGGACTTCCCGACGCTGCGCCAAACCCTGCACAACACCCTGCCGGATTACCTGATTCCCGCCCATTTCATCCAGTTGGACCACCTGCCCCTGACCGTCAATGGCAAGATCGACACGCGGGCCTTGCCTAAACCCGGCACGGCGACCGAGGAGATCGTGCGCGGCTATACCGCCCCGCGCAATGAACTGGAACAGACCCTGGCGACAGTTTGGGCTACCGTGCTGAGGATCAAGAACGTCGGCATTCACGACAACTTCTTTGCCCTCGGTGGCAACTCGCTACAGGCGATTACCGTCATCGCCCGCCTGCAAAAGCACTTTGTGGTGACCATCAATGATCTCTATCAATGGCAGACCATTGCTGAACTCGCCCCGAAGATCAAACCTCGGCAGGATTACCTGAACCTGTTCCTGAACGATCTGAAGGAGAACCCGGAGGCTTGGGCCGATCCGCTGGCGGCGCATCCCGAATATCAGGCGCAACTGGCGACCGCACAACAGCAGTATCGAGCCACTTGGGCGCGTTATCAGGACCTGGATTTCACTGCCCAGCGCCGCTACTCGCACCTGTTGCTTACGGGTGCAACCGGCTTCCTGGGCGCGTACCTGCTTTATGACCTGCTGCGCCAGCCGGAAGATACCCCGTTGGTGGTCATCATACGGGGAACCGACCGAGCCGATGCCACGGCGCGGTTGCGGAGTAAATTCGCCTATTACTTCGGTGATACAACGTGGGATGCGTTCGGAATTGAAGATCGGATCACGGTCTTGTGCGGCGACCTGAGCCAGCCGCAGTTCGGTCTGACTACCGCTGACTATCAGCACTGGGCGCAGCAGATCGACGGGATTCTTAATTCCGCCGCCAACGTCCGCCACTATGGCCACTATCAAGAGTTTTATCAGGCCAATGTGCAATCGGTCGTGAATCTGATCGACTTCGCCCAGACCGGGATTCCCAAGGACCTGCACCACATTTCTACCCTCTCGGTGGCAGCCGGCGTGTTCCCCGACCGGGAGTATGTGGTGTTCACCGAAGATGCCGCTGATGAAGGTCAGGTCAGCAGCAATCATTACCTCACCACCAAGCTGGCGGCGGAGAAACTGCTGATCGACCGCCGGGCGCAGGGTCTGAACGCCAGCATTTATCGGGTCGGCAACATCGTGTTCAGCCAGGATACTGGCCGCTATCAGGAGAACATCGAAGACAACGCCTTCTTCAGTCAGGTGCAATCCTTCGTCAATCTCGGCGTCACCCCGGCGATGAAAGACGACATCGATTTCACCTATGTCGATAGCCTCGCGCAGGCCATTCTCCGGCTGATGCACACCGCGCCATTGCGTAATGAAACGTACCATCTGGCCAATCCGCGACGGTTGAAGCTGTCCCAAGTGCTGACCGATCCCGCCTTGGGTCTGGCCGTCCGCACCGTCCCCTTTGCGGATTTTGTCGATACCCTGCTCAACCACCTCGAACAATGGGGCTTCAGCCACCACATTGAAAACATCCTCACCCACATGGGCTGGCTGGGCGGCGAGCTGGAACAGCAAACCCTGGTGACTTCACTGGCGGATCGCACCGAGTTTCTGCTGGAGCGACTGGGCTTTAGGTGGCCGACACTGATCCGGCCCAATTTGTTGCCGATGATCCGCCAGGCGCTGGCCGAACGCATCGCCTTCATGGCGCAAACGCCGCTGTTTGCCCAG
Organism: uncultured Candidatus Competibacteraceae bacterium; assembly: GCA_903879705.1. Lineage (GTDB taxonomy): Bacteria > Pseudomonadota > Gammaproteobacteria > Competibacterales > Competibacteraceae > RXIV01. The sequence goes on along the minus strand of CAIRMO010000016.1, from coordinate 49,957 downwards.
TTGTCGGTCGAACAACGAGCGACCCTGGCGGGTCAGGCTACGCTTACCGCATTTCGCAACGAGCGGCCGCTGCTCTGGGAAGGTGACCCGACTGATGCGCTTTATCTGGTCATGGACGGCCATCTGGAAATTTCCAGCACCTCGACCAGTGGCTGGACCGGCACCTTGGGCATCCTGAGCGCAAAGGACTTTGTCGGCGAAGAAAGTCTGTTCCCCGGCAAGTGCGCTATTTTGACCGCTGAGGCGCTGTTGGGCGACGTGGTCGTTCTGCAATTCCCGGGGGCGGTACTCCGGGCGACGATTCAGCAGCATCCGCAACTGGCGTTGAATCTGCTCGAAGTGCTGGAAACCCGGTTGCAGCGCTTGGCCAGGCTGGTGATTAGCATTAGTTGATCGGAACAGGGGCGGTTTCGGTGAGCAATCGGCTTCCGAAATCGCCCGGTATCGATCAAAGCGTTAGTTTTTATCCAGGCTGTTAGCCGAACCCATAATCGACATTGATCCCAACAAATCGACATTGATCCCAACGAATCGACATTGATCCCAACGATGACCATACCCGCTATCCATCAAAGTTACGCCCGACAAAAATCGTTCGTTCTAGCCGTCTGGTTGCTCATTGCCGCCTGCCTGACGCTCTGGTCCTGCGAGCAGAGCCGCGTGTCCCCGACCGGGGATGCGCAAGGCAACACCCAGACCCCTGCACAATCAGACGTCCCGATGAAACCAGGGCAACCTGGAACTGGCAATGCGGCGAATGGCTGGCGCTCCCTGGACGACCTGGCCCGGGGCCGGATTGCGGTGATGACCGGGGCCGCCCCGGACCTTTACGTCACCCACACCTTCCCCCTGGCCCAAATCACCCGCTTTAACAGCAAGGCCGATTTTGTGCTGGCCCTGAAAACCGGCAAGGTGGACGTCGCCATCGACAATGACCTGGTCATCCGCGCCATCGCCAAGGAAAATCCGGACCTGGCGATTCTGGCTGACGATTTCTATAACACCCCGCTTGGCGCAGCGTTTCGCAAAGGCGATGAGCGTCGGCAGCGTTTCGACCGTGTTCTCGAGACGATTCAAGCCGATGGAACCCTGGCGGAGATGCGCAACCGCTGGTTCGGCGATGATCCCCAAATCGCCGTCATGCCGGTTATTCCTACCCTGAAAACCGGCGAGACCCTCCGGATCGGCACGTCCATTTTTACCGGACTGCCGTACATCGCCCTGATTGATGGGCAGTATCAGGGCTTTGAGGTGGAGTTGATGCAGCGTTTCGCGGCGCAGGCCGGGTTCCGGCTGGAGATCGTGCTGATGGAGTTCGATGCGCTCATTGCTGCGCTGGCGGTGGGCAAAATCGACATGATCGTCGCCACGCTGTCCATCACCGAAGAACGCCTGGCCAAGGTCGATTTCTCCAAACCTTATGACTATGACCGCTCGGCAGCGCTGGTCCAGAAACGCAACCTGGCTTTATCAGCGCTTGCGACTTCAGGGCAAGCCCTGCTGGCGTCGCCGGAGAACATCCCGGCATCCAGCTTTTTCGACGATCTGCGCGCGAGTTTCCAAGCCAATTTTTTCCTGGAACAGCGCTGGCGACTGATTCTCAACGGCCTCTGGGTGACGGTGCTGATCTCGGTGACTTCCACGGTATTCGGCACCCTGCTAGGCGGACTGATCTGCTATCTGCGCATGTCCAGCCAGTCTCTGTGGCAGCGTCTGGGGTCCGGCTACATCTTCCTGGTGCGAGGCTTGCCCGTGCTGCTGCTGCTCATGCTGATTTTTTATGTCGCCTTCGCCTCGTTCAACATCGATCCGGTGATCGTGGCGATCATCGCCTTTGGCATCAACTTCTCGGCCTATGTGTCCGAGATGTTTCGCACCGGCATTGAGAGCATCGACCGGGGCCAGACCGAGGCCGGGATCGCCATAGGCTTTACCCCGGCGCAGACTTTTCTGAACATCGTCCTGCCCCAGGCAACCCGGCGCATCCTGCCGGTCTATCGGGGGGAATTTATCTCGCTGGTCAAGATGACCTCCATCGTCGGCTATATCGGCGTCCAGGATCTGACCAAGGCTGGCGACATCATTCGCAGCCGCACTTTCGAGGCGTTTTTCCCGTTGCTGATGGTGGCGACGATTTACTTTCTCATCATCTGGGTCCTCGGTCTGGCGCTGGATGATCTCGATCGACGGACTAATCCGAAGGCGCGGCGCACGGCGAGGGCAACGGCATGATCAAGGTCGAACATTTATCCAAGCGTTACGGCGCGGTAGAGGTTCTGAAGGACATCAACGCGGAGATCTCCCAGGGGGAAGTCATTTCAATCATTGGCCCCTCCGGCACCGGGAAGAGTACCTTTCTGCGTTGCCTGAACCTGCTGGACACCCCGTCGGGCGGGCGGATTGAGATCGACGGCCAGGACATTCTGGCCCCCGGCACCAACGTACCGAAGCTGCGGCAGCGGATGGGCATGGTGTTCCAGTCCTTCAATCTGTTCGCCCATCTGACCGTTCTCGAAAACCTGACCATCGGTCCGGTTCGATTGCGGGGCAAGCGCCAGGCGGAGGCGGAGGCGGCTGGAACTGAGTTGCTGAAAATGGTGGGACTGGCGGAGAAGGCCGATCACTTCCCGGACGAACTCTCCGGCGGACAGAAACAGCGGGTGGCGATTGCGCGCTGTCTGTCGATGGAACCGGAGATCATCCTGTTCGATGAACCCACTTCTGCGCTGGATCCGACGATGGTCAGCGAGGTTCTGGCAGTGATCCGCCGACTGGCCAGACAGGGCATGACCATGGCCATCGTGACGCATGAGATGGATTTCGCACGGGATGTTTCGACGCGGGTGTTTTACATGGATCAGGGGGTGATCTATGAGGAGGGGCCACCCGCCGAACTGTTTGATGCGCCGCGCCGCGAACGGACCCGGGACTTTATCGGCAAGGTTCGCAGCCTGGGCTATCATGTCGCCAGCGCTGATTTCGACCTGTATGAACTCTTCGGCCAGATCGAGCGGTTCTGTGAAAAGCACGCCTTGATCGTGAAAATCGCTCGGACCGTGCAATTGCTGGCCGAAGAGCTGCTGGCGATTCACGTCGCCCGGCCTGGGCCGGTGGACATCGATTTTGTCGTGGCGTTTTCGGAGAAGCGGCGGACGGTAGAATTGCGCGTGGACAGCGCCGGCGAACCGGGGCATCCCCTCGAAAACGCGCCTACGCCGGATAGGCTGGGTCTGACCATCATCGACAACTATGCTCAGGATATCGCCTACGAACGCATTGGCGACCACAACCGGGTCACGATGCGGTTGAAACCGGCATGATATAGCCTTTTCTGATCCTATCCAGACCTCCTTATTCCCCTCCTTGTCCAAGGAACTATACTTTCGCTACCCCAAAAAAGTCTTTGATATTCAATCTGTTGTTCGGCAGCGATCCGTGTTGGAGCAAAATTTATACCTATAAAATTCAATTTGTTACAAAAATGAGCAAAACTACCGAGGAAGGGTAGCCCCAACCCACTTTCCATCCCGCTCGAAGGAGAACCTGCATGAAAAAATCCCCAATGGGCCTTGCTCTTTGTCTGGCCGCACTGCTCACTGCCAGCGGCTGCGACAATGATGATCATTCCAGCAACAACGACCCGGTGATTGCGCCGGATATCATTCAACGCGCTGCCCAGTTCGTCCCTAAAGACTTGTCACACAGTCCATTGCAAGCCAGGCTGACCGATCAGGAACAGGCAGTCGTGAACAAGTTCGTGCAGGCAGCGGCTTATCTGGATGCAGCATTCTGGCAACAGGTCGACCCGGACGGCGAAAAGATTTTCAAAAGCTTCGCCAACGCAACCACTCCGGATAAACAGGCGGCGCATCACCTGATGGACGCCAATTACGGGCGCTGGGACCGGTTCCGGGAATTTGCTCCCTTCGTTGGCACGCAACTGCGCCCCGCTGGCGGCTATGTCTATCCGGCGGATTTGACCAGAGCCGAGCTGGACGCCTATCTGGTGGCCCACCCCGATCAAAAGACCGATCTGCTCAATCCCTACACCGTGGTGCGCCGTAACGGTAACCAGTTGATTGCTGTCCCCTACCACCAGGCTTATGCCGACTATGTGTTGCCCGCCGCTGCGTTGCTGGATGAAGCCGCTGCGCTCAGTCAAAATCCATCGCTGGCTTATTACCTGCGGCTGGAAGCCCAGGGGCTGCGCACCGACGACTACTACGCTGCCGATTTGGCTTGGCTCGACCTGGACGGGAATTTGGATGTGAGCATCGGCCCGCATGAAACCTATGATGACCAGTTGACCGGGCAAAAAACCTTTTACAAGGTCAATGTGCTGATCGTTGATCAATCCGCCGCCGGACAATTCGCCCAATACAAGGCGATGATCCCGCAGTTGCAGGCCAATCTGCCTGTTGATCCTCAATACAAGCCGGATCAGACCGGCACCCTGACGCCGATGATTCTGGCCGACGACATCCGCCGCGCTGGCCAAGCACGGTCGATCATGGAAGGGGTCGCTTTCAGCCTGCCCAACGACCCCCGGGTCCTGGCCGCCAAGGGTTCCAAAAAAGTCATGATGGGCAATTACCTGTCGGCGCGCCGCACCACCGTCCTCGAACCACTGGCCCAGGCGATTCTGGACCCTGCCACCGCCCAACAGATGGAGGCGAACGCCTATTTCACCTGGGTGCTGATGCATGAGATCACCCACACCCTGGGGCCGCGCGAAGTGATCAAAAACGGCCAGACCCTGACGGTCAGGGAAGCAATGGGCCAATATTATTCCCCGATTGAGGAAGGGAAGGCCGATATCGGCGGGCTTTATAACCTTCCCTATTTGATGGAAAGGGGCGTTGTTACTGGCGCGCTGGCTGCCCACTATGTCGGCTACCTGGCGGAAGCGCTGCGCTCCATTCGCTTTGGCATGGGTTCCGCGTATGGCGTCATCCGATCTTCCGCCTGGAATTTCCTCATCGACCAGGGCGCTTTGCGTTACGACCCGGATCAGCAACGGTTCCTGCTGGACGTCGATCAAATGACGGCGGCGGTTAAGAATCTGCTGGTGAAGTTGATCGCCATTGAGGGCGAAGGCAACACCCAAGCGGCGGCGGATTTCATCGCCGCTTATTCACCGGTGCGCCCGGAGCTGAAAAAGCTGCTGGATCAGGCGGAAACGACGGTGCCGCTGGAGTTTGTCCCGGTATATCCAAAATAATGCGCTGTTCACTACATCCGACTGAATGGATGAGTTGAAAAAGGTCATTATGGTGGCGCGTATTCTACTGTTAGGCAAACGGGGCAGTTTGGTCTTGTGGCTGGAAAATCTGCATCGCGCCTGTGTCCGGCTCGGTCATCCCGCCCGGTTTTTTGCCATTAACGGTGATACGCTGGCCTCGCGGTTGCGAGTCAAATGGCAGGGCCATGTTTCGGCAACAAATGCAGTCTGGATGTTGGCCCGGTTTGAGCGGACCTTGCGCGAGTTTCAGCCGGATTTAGTGATCGTGGCGGGAGTTTTTGGGGTTCCGCTGGACCATTACCGGTTATTGCGGGGATTGCCGCGCCGGCCAGTGATCGCGGGATTGATTGGCGACCGCTTTCCGGCGGATAGTCGGGAACGGGCTAATTGCTGCGACCGGCTGTATTTTACCGACACCCGGTTTTTCGCTGCGGCGGAAGCAGCCGGTTTTACCGTTCCGAGCTGTTATTTACCGCTGGCAGTCGACCCGGAATTATTTATGCCTGGTCATGGATCACGCCATTCTGAACTGCTGTTTGTCGCTAGCCGCACTGAGTTTCGGGAAAGTGTAGTACGCGGTTTGACCCTGCCGGCCAGGATTATCGGCACCGACTGGCGGGGGTTGGCCTATGACCGGTTTCATCGGGTGCAAAATCATAAAATCAGCCGCCCTGCGCTGATTCGGTTTTATCAACACTATGGCGCGGTACTGAATGTCCGCAATGAGGTGAATGTAGACGATGGACTGAATCAACGCAGTTTTGAACCGTTAGCCTGCGGCGCAGTGGTATTAAATGATGATTTAGCTGACCTGTCGCGCTGTTTCGATCCAGGACAGGAAATTCTGGTTTACCGTGACGCGGCTGAGTTGAACGAACTGATTCACCGATTGCAACAGGAACCTGATTTTGGAGTGCGGATCGCTAGAGCGGGGCGGCGGCGGATTTTAGCTGATCATACTTATCAGCATCGCATCCGATTCATTCTCAATGAGTTGTGACCGCATCAATGATTAATACCGGCATCCCGTAATGTCGGAAATCCCCGTCCCCCGCATTCGCGAGGGCAGGCCTTTTAGGGCGGGGAAAGTGTCAAGTCGGAGTGTTCCTTGATCTTCATCAAGGAAGAAACGCCATCCTTTCTGGAAGATAGCCCGTGTCTGAACGGAAACCCATCCAAAGCGCTTTTCTGGAAGGATCACACTGTAGAACACTAACTTTTTAGTGTCTCTTTTATTCAAAGAGTTAGGCTTAAAGTTCAACTACATTTTGGTTCTGGTCTTGGGTGAGAAATCATCTGAAATCCACCTTTTCGTTCAGGCACCAGCTACGATTTCCACCTGAGCGAACGCTGTTAGCGCAGATCGTATCATCGCCGAGCAGAGGTCTTCATGAGTGCAACCTTCACCAAATCCATGGCGCGAAATATTTTTTATGGCGGTACCGTCTTCACGGCGCTGCTATTTCTCGCGCTCACTTTTCACACCACCTGGCGATTACCACAGCGTGACCATCGCGAAAACCTGACTCCAGAGGTGATCCACGGTAAACACCTCTGGGAAACCCGCAACTGTGTCGGTTGCCACACCATACTGGGTGAAGGCGCCTACTTTGCTCCCGAACTGGGCAATGTCTATAAACGGCGAGGCCCGGACTTTATCAAGTTCTGGATTAAAGCCCAGCCGACGGGCACCCCCGGCCGCCGGCAGATGCCGCAGTTTCATTTCACCGACCAGCAACTGGACGATATCGTCGCGTTCCTGAAGTGGACCTCGGAAATCAACACCGAAAACTGGCCACCGAACATCGAAGGCTGAAAAGGAAACCACAACCATGCAATTGCAATATCAATCCCAGGCCGTGGCCAAGCCTTACTTCATCGCCGCCATCGGTCTATTTGTCGGGCAAATTCTGTTTGGCCTGATCATGGGCCTGCAATACGTCATCGGCGACTTTCTGTTCCCGGCGATTCCCTTCAACATCGCCCGCATGGTGCATACCAACCTGCTGATCGTCTGGCTGTTGTTTGGCTTCATGGGCGCGGCCTATTACCTGGTGCCGGAAGAGACCGAAACCGAGTTGCACAGCCCGCTGCTGGCGCATGTGCTGTTCTGGGTGTTCCTGGTTGCCGGGGCACTGACCATCGTCGGCTATCTGACCGTACCCTACGCGAGTCTGGCGGAGATGACCGGCAACGGCATCCTGGCCACTATGGGCCGGGAATTCCTGGAACAGCCACTGCCGACCAAGCTGGGCATTGTGGTGGTGGCGCTGGCGTTTCTGTACAACATCGGTATGACCATCCTCAAGGGTCGTAAAACCGCCATCAGCATGATTCTGCTGACCGGCTTGGTGGGGTTGGCCGTGTTCTTTCTATTCGCCTTCTACAACCCGTCCAATCTGGTCAAGGACAAATATTTTTGGTGGTGGGTAGTGCATCTGTGGGTCGAAGGCGTGTGGGAGTTGATTCTAGGTGCCATTCTCGGCTTCGTGCTGCTCAAGATCACCGGCGTAGACCGCGAAGTGATCGAAAAATGGCTATACGCAATCATCACGTTGGCCTTGGTCACCGGCATTATCGGCACCGGCCATCATTACTACTGGATCGGCGCACCCGGCTATTGGCAGTGGTGGGGCGGCATCTTTTCCGCGATGGAACCGCTGCCGTTCTTCGCCTTAACCGTGTTCTGCTTCAACATGGTCAACCGCCGCCGCCGCGAACACCCCAACAAGGCCGCGACCTTATGGGCGCTGGGAACCGGTGTCATGGCCTTTCTTGGCGCAGGCGTGTGGGGCTTCCTGCATACGCTGGCCCCGGTCAATTACTACACCCACGGGACGCAAATCACCGCCGCCCACGGTCATCTGGCGTTCTACGGCGCTTATGTGATGGTGGTGCTGACCATCATTTCCTACGCCATGCCCATCCTGCGTGGGCGTGAAGCCAATCCGGAGCGGGCGCAAGTGCTGGAAATGTGGTCATTCTGGCTGATGACCGTCTCCATGGTGTTCATCACCCTGTTCCTGACCGCTTCCGGTATCCTGCAAGTGTGGTTGCAGCGGATCGTTCCGAACGCGCAACCGTTTATGGCGGTGCAGGATCAATTGGCGCTGTTCTATTGGCTACGCTGGATCTCCGGCGTGGTGTTCTTCATTGGACTGATGCTCTATCTGTACAGCTTTTTCGCCCAGGATAAGCCGCAATCCGTAGAAGCCGGCGAGGTTCAGCCGGCTACGGCATAATCCTCACCCCAACCCTCTCTTACCTCCTCCCACCCTCCTCTGGGTGGGAATTTTTGAAGATCTCCTTGGAAATTCCCTACTACGAACCGTCCGGCGGTGAATGCGCGGTGTTTGAAGCCGCTTGGCGCCACTGCCTGCCACTGTTGATTAAGGGGCCGACCGGTTGCGGTAAAACCCGCTTCGTCGCGCACATGGCGACGCGACTCGGCCTGCCGTTGCACACCGTTGCCTGTCATGACGATCTGTCCGCCGCTGATTTGGTGGGTCGGCATTTACTACAGGGCGGCGCGACCGTCTGGTGCGATGGACCATTGACCCGGGCAGTGCGTGAAGGCGGGATCTGCTATCTCGACGAAGTCGTAGAGGCGCGCAAGGACACGACCGTGGTGCTGCACCCGCTGGCCGATGACCGACGGGTACTGCCCATTGAACGCACCGGCGAAGTATTGCCCGCGCCGCCCTCGTTCATGCTGGTCGTATCCTATAACCCCGGCTATCAGAATCTGCTCAAAAGCCTGAAACCTTCGACCCGCCAGCGATTTCTCGCCCTGCGTTTTGACTTTCCGACACCCGCGCGGGAACAGGCGATTGTCATGGGTGAAACCGGCTGTGATGCTGTTGTTGCCTGCGCTCTGGTCAAACTTGCTGGCGCTTTCCGCGCCCTCAAGGAACACGATCTCGACGAGGTTCCCAGTACCCGGCTGCTGGTTTACGCCGCACAACTGATTCACGGCGGCATGGATCGAGTTACCGCTTGCCGGGTCGCCCTGGTCGAGGCGCTGACCGATGATGAGCCGACCGCCGCCGCGCTGCTGGAGGTGGTGAATGCCAGCTTTATCTGAACCGTCATGACGCCTTTTCAACGCAAGCGAGTCTGGTATCAGGGCAGTTTTTTCATCCTGTTTCTGTTCGCCCCAATTTTTGATCTTCTGCGTTTCGATCTGATTCAAAGCCATCTGATCGTGTTCGGCCAGCCGTGGACGCTAGGACTGGACGATTACCTGGCCGGGCAGATCGACAACCGGCAAATAACGCTCAATATCCTGCTGCGGGTCATCGCGCCGATTCTGTTGCTGGCGACCGTGTTTCTGGGCATCGCCTGGCGCTGGGGCCGGTTGTACTGCGGCTGGCTGTGTCCACATTTTTCGGTCGTGGAAACCATCAATCAACTGGTGCGTAAAGCCAGCGGCAAGCAAAGCCTCTGGGATAAGAAACCGGGGCCATCGTGTCACCCGGATGGAACGCCCGCTCCTTCCGACCGCCGCTATTGGTTATTGGCTATCCCGTTCGCGCTGGTCTTTGCGCTTCTGTGGGCGGTGGCGTTGCTCACCTATCTGCTGCCGCCTGCGGAGGTCTACGGCAACCTGTTTCATGGGACCCCTACCCGTAATCAAGCCTTGTTTATTGGCGTAGCAACGATCCTGCTGTTTTTGGAATTCACGTTCGCCCGGCATTTATTCTGCCGCTACGCCTGTGCGGTCGGGCTGTTTCAGAGTCTGGCATGGATGACGAATCGTCGGGCGATGGTGGTTGGCTATCAGCGCGAGCGCGCCCGTGATTGTGTTAGTTGCCAGTCGTTCTGCGACCACGTTTGCCCGATGCGCCTCAAGCCGCGCAACATCAAGCGGCTGATGTTCGCCTGCACCCAATGCGGGCAGTGCATCGACGCCTGTGAAACCGTACAACGGCATCATCCCGACGGTAGCCTGCTGAACTGGATTGCTGGCCAACAGGCGCTGCAAGCGGATGGTTCCCAAGGGTTGCTGGTGAGCGAGCAGCCGATGCGGAAGCCCAGGACCCCGCCGGGCTGGTCCTGACATGGAAGAACGGGTCGGCGCACTCTGGCATCGCCTGATCACCCGCGCGGCGCAACGTGGCTACCCGGAGGCTGCCGTTGCTTTAACCGACATCGAGAAAACCGCCGGGCTGTTATTTCGCGCTTTTGGCGGCGATCCGGGATTACGCATCGCGCCCGCCGCAGCGATCCAGCATGGGGCACGGCGGCATTGGCTGGCGCGGGTCGCCGGATGGGGTGAAAAGGTGACGCCGGCCTGTCGGGATGGGGAAACCCTGCAATTGCCAGCGCTATTGGCGCTATTGCCGCAACGCGAGTTAAACCGTGATCTCTATCTCTGGCTGATCGCCCTGGCTGCCGCCCATGATGAAGTCGATCCCGATGCGCCCTGGTGGCGACAAAACCAGCAGGGAACGCTGATCGCCCTCAACCGGTTGCCCGGACTGCAACCCCGTTACCTGCGGTTAGTATCCGCCACCCTGGAATTACGCATCCCGCCAGAACGGCTGCCGCCGGATGAAGCGGCGCAGGAAAATCTGCTGCGACAAGCCCTGTGTGAACCCGGCAGCGTCGTTGAAATGCCCGCCGCCCACCGCCCGTTGCAACCGGTGTCCTTGTGGCTTTATCCCGCGCCTCCCCGTACTGCGGCTAAATCCAAACGACAAGACCCCGGCCAGCGCCAACCGGGCGGCGGCAGCAGTCCCACCGAGCGTGACCGGCAGCGCCGCCGCGCTGAACAGGTCGATCTGCCGGAACGCAAGAACAGTTTTTTGCTCCCGTTCCGAGCGGAAAGTCTGCTGTCCTGGGCCGAGTTTGTGCGGGTCAACCGGCCCACCGACGACGACCCGGAACCCAACGCGGCGCGGGCGGCGGATGACATGGAGGTATTGAGCGTGACTCGCGACGGCTCCAATACGGCTTCACGGGTGCGGTTTGATCTCGATCTGCCGTCCGCCAGCGAGGATGACCTGCCACTGGGAGCTGGACTGAAACTGCCCGAGTGGGATTACCGCAAACAGACCTTGTTGCCGGATTACTGTCTGGTGCAGGAAATGCTGGCCCGCCGCGCCCAGCCTTGCGAGTTGCCTCCGGCCTTGCGCCGTGATGCCCAGCGCCTGCGTCGGCAGTTTGAAATTCTGCGTCCTGGCCGTAGCTGGCGACGCGCCCAGCCGGACGGCGAGGAGCTGGATTTGGATGCCTGTGTACGCCATGCCGCCGATTGCGCCAGCGGCGGTCATAGCTACGAACGCGGTTTATACCGGCAACTGGCCCGTCAGGAACGCGATCTGGCCTGTTTGCTGCTGGCTGATCTGTCGCTGTCCACCGATGCCTGGGTCAATAACCGGGGCCGGGTGATCGAGATGATTCGCGACAGTCTATTTCTGTTCGCCGAGGCGCTGACGGCGACCGGCGATTGCTTTGCGCTGTACGGCTTCTCGTCGCGCAAGCGCCAGCATGTCCGGGTGCAACGCATCAAGAGTTTCAGCGAACGCTATAATGCCGTAGTGCGCGGGCGGATTAACGCGATCAAGCCCGGCTATTACACGCGGATGGGCGCGGCGGTGCGTTATGCCGCGGGCATGCTGCAACCGCAAACGGCCACTCGCCGGTTGCTGTTGCTGCTGACTGACGGCAAGCCGAACGACCTCGACCATTACGAGGGGCGGTATGGAATCGAAGATACCCGGATGGCGCTGCTGGAAGCTCGTCGCGAGGGTTTACACCCATTTTGCGTGACGATTGATCAGGAAGCGGACGACTATCTGCCCTACCTGTTTGGCAAGGACAGCTTCGTACTCATCCGTCACCCCGAAGACTTGCCGCGTCAATTGCTGCTGTTATATACCCGATTGACGAGAGGCTGATTAAACATTGCAAATTTTCCTGATGATGGAATAAATGCAATAAATAGTTAGTCTCTGAACGGAAACCTTAAATGAGTACCGCGTGGGGCGGGTTAGGCGTTAGCCGTAACCCGCCTTTGGCTGAATGAAAGTGGTGGTGGGTTACGCTTCGATAACCCCCTACCCTCTTTTCAGCCAGACCCTATTTACAAGCACCTACGTCTTTACCCGCAGGAATCTCGCATTTGTTGGAAGCGCACACGGCGTCGCGCTTACAAGCCGCGCCTGCGGCCTGTGGCGCTTTACATATATGTGGCGTCAAAGCCAATATGCAAACTTCGCCATTTTTGCAATCCTTATCGTCTTTGCATTCCCCCGCCGCAAAAGATACTTGCGAAAGCAGAGACAGTGACACAACCATCGCTGCCGATAGTAAAGACTTATTAAACATTTTTACGACCTCCTCGTGATTAAGGACTAAGGGTAACCCTATTCGTTAGCGATTCATCCGTATTGCGCTTACTGAAACGCTACATTTCCAGGATTACCAGGATTGGAACTGCAATGGGTACTTTCGCCCATCGATGGATATGCTATGTTTTAGACGAAATGTTGTCAATGACTGAGGTTAAAATGTTTCGTTAAGATCGTTTATTTCATTTTACCGGGCCTGATTTGTATCTTCTATGCCAGTCAGATGGACCCCTTCAAAAAATCACCAGACTGCTGGATAAATCGGATGAACCTGGAAATCTCGCCCCTTCGACTCAAATCGAATCACAAAACCATTCGCGGCTTTTTTCGGGAACTGGCTACCTTGCGGCAAGCGCAGGCCCACCATGAAGGCGCAGTCGCTCCGGCGTTTGCGGCATTGTTGCGCGTTTGTGCAAATCAGATTCCCGGCTGGAAACTGGTGGAGCAGTACGCCATTCAGCGCGAGGGACGGCGACCGATTCGGGTGGATGGGGCGATTCTGGATGGCTTCGAGTTGCGGCTGGGCATTTGGGAGGCTAAGGATCGGCAGGATGATTTGAATAAGGAAATCACCCGGAAATTTGCTGAAGGTTATCCCAAGGACAACATTTTGTTCCAAACGCCTGACCGGCTGGTATTGTGGCAGAACGGCCAAGCGGTGTTTGATGCGCGGATCGATGAACAGACGCCGGAGTTATTGATTGACGGGCTGCAACTGTTCTTTGGCTATCAGCCACCGGCCTATGATCAATGGCAGGCGGCGATTGCCGGTTTTAAGGAGCGGGTTCAGGAGTTGGCGACGGCGCTGTTGAAAATCATTGCTGAAGAACGGCGCAGGAACCCGAAGTTTACGGAGGCGTTTGCGGCATTTTTGCAGGTATGCCAAGACACGATTAATCCCCAGTTATCGGAAGCTGCGCTTGAGGAAATGCTGATTCAGCATTTATTGACAGAGCGGATTTTTCGGACGGTTTTTAATCATGCCGATTTTATCAACCGGAACGTGATTGCCCATGAAATTGAGCAGGTGATTACGGCGCTGACTTCCCGCTCGTTTTCACGCGAAGAGTTTTTAAAACGGCTGGATTATTTTTACCACACGATTGAAAAAACGGCAGCATCGATTGACAACTATGCGGAGAAACAGAGTTTTCTAAATACGGTTTATGAGCAATTTTTTCAGGGATTCGCGGTTAAAACAGCGGATACGCACGGAATTGTTTATACGCCGCAGCCTCTGGTCGATTTTATGGTGCGCTCCGTCGATGCGCTGCTCCAGCGGGAGTTTGGCCGCTCGCTATCAGCGGAAAAGGTGCAAATTCTCGACCCGTTTGTGGGAACGGGTAATTTTATGGTTCGGATTCTGCGGGAGTTGACGCCGGAAGCCATTCAGCGGAAATATGCGAGTGAATTGCATTGCAATGAAATCATGTTGTTGCCGTATTACATCGCCAGTATGAATATCGAACACGCTTTTTTTGAACTGACTGACCATTATCAGCCGTTTGGCGGGATTTGCCTGGTCGATACCTTTGAACTGGCCGAGGATCGGCAACATGCGTTTGGCTTTCTGACGCCGGAGAATACTGAGCGGGTCAATCGCCAGAAAGCCGCGCCGATTTTTGTGATTATTGGCAATCCGCCCTATAACGCCGGGCAGGTTAATGAAAATGACAATAACAAGAATCGCAAATACCGGGTGGTGGATCGATGGGTGGCGGAACACTATGCAGCCAATTCTAAAGCAACCAACAAAAACGCCCTGAGCGATCCGTATGTCAAAGCCTTTGCTTGGGCGACCGAGCGGTTGAAAAATCAACCGCAAGGCATTATTGCGTTTGTCACCAACAATGGTTTTCTGGACGGTATTGCGTTTGATGGGATGCGTCAGCAATTAGCCAAAGATTTTTCCAGCCTTTACCTGCTTGATTTGGGCGGTAATGTCCGCAAGAATCCAAAACTATCCGGCACAACGCATAATGTATTCGGGATTCAAGTGGGTGTGTGCATCACTTTTCTAGTTAAAAAGCAACTTGCGGAATCGACTTGTCTTTATTATGCCCGTGTCGATGAATCTTTGCGGAAGGAACAGAAATATAACTTTTTGGAAAAGCACAATAATTACTTAACCATTGAATGGCATGAAATCGCCACTAATAAGAACCATATTTGGCTGACTGAAGGATTACAAAATGAGTTTGAAAGTTTCATTTCGCTCGGCAATAAGGAACAAAAAGCCAGCGTTCAGGAAGCGGAAGGCGTCATCTTCAAAACTTTCAGCAACGGGGTAAAAACTAACCGGGATACTTGGACTTATAATTTCAGCGCCAGTGAACTCGCCAGAAATATCTGCAAAACGATAGAGGTCTATAATGATCATATCTTGAAATGGAATAACTTAATCGAAAAACCTGATATTGATAATTTTGTTAATTACGATGACACCAAAATTAGTTGGGGTGAAAGTCTAAAAAATTTTTTGTCGCGCGGGAGAAAAGCTGAATTTAACCAGAAGAATATCCGGATTTCTTTGTACAGGCCGTTTGTAAAATCAAATTTGTATTTTGACCGGATGATGAATGAAAGAGTTTATGTTTTTCCTTCTATTTTTCCAAATGGTTTATCGGAAAAAGAGAACAAAGTTATTTGTGTAAGCGCAGTTGGTGAAAATAGACCTTTTCAGTGCTTGATGACTTCTTTCTTGCCAGACTTACATCTAAACGGTCATTCTCAATGCTTCCCTTTCTATATTTACACCGAGGACGGTCAAAATCGCCACGAAAATCTCACCGATTGGGCAAGGGACGCTTTCCGCCAGCATTATCAGGATGTCAGCATCAATAAATGGGATATTTTCTATTACGTTTATGGCCTGCTGCACCACGAAGAATATCGCCGAAAATACGCGATTAATCTGAAATGTGAACTTCCCCGTATTCCTTATGCCCAGGGTTTCTGGTCGTATAGCCAAGCCGGAAAGCAACTGGCCAATCTCCATATTCACTACGAACAGCAACCGGAATTCCCGCTGACAAGAATTTATGCTCCTGACCAGCCGCATAACTGGGAAGTCAAAAAAATGCGGCTGACTAAGGAAAGAACGGCAATTATTTACAATAACTGGCTGACGTTGAACGGTGTTCCTTCAGAAGTCTTTGACTATCGGCTCGGCAACCGGTCAGCTCTCGAATGGGTGATCGATCAATACCAGCTTAAAACCGATGCCCGGAGTGGTATTGTCAATGATCCCAATAACTCTGAATATCCGCAAGCCATCATTAAGCTGATCGGCCAGGTAATCCGGATCAGTTTGGAGACCGTCAAAATTGTTCAGATGTTGCCCGCTTTAGCGCCATCATCCGGCGTTCCACCTGTGTAGAGGAAATTCTGATCATGTCCAATCAACAACAATTGGCTGGAACTGTGCGCGCCGTCTGTATTAAAGCAGCGCTGGAGGCATATGAAGAAGGCGGCGTCCTCGGTCTATGCGCCGAAGGGCCACTGGGAATACGCGATTTCTGCGCTGCAACAACTGGATTTAGAGACTCTCACCAAGCAGTTTCTATCGTCGCCGCAAAATCTCCCCTAACTCTCCCTTGAAAAAGGAGAAACGCTAAATCGTTGAAAACTAGCCAAATTGGCCATCAATGCGTGGTTTGATCAACATGGGTGAATAGAGGACTACGAAGATCAGAAATGCGCTGATCCACAAAACTTGTGAAACTGCGATCCAGACCAGGTAATGATCGGCAGCTATTAATGGCAGAATTACTCTGACCACCGCTCCCATGATGAGCACCACAAAAGCCCAAGTTGTGGCTTTGGGCGGACTTTGAATATTCCTTCCCGTGTGACCCAGTGTGACACGAGCCATCATGCTCAGGGTGATAACGCCAATACCGCCAAAACTGAAGGCGTGAATCACCCGAATCCTTGGCAGGTCGATAAATATACTCAAAGCGATTAACAAAAAGCCAAGATTGATAAACAGGAACGCAACGAACAAGCTCCATAAAAGCGGTTTTTTCCAGATTCCAATGGTATGCCAACCGATCAGTCGGACTGAAGTCATGATGAATAATCCAGCAGATAGCAACGCTGACGCATAACGGTTGCCAACGAATACTTCTACAATAAAAAATGCCAAGTACAGCAAAGGGATTGCGGCATCCAGCCATTTGGAATTAAACGATTTCACCGGATACCCAACACCGGCTTCGATAAAAAATGGGATGACTCTTCTGCCCATAATGATGATCAAACCGATCACCAGATAAAGCCCGCCATAGACGCTCCAGTACATGCCTTGTTCAACGAAGCCGACAACTCCCAGGTAAAAAAAGATGTTCCCGACCATCAGAAAAATCAGGTTTCCAAGGATTCCAAACTGTTTTTTAAGTTGTTTGGCTTTGACTATCGGATAGACCACTGCGCCGGTCAGAAATAGTATGAAAGAGAGGTCAAAAATTGCCGCGATAAAAATAAAAGGCGTTCCAAGCAAAAACAGGATTCTCGCCAGCGCCCACAGGGTGAACAACGCAAGAAGTCCGAATCCATGCAGCGTTGGTATCCCCGTCCAGTTTTTAACCGCGGTCAGCAAGAATCCAGCAATGACCGCTACGCCAAATCCATAGATCATTTCATGCGCATGCCATTGCACATAAGAAATACCTACATGCAAAGGAAATGCAAAGATATAAATCCCCATCCAAAATGCAATGGAAATCATCGAAAAAACTGCTGCACCCAGAAAAAAGGGTCGAAATCCTAAATTTAATAAAGCTGTTTTAGCGAGTAGCATTCGATTTTTCCAATGGTTAAAAGGGCCGTTTATGATTCAATGAGGTCTGTCAAATCTTCCAAAAAAAAAGATGCCATCAAAGAATCCTCGGAGAGCTTTCGATAAAACTTGATTTTGTGCAGCGCACAATTTTTTGCTATGATCCGCATCTATCGTCGTTGGCCAACGAGCAAAACAATGTACATCATAGACGATCCCATATTGGCGCTGATCACCCGTTTCATGGGAGACACCCAACCTCTGAACGTACCCGATGCCGAGTTTCTACTTCGGCAGATCACCGCGATTGAACATTATGTCGAGAAATTTCCACCTGACGAACGGAACACACATGCCATGGAATGGATCACAGCACACGCTCAACAGTATCGGCGACAATGGCAAAAAAACGTGATTGTCCAAGCCTTGATTAAGGCGCGTTGTCCCGATTGCCCACTGGCTGGAGGACATCAGTTATCGCATTGTGAGATTCACGACTTGTGGTTGAAACTACTACAACAGTATATTGTCGATGAAATCTCTTCGCAGGAATACGTTGAGAATACGCTGAAGCTACTGGGCCAGTATAAAAACCGGCTCCGCGTCAATTCCCCCCGCAAGCGACTACCGTTAACAACCGCGCAACCCGATACAGCCTAACCACTTGAATGACGAGTGGGCCGTTTATCCAATCGAACCCGGCACTCACGTCGATTGCCTTACATTCGTTCATCATGCACCACGCCGCCATCAAGGGTAGTCATTTCCGGAGTGATCTGATCAAAACGGAACACCTCGCCGCCATGTTCCTTAACAAAGTTCTGGGCGTCTTCCTCACGGGCAAAAGCACCCAACGTCGGCCCCATTGAACCCATCCGGCGACTATAGGACACATAAACCGCCGTTTTAGCGTCGATCCAGTGACCCCGCGGTTTAGTCCAATCCGCTTTACCCATATCCTGGGTATAAACCGCAATAATCCGTTTTTGCTGTTCCGGACGGGTATAAATAGAGAACATTTCTACCGTATCGCAAAAAAAATCCGGATCGCCCTGATCATAGTGAATCTGCGCTTTTGGTCCTGGATAATCCGCCAGTAACATGCCATCCAGCACACACGCAGTTTCTACTGTAATTTCTTGGGGTGAGACCGGTTTATCAGCGCCGCAACCCGCTACAACCAATAGCACGGCGATCAATAACATTTCAATCGGCTTTTTCATTCGCTTTTCACTCCACTCTTAAAGCGCCATGCCGCAATACTCAGCGGAGCGATAATCCATAACACCATTGCGCCACTCAATAACCAGGGGCTGGCTAAACCCGCCGGCATGATAGTGGCCAAACCATAAAATTTGCGGACTTCTTCCAAGCCAAAGATGTTGAGAATACGAAACAAGTCGGCTGGATTCAGAAACAGTAAAATCGGAAAAAAACTGAGATTAAAGCGGCTTTCGCTCAACACCAGAATTCCCAGCAACAGTAGATCATACACCAGCACATAGAAAAACCACAAAGCAATCGCTATTCCGCTAGCGCGAACCCGGTCTCGGGCCAGGGTAGATACCAATAAAGCAATACTCAAGAAAACCAGACCCAACAACAAAGCACTGCCCATAAAACCGACGTAGGGCGCGATGGCTTTACCGCCCAGTTTCCAAATCAGCGCAATGCCAGCCAGACCAAAACCGGCCAAGGTGGAACAAGTCAGTGCGCCGGCCAAGCCCAGGTATTTGCCTAGCAACAATTCCAGTGGCGTAATCGGCAAGGACAGCAACAACTCCAAAGAGCCGCGTTCCCGTTCCCCAACTATCGTGTCATAGCCGAGAATGAGCGCAATGAGTGGCGTCAAATAAATTACCAAACTAACCAGACTCGCGATAGTGACATCCATCCCCCGAAAACCCACCGTACCCTGTTGAGCCGCGCCAAAATAAGCGATCACCAGCGCAAAAACCGCAAACACTAATGCTATCGCCAGCACCCATCGATTACGAATACGGTCCCAAAATTCCTTGCCGGCGATAACGACAATTGGCGTCCATTCAACAGGTATAATCATTGGGCAGCATCGCTATAGCCGAGAAAAACGTCTTCCAAAGAAGGCTCCCTGATGTGTAAATCCATAATAACATCATTCAAAGCCGTTAAAATCCGCAATATCACCATTTTATGCAAGCGTGGACAACGGACATGGGCAATTTCACCATCCAGTTGCAAGGTGGCGCTGAGTTGTTTCGCCAGCGCCTGCTGTAATAACGTCGCTGCGCCAGGACGCAGCGTCAACTGAAAATCCAGCGGTAAATTCAACGCCTCACGTAACTCATGGACTGTTCCTAACGCCTGAATTTTTCCGGTTCTCATCAAAGCCAGCCGGTCAACCCGCAATTGAATTTCCGCGAGAATATGGGAACTGAGAACTACAGTGACGCCCTGTTGCTGCAATTCGCGGAGAATTTGGTAAAACTCCCGAATACCTTGCGGGTCCAGCCCATTCGTTGGTTCGTCCAGAAACAGCAAGCGTGGGGAACCGAGCAATGCTTGGGCGAAGCCAAGCCGCTGCCGCATCCCCTTGGAATAGCCGCGCACCCAGCGATGGGCGGCATCGCCCAATCCCAGCTTGTTCAATAGCGGCTTACAGGTCGCGGAATCAGCGCCCTTCAACCGGGCGAAAAAGCATAGAGTTTCCAGCCCGGAGAGATTGTCATACAGCGCCAGGCTTTCCGGCAGATAACCGATACCGCGCCGCACCTGACGGAACGCTTCGCCATGTGCGGGTTGACCCGCAATGCGTATTTCCCCCCGGGTCGGCGGCAGCAGACCCAGCAACATCTTGAACAGTGTCGTTTTGCCCGCGCCATTGTGGCCGATCAAACCGAACAGTTCACCGGTTTGCACCGTCAGATCGACGCCGTCGACTGCCCGGGTGTCGCCAAAGTATTTAGCGACATCGCGCATCTCAATGACGTTGTTGCTAATGACGTTGTTGCTCAAGCCAGTCGCTCCAATCAGGATGAAAGGGTCGCATCCGGGGATGGTTATCAATCACGCTGGGACTGCGCAATAGCGGGAATTGCCGGGCGATTAATCGGAGACTTTGCACCGCCGGACTATGCAATAACAATTTAGCCAAGGGGTATTTCCAGGTCAGGCGATCAACAACATCATTCGCCTGATAGGGAATATCGCCAACGCCATTGCCGTCAGCGTCCCAACCAATATAGTTGCTCCAATAATTACCGCGATGTTGCCCCCATTCTTCATTGCGGCTGGCAACATAACGAATCTGGTCCTTGTTTTGAATAAAATCGTTATCTTCCACCTCATTATGAATTGATCCAGCCCATAAATGAACCCCGATGCGGTTGCCTATGACTAAATTGCCTTTCAAGACGTTATATTCAGCATCGTAGATAAAAAAACCTTTACTATTGCCAGCAACCACATTATTTTCCACCACAGAATCCTGAATCGTGCGCAGCATGATACCGTGATCAGAATTGTTCCATGCCCGGTTATTACGGACGATTTGCCGGCGTACTTCCATCAAGGCGAGTCCGCCACGATTATTATAAGTTTCGTTGTCTTCCCAAATATTGTCGTGCGAGTTCATATAATGGGTGCCATAGCGAAGATTATGCATTTTATTACCACGAAATATCGCATTAAATGATACGTCTACATAGATGCCATCACGAGAAAAACTAATCCGGTTATTGATAACTTGGGCGCGATAGCAGTTGTAAAGCTGAATGCCATTGCCCCGTTGTGGAGAAGCAAAATCCCGTTTTCCGGTAATCAAATTATTGATAATTTCAAGATCATTCGCTTTTTCCAGCCACATTCCAAACAGGTTATAGACCAAATCATTATTGCGGATCACAACATGGTGCGAGCCGGGTTCAACATAAATACCGGCATTTTGAGCGGTGAGATCAGGGCCGCTGTCACGAATGATGAAACCCTCGATCACAACACTGGGAGACTTGATACGGATTACATCGCCCTGATTATCGCCACTAAGCGTGGGGCGGTTGATGCCTTGCAGTTGCAGCGGCTTGTCAATTATTAGATGGTCAACATAATAGCCGTGTTCCACTTTAACCGTATCACCCGCAACGGCTGCTTGCACTACCGTCTGGATGGATTCGCCTGAATGAACGACCCACTCCCCCGCAATGGCGGCATCTATCCATAGTAAAGCCACTAGCGCCAGCCAGGCAGACATTTTCACGACTTACCATCATTTGCTGGCTGAATAGGAATGAAATAACCCCGTGGAGAAATAGGCGTTAGCGGCAGATCATGCTTGTCACGATATTTCCGTTCCCTGGACAAGGGCGGACAAGCATAGGAATCATAATACAGAATCATGCAATCCAGACAAAGCATACATTCACGCTGATCAATTTTTCCTTGCGGGTCAATTGCCAGTGAACCACAACCAACTGCACAAGCTTTGCAGGTCTGACATTCCGTTTTTCGTTTCAGCCCAAATAAGCGGAAGGTCGATGGGATGGCCAACCCTGCACCTAACGGACAGAGATATTTACAAAAGGGTCGCTCAATCAGCATCGATGCGCCGAATAATAAGAGCCAAAACAGGATAAACGGCCAAGAACGATTCAAGATGCCGACCAGGAAGGTGGTCTTGAATGGCTCAATTTCGGCCATTTTTTCCGCCAGACTCATTGAATAGAAGGACATCAGCAGTAACACGATAAACACTGCATATTTGATCCACTTCAACTTGTTATGCAATGGCTTGGGTAGAAAGAATTGAAAGCGTTTGAGACCCAGAACACGAGAAATTTTATAAACCAGTTCGGTCAATGCGCCATAAGGACATAACCAGCCACAGAATAGCCCTCGGCCCCAGATAAATACGGTGATGATAATAAACCACCAAAAAATAAAGATCAGCGGATCAGATAGGAATAACTCCCATTTCCACTGATCGATCATCGAGTGAAGCCAAGTGAGAATATGGGTAATACTCGGCTGAGCCATGGCGTAATAGCCAACAAAAACAATACTGGCGATCCAGAAGAAGTATTTAGGATAAGCGACCCAACGATTGTCCTTGCGATCAGCCCACCGGCTTAGCTGGTCGCGCATGACATGAGTCATCGTTGCGCCAGCCAGCAGCACAACAAACAAAGCAATTTCCAGCCATTTGGTCTTCCATACCCGCAGCCAAGTCGGGTCAGGCTTTATGACTTCCGGGTGGCCGCCTTCCAGATAACGCGACGCCAGCCAGTATTCCCGGTCGAAATTGATGAAAGTTTTGACTCCGGTTTCCTTGTCCTGCTTATTAGCCAAAAGCACCAGACTCCAGGGATAGGCGGCGCTAAAGCTGGGGCTGCGAATGATGAAAATGCCGGATTCGCGGAAACGCGGCGCGCCAGCAGCATCGATGCTGTAAAGATTGAAGTAGTCGGTGTC
This sequence comes from uncultured Candidatus Competibacteraceae bacterium, assembly GCA_903879705.1. GTDB lineage: Bacteria > Pseudomonadota > Gammaproteobacteria > Competibacterales > Competibacteraceae > RXIV01. Next base: position 27,135 of record CAIRMO010000016.1, on the reverse strand, counting down.
GCGGAAAGTGAAAGTATCCATCTCTTGCGAGACCTGAATGCGATCATAAATACCGCCGCGCACAAAGCCGGAGCCTTTGAATGAACTGCTGCCATTGGCAACAATAAAAATAGCGTGTTCGTTAGGTTTAAGATCGGTCATCAATCGTTGATAATTGTACTCACCTAAAACATTACGTCCCACATTAGGCATATTCAGATAGCCAAAATACAGGTCGATGTATGGTTCCTTACCATGGCCCATTTCCAAATCCTTGGGCATGACCCGCAAGTGCTGAACGCTGCCTTCCTTGATTAAGTCCTCCCAACTCAATTTTTCCTGGATGCCGATAAATTTCGCCTGTAGTTTGGGAATAGGTTTGACAATGCCAATCTGCTTAGCGATTTCATAGGCGCTGCGCATCACCACCTGGTTTTGAGCAATCACGGTTACGGTAGCTCCAGTGATCGCATCAATACCGATATAACCATCGCCACTGCGCGCCCTGCCGATTTCCACCTTGTCCCAAGCGAAGCGCCCAACGAATTGTTTGATAAACTTGGTCAATTCCCCTTCGGGGATGCCGACCAGCAGAATAGGTTCACTGTGCTTGAGAATCTTCACTCCAATAATTTTACCCTCGGCATCCATGCCCATCAGCGTGACTACGGGCTTCCCGGAATAGGCGGGAATATCCACGATGTCGGTGGACAGGAATACATAGCCGATCAACTTCCGGTTATGGTACGCCTCGACATACGCTGGTTTACCCTTGCGCGTTGAAAAGCTGTCAGCATCGGGCATTACATCCTTGCAGGGCGCATAGGCGCATAAATCAGGGTCGGTCGACAGTTGCACCGGTAATGGAGTTTCATAGGAAGAAGCCACGGTGATGAGTGGGAATAACCCAGCAGCGAACAGAAAAAACACAACAACCAGCGCTATAAAATACCGGGAAACCGACAATGAAGCGTTCATAAAGGATCACACATCAGCAACAGGACGGGGATTTTTCCCCGTCCCGCGCCCGGTTAAAGGGATCAGGCGGGTTCAACCATCATGGTGCTACGCATTTCAAGGTGCAGTGCGTGGCAGAAGTGAGAGCAGTAACACCAGTAGACTCCCGGCTTGTCAGCCACGAAAGTGACCGAAGCCGTCTGCTGCGGATTAACGATGAAGTTGATGTCGTACTTGGGAATGGCAAAGCCGTGGGTCAAATCCTCGACCTTGTCGTGATTAGTCAGGATGATGGTGACTTCATCGCCCTGCTTGACCTTGAAATTGGTCATGCTGTACTGCGGCGCCACCGAGGCCAGATAGACCGTGACCTTGTTACCATTACGCTCCACCCGGCTATCCGTGAAGTTTTTCACCGCATTGGGGAAGTCATCCATGTTGTAAATCTGCCGGGTTTTAACTCGATCACGGCGAACAATAATGGCATCGTGCGGTTCAGGATATGCGGTGTGATCGTGAATCAGCTTCATCTTGTCGCCGCTGATGTCGATCAACTGCTCAGTTTCGACATGCAGCGGGCCAACCGGTAAAAACCGATCCTTAGAGAACTTATTACCGGAATTAAAGAATTTACCGTCAGCTTCCTGGGTTTCGCCCATTGAGGTGTAGCCGTGACCGGGCTGATAATGCACGTCAATCCGATCCAGAACCGGCTGAGTCTTTTTGTCACCCTTAAACTGATCGATAGCTTTTTGAATGTTCCATTTGACGATCTGGCTGTCAAGGAACAGGGTGGTGTAAGCATTACCCCTGTTGTCGAAAGCGGTGTGCAACGGGCCGAGGCCGATTTCCGGCTCCGCCACTACGGTATCGCGCGGCTCTTTCAGTTCGCCGTTAAACCATTTGTACACCAGATCGGTGGCGGTCACGGTGGCCGTCGGTGACAACTTGCCAGAGGAAATGAAGTATTTACCGTCAGGCGTGACATTAACGCCATGCGGATTTTTGGGGACTGGTACATAAAGAACCAGCGCCGTCTTGGGGTCTTGATTAGCGTCCTTAGTGCCATTCACCACCGGGACCTTGGAATCGCCGATAGTAATAAACTTGCCCGCTTTAACGGCCTCCTCGATCCGGGCAATATTAAAGAACACTACAGCATCACGTTCCGCCGACATCATATCGGTATAAATCGCCCCGCCTTCGGTATTGTACTGATTGGCCGCTGCCAGCTTGCCATCATAGGAGGTCGCGACCAAATCCATATTACCGGTGAGCTTGCACTGCCAGCGCGGCTCCATGGTTTCAGCATCCACGCAGGTAAACAGGCACGCCCATTTCTTCGAGTCATCCATGTCCCGCCCGTCATTGGGCAACGGAATATGAAATTCCCCACCACAGAACACCCGGGTAGTGTGATTGATCTTGGCATCCACCGGATCGCGTTTATCGGGAAATAGCCCGTGGAAACCCTGGATATTCGGCAATTCGGTGATCTTGTCGCATTCCATGGTGTCCATGCGGATGCGCGCCAGCCGGCCATGAATCTTGTCATTCACCCACAGATATTTACTATCATAAGTCCCATCGGTATAGGAACCGTGAACGTGGTGGGTATCGCCGGTATGGTATTTAAGGGAACCATTTGGCTTGGTGCCGATCACTTTCTTGGATTCGTTGGTGATGCCCCAACCCACCATCGGATCCATGTTGAATACCGGAATGCGCTTGAGAGTGCGCCCGGAGGGCAAGCCATAAATCCGCACTTCGCCAGAATGGCCGCCACTGGAGAAAATGTAGTAGTCATCCAATTGCCCTGGCGGCACGTCAAATTTGCAGGAATCTCCGTCTTCCTCATGCTCATCCTTTTCTTCCTTAGCCTCGACTTGGGTAAGAGTCGCCATTCCAGCCGCCAGTCCGGCACCCGTGAGGCCAGTCAACGCCGCCGCGCCCAGAAATTTGCGCCGGCTAGTGTTTTGCAGATTTTCGGGGGTCGATAATGAGTGTTCGGTATCGATCATGACATATTCTCCACAGTTGGTTTTTGCCGCTGTTTCAGTCCAAATCCATCAGGGTTCATGGATGAAATCCGCCCTCAATGACTCGTTCCCTCGGAGCGAGTAATCTTATTGTAGACGTTATATTTACCCACCGGCTTTTTCATGGGTAGCCGCTTCACCTCTTGCAAAGTAGCCGCGTCGTAAATCACCAGCGCCCCGTCGTTTTCCCAGATGGAAACCAGCGCGTATTTCCCATCACGGGTAAATTCAGTATGGGCAGCGGTTTTACCCGGTTCTGGACGCAACGTCTTAACGATTTCCAGGGTGCGCTTATCCAGCAATTGCATCGTGTCCTTATCCTTGCTCATCATCGCGTCCACCCAGGCATAGGGCGTGTTCTCGTGACTGCGCATGAAGAACCCCGGGCCGGCGGTCCTGATCTCCTTGATGAGCTTCCAGTCCTTCATGTCGATCACGCTGACCACGCCTTCCTTGAGATTGGGCGTGGCCATGACCGGATGATCCTGATAGCGCCAGGAGATTCCAGAACCGAGGTGCGGCAGGCCGGGCAACGGCAGGTCGGCGATCTTGCGCCGCACGTCGAGATTAACTACTTGGCCGCCGGGGATGGCTTGATCGCTGCCATCGGCGGGTCGCGCCGCGCCCAGAACGTAGGCGTAGCTGGGGTCGAAGAAGAAATCGTCGAGAATGGCGTCGAGTTGGGTCACTCGTGGCGTCCACATTCCGGGTAACGCCATGGCTTCACCCATTTTGTAATCGTGAACATAGCCCTTAAACACCGGATCGGCCTTGGGGTCGTAGCTCAGTTCCCAGACTTCGGGGATGTCCTTGAGCGCAGCCACGAAGCTCTTGCGCGGCGCGGCGTCATACACCGCCGACACCCGCGAACTCTTGCCGACCTCATTCACGACCGGAATGATTCGGTCAAGGCTTAAATCGGCGGCGTTTAACAGCACCAAGGTATGCGGCAAATAATTCGCCGCCATCACCCATTGCCCATCACCCGATACCGCGATATTGCGGGTGTTAATACCGGCGCGGATTTCTGCCACTGTTTTCAGGTTGTAAAGATCGAATTTGCTAATCCAGCCGTCGCGGGACGCAAAAAACACATAGCGCCCGTCCGGAGTAAATTTCGGCCCGCCGTGCAGCGCGAATCGGCTGGGGAACCGGTGAATCGGCTCGAACTTATCACCGTCGAGAATCGTGACGTGATGATCGCCCGCTTCCACTACCACGAACAGATTGAGTGGATCGGCGCTGAATTGCGGTTTGTCCGGCAGGGTGCCCGATTTGAACGGTTCGACCCGCGAGGCGCGGATTTCGGTTTCGCCCCATTGCGGCATGACCGCCGGCGGGGTGTAAATGAAGTCGGCCAGCGCCTGAATTTCCTCCGGCTTGAGCTTGTCCTGAAAGCCCGCCATCTGGGTTGCTGTCCGTCCGGCAGTGATCACCGCCAGCGCCTCCGGCTTCTTCAATCGTTCCAGATTCTGCGGCAACAGCGCCGGCCCCATCCCACCTAACCGGTCGACGCCATGACAGGCAATACAGTGCTGCTGGTACAACGGCGCGGGGTCTGGCGCGGCGCTGACCGCAACCTCCAGCAGCAGCATCAGGCCGGCAAACAGCAGGATTTTTCTCATCACGCGGCACTCCGGCGAAGGGTTTGATACGGCGTCACGGTCAGCCGCTCGCCGCCCGCCGTGACGCCAATTTCCTCGTCATCCAAATAACAAGCGGGGTCTTCGGCCCACGGATCGCCGGTGAGTTGCTGGGCGCGCACCCGGGTATTGCCGCCGCAAATATCAACGTATTGGCACTGACCGCAACGCCCTTTAACCGGGCGAGGGTTGGCTTTCAAGCCCGCCATCAGTGGATCGGATGTATCCGGCCAAATTTCGGAAAACGGGCGGTCGCGAACATTGCCCAACGAGTGATGCCACCACATCGTATCGGGATGGACATTGCCAAGGTTATCGATATTAGCGACATTGACTCCAGAAGCGTTGCCGCCCCACTGCGCCAGTTTGGCGCGAAGGTGATTTTCCAGCTCCGGGAAACGCCGACGGACCCAGAACAGCAGATACACCCCGTCAGCATCGTTATTGCCCGTCACAAATTCCTTGGACCGGCCTTCTTGAACTAACTGCCAGTCAATTTCAAACAGCAAATCCATCGCCCGGCGCGTCGTCTGATGCTGGGCGTCGTCCTTGCGGTTGCGATTACCACGTCCGGCGTAGTTGAGATGGGAAAAGTAGAACTTGTCGATTCGCTCTCGTTCCAGCAATCCCAGCAGGGGCAACAGATCGTGGGCGTTGTCTTCGGTCATGGTGTAGCGAATCCCGACCTTGATGGCGTGTTCCCGACAGAGCCGGATGCCGTTCATGGACGCGGCGAAAGCACCCGACTGGCGGCGAAAGCGGTCGTGGGTTTCAGCGATGCCATCCAGACTGATGCCGACGTAATCGAAACCGACCTCGGCAATGCGGGCGATGTTGGTTCTGTCGATCAGTGTGCCATTGCTCGACAGGGCGACGTAAAAACCCAAGGCCTTGGCGTGATGGGCAATGGTGTAAATATCCGGGCGCAGCAGCGGCTCGCCACCCGACAGAATCAATACCGGTACGCGGAAGCGCCGCAAATCAGCCATGACCGTGAACGCTTCCTCAGTGGTCAATTCACCGGGGAAATCGGTATCGGCGGAAATCGAGTAGCAATGCTTGCAGGCCAGATTACAGCGCCGCACCAGATTCCAGATCACCACCGGGCCGGGTGGATTACGCTTGGGCATTAGTGGCGTGGGTCGGGCGACTTCCTGCATAAATTGGGTAATGCGGAACATAGGTAAAGTCTTCCTCAGCCGTTCAGGCGCAAGCCGGTCTTTTTGAGAATCCGGGTGCTGTACAGAATGTCGCGGGCGTAGCAGGCATCGCCCAGGACTTCAGCGATATGATCGGCCTTTGCGGCCACTTCATCGCGGTTCGCGCCATGCGCCATAGCGAACAGGTTATAGGGCCAGTCTGGCAAATGACGAGGGCGACGGTAGCAATGAGTCACAAACTCCAGCGCTCCAACCCGCGCACCCCACTCATCCACCGCTTCGTCGGCCACATCCCACACCGTCATGCCGTTAGCGACGTAACCAATGCGGTAATGATTGGGCACCACTCCAATGCGACGAATCGCGCCGGCATCCAGCAAAGCTTGCAACCCCGTAATAACCGTTTTCACGTCGCTATTCAGTTGTACGGCGATGGTGTGATACGGCTGCGGAGTCAGTGGCAATCCGGCCTGGGTAGCCAGAATAAGCGGTTTGAGCGCCTGGATCGAAACACCCCGCTCTCCTGACGGAAGAAGGGTTGGCGATGAGGGGGGAGTAGAAGCAGCGCCGCGAATTTTGCCCGCTCCCACCGTAAACCGCGCCTCAATAAAATACTCGCGTTCCTTGGGAAAGTTGAAGACCGGCAATCCGGTTGCTACCGCGATGCGCTTAACCGTATCGTTGATTCCAGCGGGCGTCTCGGTTGCCAGCACGAACCACATATTGAAGGCGTGATCGCGCCGGTAGTTATGGGCGACTTCCGGGAAGCCATTAACAATACCGGTGATGCGCTCGAAGTCCGCTTCCGGCGCTGGCAAGGCCACCAGCGAAAAAGCGCCGCCCAGCCGTTCGATCTGATACAGCGGTCCAAACCGGGTCAGCACTCCATCGGCCAGCAACTCGCGTAAAGCGTGCAACACGGCATCTTCATTGCTCTCCAACCGTTCGGCCACTACGGCAAACGGCTGTTCGCACAGCGGAAAGCCGCCCTGCCACTCATCGATCAGGCGACGTTTCAGCTCGTTCATGCTAAAGCCCCAACGCTTGTCGATGGCCAGTTTTCCCCGCTCTCCGGGAAAGGCGCGGGCGGCGACGGCATTGCCAGCGGCAGATAATACGCGCCACGCTGTCGGAAACAGTGACCACTGAACAACACGGCATAGGGATACGCCGTCAACCCCTGCGGTTTTAATCCTTGTTGGGTTGGATTAGCGATTGCGGCGCGCACTTGTTCAATTCGCTCCAGCACCGGTTCCCGCTGGCGACCGTGCATCATGCAAAACAGGTTATAGGGCCAATGCGGTAAACGGCGCGGGCGGCGGTAGCAAAGATTGATGCCGGATTCCATCGCCAGCGCCCGCCCGACTGCGCTAACTTCGGTATCGGGAATATCCCAGACCACCATCGCATTAGCGCGGTAGCCAAGTTCACGGTGGCGAACAATAATGCCGAGACGTTTGATGATGCCCTGCTGCAATCCCTGTTGCAGCCGCTCCAGAACGGTTTGCTCGGATAAACCCAGCACTTGCGCCAAGGCGTGATAAGGCCGGCTAACCAGTGGCAAGCCCGGTTGCAGCGCAGCAAGAATTCCTTGATCCGGCGCGCTGAACGGTTTTAATCCGTGTGGTTCTGGATTAGCCATTGGGGCACGAGTCGCCACTGGGATTTTATGTCCACCGCACTGCAAATCAAATCCCAGATCAACGTGAAATTCTTCCAGCAGTGGCAGATTGAGTACGGACAGACCGGTTTTGGCCTCAATGTCGGTCAGCACCGCACACAAGCGCGAAGCGGTGGCGGCAGTCAGCACGAACCAGAGATTAAAATCATGTTCGCGCTGGTAGTTGTGATTGACTTCGGGGTAATCATTGACTCGTTGCGCGACCGCTTCCAGTCGCATCGGAGGAACCGCCAACGCCGCCAGGGTACTAACGCCCAACCGCCGGGTGGCGAACACCGCCCCAACCCGACTAACCTTGCCCTCGTCCTTCAACCGGCGCAGTGACGCTAACACTTCGGTCTCGCTCCATCCCAACTGTTCGGCGATGACTCGAAACGGATCGCTGATCAGAGGAAAATCACGCTGAAAGCGGTTGAGCAGTTCGAGGTCGGCGGGACTCATCTCAAAATCCGATACGATGGGCGCGAGGGGTAAAGAAAATGCCGCTGGGACTGTCCGCAGGCAATTCGGCCAATTTAGCGAAACTAGCGGTGTCGTAAACCACGACCTTGTTATCGTCACGCGCCGAAATCCAGACCGCTTCACCGCGCGGAGTAAATTCCAGATGCAACACCGCCTTGCCTGGCTCCAAGGTTTGGGTGATCTGCCCGCTCAATGTGTCAATTACCTGCACAAACCCATTGTCCGGGAAGGCGAAATTGACCCAGACCTGGCGACCATCCGGCCGGGCGACCACGAACACCGGTTGGCCGCGCACGGCGATACGAGCGGTTTCCTTCCAGGTCACAGTATCCGCTACCAGCACATCATGGCGGCCAATCGCGGGCAGATAGGCGTGATGGCCGGCCACCGCCCAGCCGCGCAGATGGGGCATCTTGTAGACCGGCAGTTTCTGCTCGCCCTGACCGTAGTTGGCGAGAATCCGTTGCACCCCCAGTTGCGGCTGCCAAGTATCCAGCAACGCGATCCCGTCTTCGCCAAATAAGCCGGCCAGGTAATAACGACCGTCCGGCGTCACCAGCCCGTCATAGGGTGCCCGGCCAATGGTGGCGAATTTCTCGATCTTGGGTATTTTGGGATCGCTTAGATCCGCGATCCAGATTTGATCAGCGTCGAACAGGGAATAGATGAAGCGGTGGCCGGGTAGATCGGCGATGCCAACCACTTTCGATAATTTGCTATCCCCATACGCGGCAGGAATATCGGCCACAGGCTCCAGCGTGTCGGCGGCGAACACCTTGAGACCGCCCGGCTCATAATTGGCAACTGCGACCAACCGCCCGTCCTGGGAAATCGCCCCGCCGATGCTGTTGCCGCCCTGGACGATGCGCTTCTCCAGCGTCCCGCGCAGCAAATCTACTTTGCTCAACCCGCCATCGCGCCCAAACACATAGGCGTAACGCGCATCGCGGGAAAACACCACCGAGGCATGGGACAGATCGCCCAGCCCGTCTACCCGGTTAATCATGCTGTTGTTGCTGGTGTTGACGATGAGAATCCGCCCGGCGCTGCGTTCAATAATGACGCCTAAATCACCGGTGCCACGCAATGCCGGCTCGCCAGCCCACGCCAGCAGCGGCAAAACCAGTAACATCGACCAACCCACTAATGCTCTCAGCATCGTCATCGAGATTCCTCCGGGAAGCCGTGCAACAGTTGCATCACGATCCAGTCCGCTTCGGCTTCACTCAAAAAAGGCTGCCAGGGCGGCATAGCGGTGCCGGGCCGACCGAGCAGGATGGTGTATTTCAAACCGGCGGGCGACTTGTCACGCAGGGCTTCCGGCAACAGCGCCGAACCCAGACCGCCACGCAAAGTCAGGCCATGACAGGAACCACAGTCCTGCCGCACCATGCGAATGAGTTCCCGGCTCCGTTCCGGGGACGGCGGGGACGGTTCTTCCGCCAGCGAGTCAACGCCAGAAACGCCTAGCGCCAGAATCACCAGTCCGATTCTGACACTCATCAAAAAGAAAACACCCTTGCGGCCAGGTTTCGTGATGAAGGGTGAAAACCTGAAAAAGCGCCGGCGAGGGTGCATAGCGAGTGTGTGCTGCATATTATTGTTTTGAGATTAAATCGGTCGCACCAGACGAGAGTTCCAGCCGACGCTCCTTCCGCCGCCGCCGATTGCCGGCGGATGGCGGGAGGAGATTTCGCCTTTACTTGGGAGCAGCGGGCGGCAACGCCAGAATCCATGCCACCAGTGTGGTGAGATCGGCATCAGGCACCGCTGGATTGGGCGGCATCGGGATTTGACCCCAAACGCCCACACCGCCGGACTTCACCTTGGCGGTCAGCTTGGCTGGCGCGTCGGCTTGGCCCTTGTACTTGGCGGCTACGTCCTGATAAGCAGGACCGATTACCTTCTTGTCTACCTGATGACAAGCCAGGCAGTTGTACTTCTTAGCCAGTTCCTCACTGGCCTGCGCTGCCGGCGCAATCAACAGCGCCAGAGCCAGCGCACTTAGGTACTTGATACGCATGATTAATCCCCTATCCTCTCAGTAAATGTCGTGTTGCGTGTTGTAAACATTGAATTTGCCGGTCGGAGTAACCAGCTTCGGATCCTTAATGACCGTCTTGAGCTTACGGGTCTTGTCATCCACCACCACGATGGCTGACTCCTGATTCTTCGCGCTCCACACCGAGAACCAAACCTCGTCGCCCGCCTTGTTATATTCCGGTTGCACCACCCGCTTGGCGCCTTCGCCCAACCCCGACCATTCTGCAATGGGGATCACTTCGTAAGGCTTATCCAGGTTGTTAATGTCCCACACCGCGACCGACTGGCTGATCTTCACATCAGGATTCAGCGGTGTATCCACCCACAGGTTGCTGGACTTGGGATGGGTCTTGATGAACAGCGATCCGCCGCCTTGTCCCTTGAGAATACGGACCACCTTCCAGGCGTCATCCTTGTGGTTCTCCGGGTCGGTGCCAACCAGCGAGATGGTTTCATCACCCAAGTGGCTGGTCGCCCATACCGGGCCAAACTTCGGATCCACGAAATTGGCGCCACGGCCCGGATGCGGGGTCTTGCCGACATCTACCAGGGCCGCCAGTTTGTCTTCCTTGGTGTCCACCACTGCGATCTTGTTGGAAGCGTTTGCGGCGACCAGGAAATAACGTCCGGTGCTGTCAAAACCGCCATCGTGCAGGAACCGGGCACCATCAATGGTGGTGGTCTTCAGGTTCTTGAGGTCTTCATAACTCACGATCATGATCTTGCCAGTTTCCTTGGCATTGACCACGAATTCGGGGTGGAAATGGGAGGCGACGATAGAGGCCACCCGTGGCTCCGGATGGTACTCACCGTCCACTGTCATGCCCCTGGTGGAGACAATATTCAGGGGTTTCAAGGTGTTACCGTCCATGATGACGTACTGTGGCGGCCAGTAGGAACCGGCAATCGCGTACTTGTCCTCATAACCCTTGTACTTGGAGGTTTCCACCGAGCGGGCTTCCAGACCGATCTTGATTTCCGCGACGGTGTCCGGCTTTTCCATCCACAGATCGATCAGGTTGATCCTGGCATCGCGGCCGATCACATACAGGTAGCGGCCGGAGGCGGACATGCGGGAAATATGAACCGCGTAGCCCGTTGGGATAATGCTGATAATCTTCTTGCTGTCGCCGTCAATCAGCGCGATCTGACCCGCATCGCGCAACGTCACCGAGAGGAGGTTCTCAAGGTTGTAGCTGTTCATCTGCTTGGTGGGGCGCTTCTCGACCGGCGTCACTACCTTCCAGGTCGCTTCCATTTCCTTGATGCCAAATTCCGGCGGCGTAGGCGGTTCCTGTTGGACATAACGCGCCATCAGGTCCACTTCGACATCAGTGAGTTCCCCGGACGTACCCCAGTTCGGCATCCCGGCGGGCGAGCCATACTTGATGAAGGTTTTGAGGTATTCGGTACCATTCGCCAAGGTCTTATCGGTGGTCAACGGCTTACCCGTTGCCCCCTTACGCAGTACACCGTGGCAGCCTGCGCAACGCTGGAAGTAAATCTGCTTGCCTTTCTGGAACTCCACCTCGGCCATCGGTGGGGCCTTGGGATCAATATTCTGGTGCATTTCCGCACCGGCCAACGGTGAACCACCGGCCTGGTACTTGACATCGGCACCTTCGTGGCTTTCCTTGGCGTTCGGTGGATCGGCGGCCAGTGCGAGGCTGAGGGCAAAAGGCAACGCGGCTAGGATGACCGCGATTTGTTTTCGTTTTAGGCGGGGATATGGCATGGTTTGCTCCTTAAGCAAGTTGTCGGGTTTGCGCCGCAGTCCCGGTTGTTATTTGTACCGCGGTGCTAAGTACGGCAACCGTTGCCAGCGCGCCTTGATTTACATCAAACTACCGTAGCCTGAATAAATAGAGTGCGGTAAAATTCCGGGTTGCCAACTGAATGCGTTAGGAGCAGACCGGGCGTGGGCAAACAAATTGATATTGGCAGGGCACTTGCTAATCTGCCGCTGTTTCAGCGGTTGGGTGAGAGCGAAATTAACCACTTGGCGGTAGGAACATGCGAAATCGGACTGAGTAAAGGGCGAATCCTGTTTCAAAAAGGTGCATTACTAAACGGTTTCTATGTCGTCGTGTGCGGCCAGATCAAACTGGCGGTTTCTTCGCCGCAGGGGAATGAAAAAGTCGTGTCCATCGCTGGACCGTGGGAAAGCTTTGGTGAAGCGATCATGTTCCTGGAAAGGCCTAGCCTGGTATTTGCTCAAGCGCTGGAAGACTCTCGCCTGCTGTCTATCGCCAAGCAGGGCATCTTTGCGGCGATTGACCACGACACCACCTTCGCTCGCCGGATGCTGGCAGGATTGAGTATGCATTTACATGGCCTGGTTCAGGATGTAGAGAATTACTCCCTGTACTCCTCCACCGAGCGGGTCATTGGCTTTCTGCTGCAACTGGCGGGAGCGCCAATCAAGGGTCCAATGGACATTGAATTGCCTGCCAGCAAGCATATTATCGCTTCGCGACTGAATCTGACACCAGAGACGCTATCACGGGTGCTGCACGACCTGAGTGAATCCGGGCTGATTAGTGTGAAAGGCAGGCATATTACGGTATTGGATGTGATGCGCCTTACTCAGTTCAATGGGCCGATCCACTAGAAGCTACACAAAAACCAAGCCGGGTTTGCGAGTGGATCATTGGCGGGTTATAAAGTTATCCGCCGTGGAGCGCCGAACCGTTTGCCGGCCTGTCACAAAACATCCGACCCGGAATCGGCAGCGAACAGTCCGCCAATAACCCCTATTTCCCACTCGCGATGTTTATGCCAGTGAATCCCTAGCCACAGTGGAGAATCCTGATGAACCGAACTCTGTTGTCCTGTTGTGTGCTTGTCACTATCGCCTTGTTATCGGCCTGCTCGCCGAAAACCGACCAGCCGTCAATGCCGCAATCGAGTAAAGTCGATGCCGCTACTGCTAATGCGCCAGCCCTTGCCGCGCAACGGGAAGAAGCCGCTCGCCCGCCCGCCAGACCCGCCGAAGCCTTGCCGGCTGCCGTACCGCCGCCGCCTTCGCCCGCACCGGTGGCCAGCGGAGGAGGGAAGAACCGGGCGGACAAAGGCAACCTGTCAACGGTGCCGTCGGTCCGCTCGCCAGCGGTCTCGCTCGACGCCATTCGCGCCGCCAGCGAACCGACCGACCGCGAGCAGTACGCCCATCAGGAGGAGAATCCGGTCAAACGTGCCGCCGAGCAGCCGGTTTCGACTTTCAGCATTGATGTCGATACGGGTGCTTACGCCAATGTCCGCCGCTTCCTCAATCAGGGCCAGTTGCCGCCGCATGACGCGGTGCGAATCGAAGAGCTGATCAACTATTTCGATTACGACTACCCGCTGCCGGACAGCCGCCAGCCGCCGTTCCGGGTCAGCACCGAACTCGCGCCGACCCCGTGGAACCCGAAAACCCTGCTGCTGGCGATGGGCATCAAGGGCTACGACGTGCCCAAGACGCAGCTTCCGCCGGCTAATCTGGTGTTTCTGGTGGATGTGTCCGGCTCGATGGAATCGACTGACAAGCTCGGTCTGCTCAAACCGGCGCTGAAACTGTTGACCCGGCAGTTGCGACCTGAAGATCATGTGGCGATTGCGGTGTATGCCGGCGCGGCGGGGGTGGTGCTGGAGCCGACCTCCGGCAACCAGAGAGCGAAAATCGAAGTGGCGCTGGATCGACTGAGCGCAGGGGGTTCCACCAACGGCGGGGCCGGTATTCAACTGGCCTACAACCTGGCCCGCGAGGGCTTCGTGAAAGACGGCGTCAACCGGGTGATTCTGGCCACCGACGGTGATTTCAATGTGGGCACGGTCAACTTCGAGGCGCTGAAAAACCTGGTGGAAACCCAGCGCAAAAGCGGCGTTGCTCTGACCACGCTGGGCTTTGGAGGCGGCAATTACAACGATCAACTGATGGAGCAACTGGCCGATGCCGGCAACGGCAACTACGCCTACATTGACACCTTGCAAGAAGCCAACAAGGTGCTGGTTGAACAGATGAGCGCCACTCTGCTGACGATTGCGAAAGATGTGAAAATTCAGATCGAATTCAACCCGGCGCTGGTCGAGGAATACCGGCTGATCGGGTACGAAAATCGGGTATTGAAGCGTGAAGACTTTAGCAACGACGCCGTAGACGCCGGTGATATTGGTGCCGGTCACACGGTCACGGCGCTGTATGAAATCGCACTGAAAGACAGTGGCGGCGCATTGACCGAACCGTTGCGCTACGGCAAACCCGCTGAAGTCGCCGCTCCGCAGAACGCCGAGATCGCCTTTCTGCGGCTGCGGTACAAACAGCCTGATAGCGAGACCAGTCAATTGCTGGAATGGCCGATTCGGCGCGAGCAGGCGCTCAAGGACTGGCAAGAAACCAGCAACCGGTTCCGGTTCGCCGCCGCAGTAGCGGGCTTTGGGCAACTGCTGCGCGGCGGCAAATACACCGGTGCTTTCGGCTATGACCAGGTACAAACGCTCGCCCGCACGGCGCGGGGCGATGATTCCTACGGCTACCGGGGTGAATTCCTGAGCCTGGTCGGACTGGCGAAGTCGCTGGCTCCGGGCAAAAGCGACGAGTCCGGGCAGATGATCAGGTGAAAAAAGCGCACAGTCTTCTTAGGCAAGGGGCAATAAATATTCCCCACTACGCCTGACTCCAACACCGCCCAGCGGGTACCCAGTAGGGCGGATTAGCGAAGCGTAATCCGCCGTTCTGGCCGGTGCCACTGAAGGCGGGTTACGGCTACGCCTAACCCGCCCTACCCGGTGTGGTTCTACCCGGTGTGGTTCCGAAGTTTCCGTCCAGACACTATTCATTGCGCCTTGCCTTAGCCGGGTCCATCCGCCGCGCCGGCTTGCGCCTTCGGGGCATTCGCGGATAATCCGCGCTTTCACCGTTATGGACATTCGCTGATGTGGTTTAGAAATCTGACGCTGTTTCGCCTGGTTGAACCCTTGCCGCTGGACGCCGAGGCGCTGGCGGCCAGGCTGGAACAGCGGGTTTTTCAACCCTGCCCCAGCCATCAACCCAGTTCCGTCGGCTGGACTGCGCCGCTGGGCCGCAAAGCGCGGGACCTGATCCATGCGACCGCCGGACGATGGCTGCTCTGTCTTCGCATTGAAGAAAAGGTGTTGCCCGCCATCGTGATCAATCAGGAGCTGGCCGAACAGGTCGCTGTCATTGAAGACGACCAGCGGCGATCGGTGCGGCGGCGCGAGAAGCAGGAATTGCGCGAACAACTGGTGCATGAATTGTTGCCGCGAGCCTTGACCCGTAGCCGGCGCAGCTATGCCTATCTGGATACGGCGGGCGGTTGGCTGGTCGTGGACAGCGCCAGTCCGCGAGTTGTCGAGGAACTCACCGAAACCTTGCGCAAGACCTTGGATTCGCTGCCCATCGCCCCGCCCAGGATCAAACAGTCCCCGGCGATGGTGATGACCGGCTGGCTGGTGGCGGGGCAAGCGCCGGCAGACTTGGCGTTTGGCGATGTCTGCGAGTTGCAGGAAGGTGGCGAGAACGGTGGAGTAGTGCGCTGTCGGGGCCAGGATTTGACCGGCGATGAGATCCGCGCCCATCTGGACGCCGGCAAGCAGGTTACCCGGATGGGCCTGATCTGGAATGCGCGGGTCGCCTTTGTGCTGGACGAGATGCTGGTGATCCGCCGGCTCCAGTTTCTTGACGTGGTCCACGAATCACTGCGGGATGGCGCAGATTCGGCGGCAGCGTTGTTTGATGCTGAATTTGCGTTGATGACCGGGGAACTGGCGCTACTGCTACCGCGCCTGCTGGAGTTGTTTGGCGAAGAGGCCTGACCGATTCAACCGATGGAGAAACACCGTAATGAGTACTTGGCAACTGACCGGCGGGATCTTCTTGATCGTTGCAACGCTGGCTGGCGTACTGCTGGTTCGCTATGTCCGGCAGTGGAAGGAGGGGTCTGGGGAACCGTTGGAGACGATCCAGCGGGCAGTAGCCGAAAAAGTCGCAGCGGAAAAGGCTGTGCTGGACAAGGTCATCGCAGAAAAGGTGGCGGTAGCGCGGGCGGCGGCGGAGCGGATGGCCGTGAAACGGGCGGCGATGGAAAAATCGGTAGCCGAGAGGGCGATAGCGGAAAAGGCGGCAGTCGAACAGGCGATCACCGAATGGGCGGCGGCGGAGCAAGCCGAAGCTGAACGGGTACAGGTGCGGCGGGCGACCGAGGAGCGGCGCGAAGCCGAGGAGCGGGAAGGGCGGTTGCGGGCGGTAGAGGATGCCATTGCTGAATGGGTTGAGGTGGAGCGCGAAGGTAGCCGGCTGGCGGTGGTTTCCCCGCTAACCCCGGGCAAGCCAGCTCCGTCCGACAAACCAACCTATACCCGCACTGAGGCCATTCATCAGCAAGTACGATCCATGGATGAAGGAGTGGAAAAGGAGATTCAGGAACTGGACTACGTTAAAAACCGGATTCAGGCCGGGGTGGATTTTCTGCCGGTGGAATTTCAGCACACCATTGATGACTGGAAGGCCGGTAACGTCATGCGGCGCAGTACGCTCGACGATATCAAGCTCAAATTCCGTTACAAGGCTTATTCCATCGAGGACGGCTATGAACTGCTCTACCTCTATAACGAATGGCTGTCCCAGCAACGGCAAAAACTGCGGGTGTTCATGCGCTTGCTGGGGACCCAAGTGGAAAAGTCGGACAGCATTCAGGCCGCAATCGAACAGGCCGAACAGATCGAGCGCGAGAAATATCTGGAAATGGATGTGGATGTCATTTTCACTCTGCGCGACATCCGGACCATCGTGGAGAAGCTGTTTGGCATGGAGACCCTGATCAAGGAGCTGGAGGAGGTTTGCCGCAAGCGCTCCAACCAGATCATTGCGCCATCGTGGGAAGCCAGAGGCTTAGCGCGATAGGCGGCGGTGCGTGCAAACCACCGTAGCAATATATAATCAGGGCGGGCGATTGAACGGTCAACCCGCGCCCTGGCCCTTCCCAACGACTTCTGGAGAGAATCCTGATGAGAAAAACGCTGTCCCTGCTGTTGTTTTCGGTGCTGGTTACCGTGGGCGTCTCCGCCTGGAGCGCCGAGAAAACCCTGAAACTGGGCGTGATCGCCGAACTGACCGGCGACATGCCGGCGGTGGGAACCTCCTGCAAGAATGCTGCGGAACTGGCGGTCAAGGAAATCAACGCCGCTGGCGGTCTGCAAGTCGGCAAGGAAAAGCTGAAAGTAGAACTGGTGGTCGAGGATAACGCCGGCAAGGCTGAACAATCCGCTGCCGCCGCTCAGAAGCTGATCACTCAGGATGATGTGCTGGCGATTGTCGGTCCCAATGCCAGCCGCTACGCGATTCCTGCTTCGGAAATCGCTGAGAGTAATGAAACGGTGCTGATCACGCCGTGGTCGACCAATCCCAAGACCACGCTGGATGTCAACACCAACCAGCCCAAAAAGTATGTGTTCCGGGCCTGCTTCATCGATCCGTTTCAGGGCGGAGTGCTGGCCAAGTTCGCACTGGAAAAGCTGAAAGCCAAGAAGGCCGCCGTGCTGTATGACGTGGCTTCGGATTACAACAAGGGCATCGCCGAGGTGTTTAAGGCCAACTACGAAAAGCTCGGCGGCAAGATTGTCGCTTTTGAGACCTACACCACTAATGACAAGGACTTCTCGGCCCAGCTCACCAAGATCAAGGCTGCCAAACCGGATGTGATTTTTCTGCCCAACTATTACAGCGAAGTGCCCTTGCAGGTGCAACAGGCCAAGCGGCTGGGCATTACTACCCCGTTCATTGGCAGCGACTCGTGGGGCAGCGCAGAATTGTTGAAACTGGGCGGTGCCGATCTGAATGGCTATTACTTCAGCACCCACTACGCCGCTGATAACGCCGCGCCGGTGGCCAAGAAGTTCATTATCGACTACGAGAAAGCCTATGGGGCCAAGCCGGATGACGTCGCGGCGCTGACCTATGATGCGTTCGGGTTGCTGTTCAACTCGATCAAGACTGCCGGTAAAGCTGATCGTGAAGCGATTCGCGCTGCGCTGTCCACCTTGCCCAGTTACAAGGGCGTAACGGGCGACATGAAGTTCCGGGCCGATTCCCGCGATCCGATCAAGAGCGCGGTGATTCTGCAAATCAAGGACGGCCAGTTCACCTATTTCACCAACGCCAATCCCTGAGTCATTCAGGGTACGGCTTGACCTCACGCGAAGCGGCCCATTCATTGGGCCGCTTTTCTTTGTTGACCCGAATTACGACAGGTTACCGGCTTGAGCGAAGGCATTGTTTATTGGCTTCAGCAAATGCTGAACGCTTTGCAACTGGGCAGTATTTACGCCCTGATCGCCCTGGGCTATACGATGGTCTACGGCATTCTGACCATGATTAACTTTGCCCACGGCGATGTGTTTATGGTCGGGGCGTTTTTCTGTTTTCTGGCCGCGACCTATCTAGGGTTGCCGTTTGTGCCAACGCTGCTGCTGACCATGATTGGCGCGGCGCTGGTGGGCGCATTACTGGAACGGCTGGCTTATAAGCCACTGCGGAATGCGCCCCGGGTTTCAGCGATCATTACCGCGCTCGGACTGGGCCTGTTTCTGGAGAACTTCACCTTGGCGCTGGCTCCCTATCCCAAACACATCCCGCCCCTGCTGGAAAATGTGACTTGGGATATGGGCGGAGTGTCGCTGTCGTCGCTACAGGTCATTATTATTTTCCTGTCGCTGGGCCTGATGTTTCTACTCGATTATATCGTCCATCGCACGCCGGTGGGTATGGCGATGCGGGCCATTTCCTGGGATAAAACTTTCGTGCCACTCATGGGCGTGCCGGTAGATTTAATCATCTCCGTGACCTTTGCGATTGGCGCGGGTCTGGCGGGCGCTGCGGGCACCATGTATGCCCTGGCTTATCCAGTGATTGATCCCTATATGGGCATCATGGTTGGCTGGAAAGCCTTTATTTCGGCGGTCGTCGGCGGGATTGGCAACATTCGCGGGGCAATGATTGGCGCGTTCATTCTGGGTGGAGTGGAAATCATGGTCACCGCTTTCTTTCCCTCAACCTACCGCGATTTTGTCGCTTTCACGCTGTTATTACTGCTGATTGTGGTGCGGCCTTACGGAATTCTCGGTAAGCCACGGACGCAAAAAGTATGAGCGCCCTGTTGAAAGACGCTTGGGACGGGTTACTGGATCAATCCTGGTTAGTGCCGACGCTGCTGCTGATCGGTCTCGGCTTGGCCTTTGCCATTCCCGAATATAACTGGTTGAACAAATATATTCAGTTAGTGCTAATGTACATTGGCATTAATATCATCCTGACCGTCAGCCTGAATCTGGTGAACGGCTATATGGGCGAGTTTTCACTGGCCCATGCCGGATTCATGGCGATCGGCGCTTATACTGCCGCCCTGTTGACCATGAAAGTCTTGCCCGTCGTGGCTTACCCCGTGTTGTTCCCATTGGCGGTGCTGACCGGCGGCATCGTAGCGGCCATCATGGGACTCATCGTGGCGGTGCCCTCTTTCAAGATTCGTGGTGATTATCTGGCGATCATTACCCTGGCTTTTCTGATGATCGTCAAATCAGTGATCGAAAACATTGACTACATTGGCGGGCCACGGGGCATTCCCGGCATTAAGCGACTGACGACGCTGCCCTGGGTCTTTTTCTGGACAGTAGCGACGGTATGGATGATCCGCAACTTCGTTTATTCCAAATATGGGCGCGGCGTTCTCTCGATCCGCGAAGATGAAATCGCCAGTGATCTGATGAGCGTGAATACCAAACGAGTCAAATTTCTGGCCTTCATGCTGTCGTCGTTCTGCGCCGGAATTGCCGGAGCCTTGTTTGCTCATTTGCTGCAATTTATCAGTCCCCGGGTCTTCGACATCATCAAAACCACTGATGTGTTGATCATGGTTTATCTGGGCGGAATTGCCTCAATTGGCGGTTCCATTCTCGGCGCAACCGCTTACACCGCGCTAATGGAATTGTTGCGGCCTTCGACGATGGTGGCGCTGCTGAACTGGCTACCCGATCTTGTCTTCGATCCGCTGAATCAGTACATCATCCAGAATCTGGGCGTGTGGCGGATGGTGATCATGCCCTTATTGCTGGTGCTGGTGATGTTGTACTGGCCACGCGGAATGATGGGCCAGCGTGAGTTTCGTGGCTTTATTCCCCGACGGGATCGGGATGCGCATCGTCGAATCAACACGCGGGGAGAAAAATTATGACGTTGCTGGCGGCAACAGAGGTTCGGCATTTATTCGGCGGCTTGTGCGCGGTCGCCGATTTCAATCTTGATCTTCAGGCTGGGCAACTAATGGGGATTATCGGTCCCAACGGTGCCGGAAAAACTACGATATTTAATCTGATTACCGGGGTTTATCAGGCCACCCAAGGCAGCATTCGTTTCAAGGGTACCGAGTTAGTGGGCCTGACGCCGCATCAAATTACGGCATTGCGAATTGGCCGCACTTTTCAGAATATCCGGCTGTTTCGGGATTTATCGGTACTGGATAACGTGCGGATTGCGCATTACGCCCAAGCCAATTACAGTCCGCTGGAGGCGCTGTTGCATATTGGCCGCTATCGCCATGAAGAACAGCGGATCATTGATAACACCCGGCGCTTATTGGGGATTTTCAAACTGGAGCATTTGGCTGGCGAAACGGCCAAGAATCTGCCTTATGGCCTGCAACGGCGACTTGAAATTGCCCGAGCGCTGGCGATTGACCCGGAACTGCTGCTCTTGGACGAACCGGCGGCGGGAATGAATCCCAATGAGATCGATCAATTGATGGAGTTTATTCAATGGATTCGCACCGAGTTCAAATTGACCATTCTGCTGATTGAGCATCAGATGAAACTGGTGATGGGTATTTGCGAACGGATCAAGGTACTGGATTTCGGTGAAACTCTGGCTGAAGGACCACCATTGGCCATTCAAAATGATCCCAAAGTGCTGGAGGCTTATTTAGGCCAGGAGTCGGTGGGATGACTAACCTATCGCCAGCCATTCAACTGGATGTGCGCGATCTGGAAGTGCATTACGACGGCATCCGGGCGCTGCATGGCGTTTCGTTCAGTGTGCCGAAGGGTGAGATCGTGACCCTGATCGGCGCGAATGGTGCGGGTAAGACGTCAATTCTGCGGGCCATTTCCGGGTTGACGCCGTACACCGGCTTTATCGCCTTCGAGAACCAGGATTTGCGGCGAGTCCCGGCACATCAAATCGTTGGACGCGGCATCACCCATGTCCCGGAAGGGCGCGGCATTTTCGGCAATCTGACTGTGCAGGAAAACCTGCAACTGGCGACTTGGCAACGCTCTGATAAAGGCGAGATTAACGCTGATTACGACCGGGTGTTTACTCTATTCCCCCGGCTCCGGGAACGACGCGATCAGCCTGGCGGCACACTGTCCGGCGGCGAACAGCAGATGTTGGCGGTCGGTCGGGCGTTAATGAGCCGGGGGCGGTTACTGCTGCTGGATGAGCCGTCAATGGGGCTGGCTCCACGGCTGGTGCGGGAGATTTTTCGGATTATCGTGGATATCAATCAAACCGGGGTCACCGTGCTGTTGGTGGAGCAAAACGCCAATATGGCGTTGCATATCGCCGCCCGCGCCTATGTGCTGGAAACCGGGGCAATCACCTTGGCCGGAACCGGGCGGGAGTTATTAGGCAATCCCCGGGTTAAGGAGGCGTATCTGGGGGCGTAGCAGGAATCCTCCTTTTAACTCAGATCCAGTTTTTATATCTTTAAGCTTCCAGCATCATCAAACTCGCTGAACTGACAGCAAGCCACTTCAAAAGCGGAAAAACTCACTCACCTTTGAACTGTGGTGGACGTTTTTCCAGAAAAGACCGGATGCCTTCCTGATAATCCTGGCTGTCATAAACTTTGCGGCGCAAACCTTGAATCCGCTCAAACACCGAGGGTGAGAGCGGATGCGCTCCGGCCAGAATGCGGAATTGTTCCTTAATCACTTGCACGGACAGCACCGACCGCGATTCGATCTGTTTAGCCAGATTAAAGGTGAAGTCAAATAACTCCGCAGCCGGAACCCGATGATTGAGAATGCCGACTTGCTCAGCCCGTTCTGCCGGAACCAGATTGGCAGTAAAAAACATCTCCTTGGCGATGTTGAGCGGCATGCGATTCATGAAATGCAGAACGCCGGTGATATTGTAGGGGATACCGAGTTTCGAGGGGGTAATGGCGAATGCTGAACTGTCATCGCCGATAATTAAATCGCAGGTCATCACCAAATCACAGGCACCGCCCCAAACACTACCCTGCACCATCGCAATCACTGGACCAGGATATTCCTGAACAGCCCGCAACAGTTTTTCCAGCGGATCTTCATAACCGAGCGGATCGCGCTGGGTATGCGGCAATTCCTGGATATTATGCCCGGCAGACCAGACTTTACAGCCTTCTGGCGAGCGCAGAATGATGACCGGAATTTTCTGTGCATTGAATCGCGCCAGCCCCTCCAGCAGTGCATCAACCAGCGATTCACTGAGCGAATTGCGCTTGGCGGGATCGTTCAGGGTCAGAATGCCGATATTGTTGCGGACTTCAGCTTCAACAAGAGCCATCATTGTTCTCCCAAGTGATTAAGGTGATTAAATCAACGTCATCTTTGTCGCTTCTGTCAGCAACTCTTCCCGGAATTTCGGATCGGCTAATTCGATCAGGCTTAACGCCCGCTCGCGGGTGGATTTGCCTTTAGAGGTTAGTGACGCCATATTCCGTCACCACATATTCAGTGTCCATGCGAGGATCGGTAACCAGACTGGTCAGACGCGGAACGATCCGCATAACTCAGGATTTTCTTGCCGATCGCTCTTTGCTGTTTGACGATCCGACGATCGACTTCGGTCAGAAAAAAAGTGTGGGGATGAACAGCATGCAGGACATCGTCAGCCAGCACCGTGTCCGCCATGTGTTGCATCGCATTTTGGTAATACAGCCGCAGGTTGTCCAGCGAACCCTCGCGGAGACGTTGTGCAATGGCTCCCATCAGCGCTGGCGGCTGATTCAGCGCGACGCCTAGCACAATATTCGTATCGCTTTGGAGGAGTTGAACGGCGTCTTCCGGAGTAGTGAGACGCTGCTGGTATTCATATAGGACAGAGGGCATCGCGGATGTTCTCCGGGTGGAGTGATAGATATTAGGTTAGTGGTTTCTGCGCTCTGAGCTACGACTCGACCGCTCCCCCCACCGCTTCCAGATAACAGCATACCCGTTGTTCGAGCGTATTGGCGTTCAGCCGCAATACCACCTGATGTTCGGCATTGGGCAGATCGATCACCCGTACCCCGTTTGCCCACGCCGCCGCATTCGGCAACAACTCTACAAGCCGGTTGGGCTGCTGGTCGAAAAACGCTTCATTGAACTGGTTATCCTGCCGCTGCGGGAAAATCGCCAGATATAAAATATCGGTCTCGACCAGATCGCTGAAAAAATGCGTTCCCAGCGACACGTCCGGCACCAACCCTTCATGCATGGTCACGATCTCGCACAGCACCGCCGCACTGCTGATTTCAGCGAACCGCACAGGTACGCCTAACTCCGGCGAAGTAGTTCCCCACCGTCCCGGCCCAATCAGCAGCAGGTTTTTAGCCGCATCCGGACTGCGCAGCCGGGTAATCTGGCCGATCAACCGGGCGATCTGGTGCCGGTCATTCAGCGGCAACTGCCCATACACCGCTGGAACCACATAAACCAGCCGATCCACCGTGCCGATCCGACTATGGCCGATCACGGCCCCATGCGCCTCCAACACCAGCCGCTGCGGATCAATATACGCTGGCGGATTGGGAATCGTGCCCGCCTCGCGGACCTGGAACGGTCGGCATTGCACCAGATCGATTTTATAATGAGTCTCATTAACAAAATTAGCGGTGAACTCAACATCGACGGGGTAATCATAGGCGTGTTGCAGGGTCCTGAGCATTTCCCGCATATCCGCGACAAACGGCGTGTTCCGCAACAATTGCTCAAAGGTCAGCACCCACGGGAACACCTCTTTCATCCCGCGCTCCCGCGCCCGCCGCTCCAACTCATCATCCACGGTGGCGACCATCGCCAGTGGCAGATTCGGACTGAGTTTGGCGACTTCGGTAAATTGCCGGGTCGTCAGTTGATTATCTTCCAGATCCAGCACATCGATCCGCTTTTGGGCGTATTGGCGGACACTGTCGAAATTGCTCTCCGGCCGTCGTTCCGGGTCACTTAGCGACACCACCCGGGTGTAATCATCATCGGATCGATCCACCGCCCGGGTACCCAGTCCCATCACCAGCCGCATCATGCCCATCGCCGGATCAATCTGCTCGCTCCAGGCATAGGGATTGAACGACAACGCCACCCCAGCGACATGCGGATAGAACAGGTTGCCCTGCTGCACACCCGACACCCGTTGCACCAGCAGTCCCATTTGCTCGTCACGATCCAGAATTCCGCGCCGCGCCCGGTACATCAGCGCCCGCTCACTCATGGTGCTGGCATAAATGGTCCGCACTGCCGAGAGCAGGTCTTCCAGCCGTTTCTCGCGTGGTCCCTGATTAACGCAGAACACGCTGTCATACTTGCCGGCAAAGGCATTACCAAAGTTGTCCTCCAGTAGACTGCTGGAGCGGACAATGACCGGTGACTGGCCGAAGTAATCCAGCATGTCGGAGAATTGTTGCAGGGTGTAATCGGGGAAATCGCCGCGTAGAATCCGCCGCCGCGCCGTCTCGGCCCCATCCAGGAAGGTGGCCGGGTGCTTCTGCTTGTCGCGTACCCACCAGCAGCCATTCCGCACCAGGAAAGTGTAAAAAACATCCGAACCGACGAAAAACGAATCGTGGATTTCCAGCAGATCATTCCAGCGTGGCAGCGTTCTTTTCAAAATCGCCCGCGCCAGCAACACCCCGACCGCCTTGCCACCGATCAGGCCGGTGCCAATCATCCGCCGCTTGATCGCTAAAATATCGGTCAGCGACAAATACTGCTCGGCTAGGCGAATCACCCGTTCATCCCGCGATACCGTCATTCGCAAGGTATGCTGCAACACCGCGTGGGCTAATTCAGCGCAATGGACGTTATCGCGCTGCGCCTCCAGCACCTCTTCCACTTCCAGAAAAGTCCGGTTCCAGATGTCCAGGCGCGGATCATTGGTTTTCAGCCCGGTCCACGGGGTCAGGGTCAGAATCTCGGAAATCGTAACGCTATCCGTGACCGGCACAAATTCTTCACCGCGCCAGATATGCAGCATGTGCATGGTCGGCGAATAACGCTGCTGCACTTTCAATGGCCGGACATACAACGCGCCGTGATGCCGATAGACATCGTTGAACAATTGAGTGGTGTCAAGAATGGGCGCGGTCGCATGGAAGGAATGGTGGCCACGCACCAAGGCGAAATAAGCAACGGTTTCGAGGTCATACAGGTATGGACAGGTCAGCATGAAAAAATTGCCGAGCATCTGATCGCTGTACCAGTCGGCCACCAGATCCGACAGACCATCAAAGACGTAATAAGCGCCACGTCCGGTCAATTCGATGGTCTTGTGAATGGCGGTCAGAAACGGCTCAAAGCCCTCGCCAGGGTCCAGGGTATGAATCTCCACTCCCGGCCCTTCCGGAACGAGCGCCGCATGGCGGGCGAAATGGAAATACACCAGCCGCCGGCCCTTCTCGCGCGCATAGCGGCAAAAAGGCTCGACCAGCGGCCGGTAATCTTCAATGCTATCAACCTGCCAAACGATGTTGTCGCCGGCCATGACCCCCCGGAACACCCGATCCAACCCGATCAGCCCGGTACTGACTTGTGCATCAATCGCCGCCATCACGCACTCCCTATTCGGTTTAAGGTTCAAGGCTTGACATCCTCCCCGCCCTAAAGGACGGGGGGTCCTGGTGGTCGCCTTCCAGGTTCCTGGTTCCTGGTTCATCGTCCGATGCTCCGTTGGATTAACCGCAGGAGACTGACTCAAACGCCACAGGCTTAACATTCGGTGTGCCCCACCGTAGTACTTCCACGAACGATGTTAACCCCTATTTGCAACAATTCAACCATTAAAAACAAGCGCCTATCCCCGGCCTAAACGCCGGGGCTTGCGGCACCCAAAAAAAGGGTCAGGCGTTGCTCAGGCTGACCCGGTTGCGGCCCAGCCGCTTCGCCGCATACAACTGGCCATCGGCCACCTCAACCAGATTGGATGGCAGCGTCTCCTGCGTCGGGCGGCAGATCGCAGCCCCGACACTGACGGTCACCCAAGGGGAAACCGGCGAAGCGCCGTGGGGAATCCGCAGCGCCTCGATCCCCGCCCGGAGTTTCTCGACCACCCCCGCTAGCCCATCAACGTCTACTCCGCTGATCAGGCCGATAAACTCCTCCCCGCCATACCGGGCCACGAAATCCCCCGCCCGCATCAGCCCCTCAGCCAAGGCGTCAGCCACCCGGCGGAGACAGTCATCACCGGCCAGATGACCGCGGGCATCGTTGTACTGCTTGAAATGATCGACATCGATCATCGCCGCCGCCAACGGTTCACCGAAGCGGACCGACCGTCGCCATTCCTGCTCTAACCGTTCGTCGAAGGCCCGCCGGTTGGGGATGCCGGTCAGGCCGTCAACGTGGGATAGTTGCTGGAGAAGGTCACGCTGGCGCTTGAGTTCCAAGTGGGTTCTGACCCGCGCCCTGACGATGGCTTCCTTAAAGGGCTTGGTGATGTAGTCCACCGCCCCCAGGCCCAGACCACGGGTTTCATCCTCGACATCGGCCAGGGCAGTCACGAAGATGATCGGGATCGAGCCGAGCTGCGGGTCGGCCTTGAGCGCCGCGCACACCTCATAGCCGCCCATCTCCGGCATCATCACGTCCAGCAAAATCAGATCCGGAGCGCAGGAGGCCGCCAGTTTCAGGGCTTGACGACCGTTGGTGGCGGCGGAGATCTGATGTCCGTCATCGACCAGCATCCGGCTTAATACCCGAATATTGTCCGGGACATCGTCCACAATCAGGACGCGCATAATGGGCTCCGTGTGTGTTTCAGCAATGTTCGCAAATGCGGCTTCTTGTCGGCTCTTTGGGAGTTCCCGGGGTAGAATAGTTAAATAAAAACAATTAATTGAGTTATTTTTTGCTGCAATGCAATACGGTATATTTTAATAAAATTC